>JANMPI010000203.1:0-7478 GCA_031369785.1 Acidobacteriota bacterium
GTGCTGGCGCCTACGAGCGTGGCGGACACGTTCCACGTCACCGTCGCCGCCTTCAACATCGCGGAGGCGCTGCAGACGCCGGTGATCGTCCTCTCCGACGTCTCGATGGGGTCGAGGATCTCCTTGCGCTGCGCGATCTCCTGGTCGGAGAGGACGATCACCGGCGTCTGCAGCGCTTCCGCGATGTTGAAGGCGGCGACGGTGACCGCGAAGGTGTCGGCGACGCTCGTCGGCGCCAGCACCGGGCGCACGACGTCGCCGTGGGCGGAGAAGGCGGCCTGGAGGAGGTCGGACTGCTCGCTCTTGGTCGGCATGCCCGTCGCCGGCCCCCCGCGCTGCACGTTCACGCAGACGAGCGGCAGCTCGGCGATGGTGGCGAGGCCGAGCATCTCCGTCATGAGCGACATCCCCGGGCCGGAGGTCGCGGTCATGGCCTTGCGCCCCGCGAACGACGCGCCGATGGCCGCGCCCACGCCGGCGATCTCGTCCTCCGCCTGCAGCACCGCGCCGCCGAACTTCCAGAGGTCCCGCGCGAGGGCCTGCATGATCTCCGTCGACGGCGTGATCGGGTAGCCGCCGAAGAACTCGCAGCCGGCAAAGACGGCGGCCGAGGCGCACATCTCGTTCCCGTCCGCGAGCCACTTCGGCCCGGCCGCGAGAGGCCGCGCCAGGCGCCTGGGGGCGTGGAGCGGATGCTTTTCCGCGAAGTCCAGCCCGGCGGCGAACGCGCGCTCGTTGGTGGCCGCGATCTCCGGGCCCTTGCGCGCGAATTTCCGCCGGATTCCGTCGAGGAGAGCGTGGTGCGCGGTGCCGAACCAGCCCGCGAGCAGGCCGAGGACGACGATCGCCTTGGCCTTGTCGCTCCCCGACGCGCGGGCGAGCTCGCCGATGGGAACGGCGATCGCCTCGACGGTGCGGATTCCCGGAAGCGGGAGGCGATCGGTGGCGATGCCGCTGGCCGAGTCGTAGATGACGGTCGTGTGGCCGTCCACCGGCAGCTCGGCGCCGAACTTCAGGAAGTCGTCCCAGTCGAGGGCGACGGCGACGTCGAGGGTCCCGCCCGCGCTGAGCACCGGCATGGTTGAAATGCGGATCCGGCACGACGACTCGCCGCCCCGGATCTGCGAGCCGAAGCTCTTGGTCATCAGGCCGTAGTAGCCCTCCACCGCGAGCGCGTTCAGCAGCGACTCCCCCGCGGACACCACCCCGTCGCCGCCCGACCCCGCGATACCGATCAACATGTCATCCACGCCGGCTCTCCCTTTCGCGGCTTTGCCCGCCTACTGCTTCTGGACCGACCTCAGGTGCTCGACGAGGGCGTCGATGCGGGCCTTCACCGCTTTCTCGCTGTACCCCTCCCGCGAGTTCTTGAACGCGTCGCCCCACACCGGCATGTCCGGGCCGCCGTGGTCCTTCCGCGGCTCGCGGCCGTCGATCATGCGGTGCACCGCCAGCGCATCGAACTTCCCGCCGTTGCGCTTCGCGAGGAGCGTCAGATCGGGCGGGGCCTGGCGCAGCCTCTGCGCCAGGGGCCCGTCGCCCTTCGCGTCGATCCCATGACAGGTGGCGCAGTACGTCCGGTAGACGGCCGTGCCGTCGGTCCCGGCGGAGAAGGTCTCCGTCGTCTGCTGCCCCATCGCCGCCACCGCGAGCAGCGCCAAGGCGCCCGCCGCTCCCGCCACCGTCGTCTTGCGTCTCATCGCACCCTCCTCCGCCGACGCACGGTCAGCGCTCCGTTGCGGCATGAACGAACACCCGGCGGCCGATCGTGCGCTCCACCGCGAAGCGCGCGGGACCGACGGAAAGAACGAGCTCGGGCCGCCGCTCGTCGACGCGGACCGCCGCCCCCTCGGCGAGGCCGAGGTGCGCGAGCTTCACGCGCAGCGCGGGATCGCCGTCGACGCGGGAGACGACGCAGGTCGTGCCGCGGGAGACGTCGTCGAGGGTCGCCGGCCCCGCGTCCAACGGGGCGCGGCGGCGCAGCAGACGCTGCGCCCAGGCGACGAGCCGCGACCCACGCGGGAACTGGTACCCGCAGCTCTGGCAACGCAGCAGGTCGCAGCGGAAGGAGAGGGGACAGGCGGCGCAGGTCGCCCCGCCACCGGCGATCCCGGCGCCGCACAACGGGCAGCGGCAGCTCATGCCATCGCCTCCACCGCGGCGCGCAGCAGGGCGCCCATGCCCAGCGCACAGGCCACCACGAACGCCATCACGGCCGAGGCGGTCGGCCACCCGCGCTCGCGGGCGATCATCAGGAAGCTCGCGAAGCAGGGAATGAAGAGCGTGACCGTGACCGTCGCGACCAGCGCCTGCACGGGATCGAGCTGTCCCTGCTCGTAGAGCCGGAAGAGGCCGGCGGCCCCGAAATCGCGGCGGAGGAAGCCGGCCACGAACGCGGTCGCGGCCGAAGGGGGCAACCCGAGGAGGCCGGAGACGATCGGCTCCCCGGCGCGCGCCATGGCGCCTAGAGCCCCCACGCGATCGGCGACGAACAGGAAGACCGTTCCCGCGACGAAGAGGGGAACCGCTTCCTTCAGATACCACTCCACGCGGCCGAGCGTCTTGTTGAGGACGTTGGCCAGCGTCGGGCGCCGCAGCGGCGGCAGCTCGATGACGAGATCGCTCGGCTCGCCGGGGATGAGCCGCGCCGCGAGCCAGCCGACGGTGAGGATGGACGCGGCCATGATCGCGGTCCAGATCACCGTGGCCGCGAGAGGCAGCGGGGCCAGGAGGACCATCACCACCGCGAGCTGCGCCGAGCACGGCACCCCGAGGGCGAGGAGGAGGATCGCGATCATGCGCTCCTTGCGCGTCTCCAGCACACGCGTGGTGAGCGTGGCCATCGTCCCGCAGCCGAGGCCGAGGACCATGGGCAGAACTGCCTTGCCGTTCAGCCCGACCGCCCGCAGCGCGCGATTGGCGAGGACGGCGAGGCGTGGCAGGTAGCCGGAGTCCTCGAGGACCGCGAAAGCCACGAAGAAGGTGCTGACGATGGGGAGGATCAGGGCCAGCGCGTACGCGAGGGCCATGGTCACGATCCCGTACTGGCCCACCACGAGGTCGCGGGCCCATGCCCAGGGAATGACGGCATCGGCGAGGCGGGTGGCGGCCGGGGAAACGAAGCCTCCGAACACGCGATTCTCGAAGAAGTCCACCAGCACGCCCGCGCCCAGCTTCGCGACGAAGGCATAAGCGGCCACGAGCACCGCGGCGAGGATGGGATAGCCCCACACGGGATGCAGGGTCAGCGCTTCGAGCCGCGCCACGACCGGCGTGCGCGGGCGGCCCGGAGCCGGCGCCGCGGCGCGCGCGAGCGCGTCGGCCTCGGCGAGGCGGACCCTCGCGATCGCACAGGCCGCCGGCTCCACCATCGTGCGGGCGAGCTCGAGTCGCGCCGCTTCGACGTGCGCGCGGCCCGTCGCGGTGACGCGCGGCCACAGCCAGTCGAGGTCGTCGGCGGCGAGGGCCAGGAGGGCGAGGCCCCGCGGCGCAACCGAGCCCCTCGTCATGTAGGGAAGGATCGCGCCCAGCGCGCACTCGACCGGCGGCGGGTACGAGACGCGGAACGGGGAGGAGCGCGGCGCCCCCAGCGCATCGCGCACGGCGGCCAGCCCAAAGCCGCGGGTGGCGATGGTGGGCACGACGTCCACGCCGAGGCGATACGCGAGGAGCTCGAGGTCGGGAGACAGTCCCGCCGCCTGGGCCTCGTCCATCATGTTCGCACAGACCATGAACGGCACGCCCATCTCCGCCAGCTGGAGGGCGAGCGACAGGCCGCGCCGGAGGTCCTTGGCGTCGGCGACGACCGCCGCCGCGCGGATGGCGCCATCCAGGAGCACGTCGCGCGTGACCCGCTCCTCGTCGGACAGCGCGACCAGCGAGGCCGTGCCCGGGGTGTCGAGCACGAGCAGGCGCTCGCCGCCGACCATCGCCGGCGCCGAGCTCACGTCGACCGTCGTGCCGGGATAGTTCGAAACCGTGGCGTAGCGGCCGGTCAGGCCTCCGAAGAGCGCGCTCTTGCCGACGTTCGGGGTGCCGACGAGGACGACCATCCCGTCGGCGGCGTGCGCATCGGCGCGAGCAAAGGCGACGACGCTCATGCGACCGGGGAGGCCATCGGGACGATGTCCGGATAGGCGGGCTCCCACATCATCCGGGCCACGGCGCCGGGAATCTCGCCGTCCTCGTAGGGAAGGCCGACGCAGCCGTCTCGCGCCTCGCGGACGACCGCCTCCGCGACGCGGGCGGTGACGCGGCGAAGCTCGCGGACGCGCGGATACAGGCTGCCCGCGCCCAGGTCTTCCGTGCTCACCTCGCCCGCGAGGGCCTCCGCGGCGGCGAGGAACATGGCGTCGGTGACCAGGTTGGCGCGGGCGACGAGGATGCCGAGCCCGATGCCCGGGAACACGAACGCGTTGTTCGCCTGCCCGATGCGCGTCACCGTTCCGCCGCGTTCGACGGGATCGAACGGACTTCCGGTGGCCACGAGCGCGCCGCCGTCGGTCCACGCCAGCACGTCCGCGGGCACGGCCTCGCTCTTCGAGGTGGGATTGGAAAGGGGCAGGACCAGCGGGCGGTCGACTCCGGCCGCCACCGCGCGGATCACCTCCTCGTCGAACACCGAGGGCTGCCCCGACGCGCCGACGAGCACGGTGGGACGGAACTGGCGCACGACGTCCTGGAGCGACCGCCGGCCGGGGCCGAGGCCGAGTCCGGCCGCGAGATCCGCCGGCCAGGCGAAGGGCCGCTTGTGCGCGTCGGCGATCGGCTGATCGTCCACCACGAGACCGTGGCTGTCGAGGATCGCGACCGCGCGCACGGTGTCCGCGACACTGCTGCCCTGCTTCAGCAGGGCGACGCGGAGGAGCTGCGCGATGCCGACGCCGGCCGCGCCCGCGCCCAGGATCACGACGCGCTCGTCCGCGAGACGGCGCCGGGTGAGGCGCTCCGAAGAGAGGAGGCCCGCCACCACCACGGCGGCGGTGCCCTCGATGTCGTCGTTGAAGCTCGGCAGCATCCGGCGATGGCGGTCCAGGAGATGGAACGCCGTGTTCTTCTTGAAGTCTTCCCACTGCAGCACGGCGTCGGGAAAGGTCGACTTCACCGCGGCCACGAACTCGTCGACCAGCGACTCGTACTCCGGCCCGCGCAGCCGCGGCGCGCGCCATCCGAGGTACAGCTCGTCCGCGAGCAGCTCCTGGTTGTCGGTGCCCACGTCGAGGCTCACCGGCAGGGTCATCCGGGGATGAACGCCGGCCGCGGCCACGTAGATGGCGAGCTTCCCCACCGGGATGCCCATCCCGCCCGCGCCGAGGTCGCCGAGGCCGAGGATGCGCTCGTTGTCGGTCACCACCACGAGCCGAATTCCCTTTCCGGCCGCGCGCAGCACGCTGGTGATCCGCCCGCGATGCTCGGGGGTGATCCAGATCCCGCGCCCGCGCCGGAAGATGTGGCTGAACTCGGCGCACGCCTCCCCGACCGTGGGCGTGTAGACGACGGGGAGCAGCTCCTCGAGGTGGTCGACGAGCACGCGGTAGAAAAGGTGCTCGTTGCGATCCTGCAGCGCCGCCATCCCGATGTAGCGCTCGAGCGGCGAGGACTTTCGCGCGACGTTCCGGTAGGCGCGCTCCGCCTGCTCGGCCAGAGACGAGACGGCATGCGGGAGGAGGCCGGTGAGGCCGAAGGCCGCGCGCTCGGCGGCGGTGAAGGCGGTGCCCTTGTTGAGCAGCGGGTGGCGCAGCAGGTCGGCGCCGCGGGCCGTGGTTTCCATTCGCATGAAGTCCTCCGTTAACCCGACAAGGGGTAGCGCTGCAGGGCCAGGATCGCCGTCGCGCGCTCGTAGGCGGCGGCGTCCGGGCAGGCCTGGAGATCCATGGAGCCGCGCAGGGCGGCGATCGACGCGTACCCGTGCCGATCCATCCATTCCTCCATCGCGCAGCGCACGTTGCTCACGTGGCGCGGCCCGCGGGCGAGCACGGCCGAGACCATCTGGACGACGCGGGCGCCGGCCATCAGCGCCTTGATCGCGCCCTTCTCGTCGTGGATGCCGCCCGTGGCGGCGAGCGGGATGCGCAGGCGGCAGGAGAGGATGGCGAGCCAGCGCAGGCGCAGCGGCAGCTCGGTGTTGCGCGAGATCTGGGGCGGCGGCATCGGCGAGAGCGACTCGGGGTCCATGTCCGGGGCCTGCGCGCGGCTGAACAGGACGAGCGCGCTGGCGCCTGCCTGCTGCAGGGCTTCCGCGAATACCGCGACCCCGCTGAAGGACGCGGGCAGCTTCACCGCCACCGGGATCGTCACCGAGGCGCGCACCAGTCGAACCGTTTCCACGAGCTCGGCTTCGATGTCGTGCGAGGACCGGGAGACCTCGCCGCCGCCGGGCTGCAGGTTGAGCTCGAGGGCGTCCGCGCCCACGGCCTCGAGGAGAGGCGCGTAGTCGAGCCACGGCCCCGGCCGGGTGCCGTTGAGCGACGCGATGACGGGGATGTCGAGGGCGTCCTTGAGCGCGGCGAGCTGCCCGAGGTAGGCGTCGGGAGTGAGCGCGAACATCCTGGGCGAGAGGATCGCCCCCGCGGACTCGGCGAGGGAAAGCGTGCGCCCGGGGCCCGTGTCGAGATACGCGGCGTAGGTGTCGAGGGCGATCTGCTCCGCGAACAGCGAGCGCATCACGAGCGCGGCCGCGCCCCCGTCCTCGACGCGCCGCGCGAGATCGATGTCATCGGCGATCGGCGAGGCTCCGACGATGAAGGGATGCGGCAGGTTCAGCCCGAGGTATTCCGTCTGCAGTTCCACGTGACCCTCCATGCCGGTCTCCATACACAACGGGCGTGCCATCGCGCGTTTCCCGCGCACCGCGGCCTTTGGGCGGGCGTGGCGCGAGCCCGTCGCAAGTTTTGCGCATCCGATCCCCTGCCCGCGCAAATCCAGCACCGTCCCGCGGGGGTACGGCTACCGGAACGCGGTGTACGCGTGGCACGGGCGTTGCCCTTGTTCTCCCGAGTCGAGTGCTTTCCCAGGAGGATTCATGTCCCTGACGTTGCCGTCCGTGGCCGTGGTCGACATCGCGAGCGTCGCGGCCGTCCCCGACGTGGTGACGTCCTTCGACGCGCTCGCCCCTGGCGACGCCCTCCTGGCCCGCACGGTCGCCCGCCCGGAAGCGCTGCTCGACGCGCTGCGCTCGACACGCCAGGGGACGTACGAGTGGGCCCCGCTCGTCGAGGGTCCGGGACACTGGGAAGTGGAAATCCACAAGCGCGCCGCGTCGCGAGGGGCGATTCGCGGCGTGAACGAAGCCCTCGGCTGGGACCACGACCGTCTCGACGCCATCGAGCTCCGGGCGACGGAAGCCTGGGACGCCGGCCGCGGGCGCGACCGCGCGCGCCGCCACCCGCGCTTAGTGTTCGGGCTGCTCCCTCACAAACCCATCGAGGAGAGCGTGCTGTTACCCGAGTTAGAGCGCCGGACCGGGGTGGCGCCCCACC
>JANMPI010000211.1:0-1603 GCA_031369785.1 Acidobacteriota bacterium
CCAGAAGATGCTCAGGAGACGGCCGCAGGCGGGGCAGCCCAGGTACGTGCCGGCCGGACGAGGGGAAGCGGCGACCTTCGGCGGAGCCGCGACGACGGAGGACTTCACCATGGGTTCACCCGTTGGCGGTCCACAGGAGAAAACCGCGAGTCAGCATACGCTGCCCGGATCCGCGCGGTCAAGGGGCGCGACGCCATCATGTGATGGAGCGCGCCAGCCAGGCCCCCGTCCATACCGCGAGAAGCCCGACTGTGACCTGCCCGAAAACGTTGGCGGCGGCGAGGGCGTGGTCTCCGCCGCGGGCGAGCAGGATCGTCTCGTAGCCGAACGCAGAAAATGTCGTATAGCCGCCGAGCACGCCGGCGATCCAGAAGAGCCGCGCCTCGGGCCCGAGCGCGCCGCGCTCGTCGGCGACCACGGCCAGGAAGCCGATGGCCAGGCACCCGGTGGCGTTCACCAGGAAGGTCGCCCACGGAAAGCCCAGGGGCGCGCGCGTGACCGCCGCCCCCACGAGGTAGCGCGCGATGGCGCCCGCGAATCCTCCGGCGCCGACGAGCAACGCGCGCCACAGGCCGACGGGGATCAAAGGGCGCGGATCCGAGCGTTCGTCGCCAGCATGATCGCGGCCAGCGTCCCGACCATCACGCTGAAGGCTCCGATCACGAGCGGCGCGCCGAAGGGACGGACGAGGACGCCGGCGAGCAGCGCGCCGAGCGGCAGGCCGCCGCGAAACGCGAGGCCATAGATGCTGAGGATCCTGCCCTTGAGCGGGTCCGGCGCGTTCTCCTGCACGAGCGAGTTCAGGGTCGAGAACGCCGTCACCATCGTGATGCCGGAGAGGAAGATGAGCGCCATCGCCGCGTGCTGGTCGCGGCACATCATGGCCCCGGTGGTCACCGCGCCGTAAGCGATCATCGCGAGCAGGAGCCTCCGCCCGCGCCCGGGCTGGTTGCCCCGATGCGCCGTCGTCACCGCGCCGAGGATCGCGCCGCAGCCGTAGCTCGTCAGCAGCTGGCTGTAGCCCGTGACGCCGGTGCGCAGCACGTCGCCCGCGAAGACGGGCAGATACGTGATGAGCGGAAAGGCCAGGAAGCTCCCCACCGCGCCGAGGAGCGTGAGGGTGGAAAGGACCGGGCTGTGGAGGACATGGCGCAGGCCGGTGCCGAGGCTCCGGGCGAGGCTCTCCGTTGGCGGCGCCGCGTGGGGCGGGATGGTGATCCGCCAGATCGCGAAGATGACGGCGAGGAACGAGAGCGCGTTCACGACGAAGCAGGCGGTCGTTCCGCCGCGCGCCAGCAGCGCGCCGGCGATCACCGGTCCGATCGCACGCGAGAGGTTGAACTGCAGCGAGTTGAGCGCCACCGCGTTGGGGATGTGGTCCCTGGGGACGACGCTGGTCAGCACTGCCTGGTACGTGGGCGCGGACTGCGACTGGGTGAGGCCGGTGACGATGGCCACGAGCAGGATGGCACCGAGGCCGAGGTTCCCCGTCACCCACAGCACGGCGAGAATCACCGCCAGCGACATCTGGACCATCTGGGAGGTGAGGAGGATGCGCCGCCGGTCCACCCGATCGGCGACCGCGCCGCCGACGAGCATGAAG
>JANMPI010000227.1:0-19496 GCA_031369785.1 Acidobacteriota bacterium
GCGAAGTGGCCGCCCTCTCCAGCACGATCAACGAGATGATCCGCAATCTGCGCGATACGACGCAGAAGAATATGGAGCAGGACTGGCTGAAGACGAACCTCGCCAAGTTCAGCCGGATGCTTCAGGGGCAGCGCGACTTGACGAACGTCGGCCGGATGGTGCTTTCAAACTCTGCCCCGTGGTCGACGCCCGTCAGGCGGAGTTTTACGTGCTCGATGCCGATCAGGATCCGCCGCGTCTGACGCTGTTGGCGGGGTATGCTTCGGATGGACGGGACACCGAAAACAAGCAGATCCGGCTGGGGCAGGGCATCGTCGGCCAGTGCGCCATCGAAAAGGAGAAAATCCTGCTCGAAAACCTTCCGCCGGATTACATTCGCATCGCGTCCGGCCTCGGCGAGGCGACGCCGCTCAACATCATCGTCCTCCCCATCGTCTTCGAGGGCGAGGTGAAGGCGGTGATGGAGCTCGCCTCCTTCGACCGCTTCACCACCACCCACCTCGCGTTCCTCGAGCAGCTCACGGAATCCATCGGGATCGTGCTCAACACCATCGAGGCCAACAGCCGCACGGAAGAGCTGCTGGAGCAGTCGCAGGGCCTCGCCCGCGAGCTGCAGAGCCAGCAGGAAGAGCTGCAGCAGACGAACGAGGAGCTGGAAGAGAAGGCGCGGCTCCTCGCCGATCAGAACCAGGAGGTCGAGCGCAAGAACAAGGAAGTCGAGCAGGCCCGGCGCGCGCTCGAGGAAAAGGCCGAGCAGCTGGCCCTCACCTCGAAGTACAAGTCCGAGTTCCTGGCCAACATGTCCCACGAGCTGCGCACGCCGCTCAACAGCCTGCTCATCCTCGCCAACCAGCTGGCGGAGAACCCGGACGGCAATCTCTCCCCGCGGCAGATCGAGTTCGCGCGGACGATCCACAGCTCCGGCCACGACCTGCTCACCCTCATCAACGACATTCTCGACCTCTCGAAGATCGAGTCGGGGACGGTCTCGGTGGAGGTGGGAGAGGTCGGCTTCCAGGACATCAGCGAGTACGTGGAGCGGAACTTCCGCCATGTCGCGGAGTCGCGCAACCTCGGCTTCACCATCGAGGTCGACCCCTCGCTGCCCCGCGGCATGCAGACCGACGCCAAGCGGCTGCAGCAGGTGATCAAGAACCTGCTCGCCAACGCGTTCAAGTTCACCGAGCAGGGGTCGGTGACCCTGCGCATCTTCCCCGCCCTGACGGGCTGGAGCCCGGAGCATCCCACGCTCGGGCGCGCGCGCTCGGTCATCGGCTTCGCGGTCTCCGACACCGGGATCGGCATCGCCGCGGACAAGCAGCAGATCATCTTCGAAGCCTTCCAGCAGGCAATGGGCGGAACGGCCCGCAAGTACGGCGGCACCGGCCTCGGCCTCGCCATCAGCCGCGAGATCTCCCGCCTGCTGTCCGGCGAGCTCAAGCTGCAGAAGAGCGCGCCCGGCCAGGGGAGCACGTTCGTCCTCTACGTCCCGCAGAACTTCGTGCCCGTCAAGTCGCGGCGCGACGAGGCGCCCAAGGTGACCGTGCTGCCGTCCGGCGGTTCGGCGAGCGCGTCGGGAGCTCCGGCGCCGGCGCCGGTGTCCACTCGTCCGGCCCCCGCCCCGGTGAGCGCGCGGCCGGTGGTCCCGGGCCATTCGCTCGTGGACGAGTCCACGGTCTATGACGAGTTCATCGACGACCGCGACCGCCTCGCTCCCGGCGATCGTGTCGTCCTCGTGGTGGAGGACGACTTCGCGTTCGCCCGCTACCTGTACGAGCTGTCCCACGAGAAGGGCTTCAAGGCGCTGGTGACGTCGCGCGGCGCCGCCTCCCTTGCCCTCGCCCGCGAGCTGAAGCCGAGCGCCATCACGCTCGACATCAGCCTGCCCGACGTGGACGGCTGGCGCGTCCTCGATCGCCTGAAGGACGATCCGGCGACCCGCCACATCCCGGTGTTCATGATCTCCGTCGCGGACGAGCCGGAGCGCGCGCTGCAGCAGGGCGCCCTCGGCTTCCAGTCGAAGCCGGCGGACAAGGAAGCGCTCGGAAAGATCTTCGATCAGCTCCGCGAGTTCGTCGACCGGCGCCTGAAGAAGCTGCTGGTGGTGGAGGACGACGAGGTCCAGCTCCACAGCATCATCGAGCTCGTCGGCAACGGCGACGTCAGCACGGTCGGGGTGTCGAGCGGCCGCGAAGCGCTGGAGGCCCTCGCCCGCGAGCACTTCGACTGCATGGTGCTCGACCTCCTGCTGCCCGACCTCCCCGGCCTCGAGCTCCTGGAGCAGCTGAAGAAGCAGCCGCAGCTGCGGTCGCTGCCGATCATCGTCTACACCGGGAAGGACCTCTCCAAGAAGGAGGAGACCGCCCTCAAGAAGATGGCGCAGACCATCATCCTCAAGGACGTCCGGTCGCCGGAGCGCCTGCTCGACGAGACCGCGCTCTTCCTCCACCGGAACGCCGCCAACCTCCCCGCGCACAAGCGGCAGATCCTCGAGAACCTGCACCGGTCGGACGTGCTGCTGGCCGGGAAGAAGATCCTCCTCGTCGACGACGACGTGCGGAACATCTTTGCCATGACGAGCGTCCTCGAGCGCCACAAGATGGACGTCCTCCCCGCCGAGACGGGCATGGACGCCCTCGACCTCCTGGAGAAGAACCCGCAGGTCGACGCGGTGCTCATGGACATCATGCTTCCCGAGATGGACGGCTACGAGACGACGCGGCGGATCCGCCAGATGCCGGCATTCAAGGACCTGCCGATCATCGCGCTCACCGCCAAGGCCATGAAGGGCGACCGCGAGAAGTGCCTGGAGGCCGGCGCGTCGGACTACATCGCGAAGCCGGTGGACACCGAGCAGCTCCTGTCGCTCCTCCGGGTGTGGCTGTACCGCTAGGATGAACGAAGCCGCCGCCGCCGCCGCCGCGGAGCTGCCGCCGGCGGTGGAAGACATCGAGGTCGCGCTGCTGCTGGAGGGCGTCTACCGCCAGTACGGGTACGACTTCCGCGACTATGCGATGTCCTCCGTCCGCCGCCGGGTCCGTCACCTCGTGCGCGAGGAAGGGCTGGCCACGGTCTCCGGCCTCCAGGAGAAGGTGCTCCACGACCCGCGCTGCCTGCACCGCTTCCTGCTCGCCCTCTCCGTCAACGTGACGTCGATGTTCCGCGACCCGTCCTTCTACAAGGCGCTGCGCGAGCGTGTGGTGCCCCTGCTGCGAACGTACCCGAAGGTCCGGATCTGGCACGCCGGCTGCGCAAGCGGCGAGGAGGCGTACTCCTTCGCGATCGTTCTCGAGGAAGAGGGCCTCTACGACCGATGCCACATCTACGCCACGGACATGAACGAATCCGTCCTCGAGCGCGCGGCGGCGGGAGAAGTGCCGCTGCGGGGGATGCGCGAGAACACGGCCAACTACCTGCGCAGCGGCGGCCGGCGCTCCTTCGCGAGCTTCTACAGCGCGGTGGGCGACCGCGCGGTGCTCCACCCGTCGCTGCGCCGGAACATGGTCTTCGCCCAGCACAACCTCGTGACCGACGGCACCTTCAACGAGTTCAACGTGGTGCTGTGCCGGAACGTCCTCATCTATTTCAACCGGCGGCTGCAGGAGCGTGTGCACCGGCTCTTCTACCAGAGCCTCGTCCGCTTCGGCTTCCTCGCCCTCGGGGCCAAGGAGACGGTGCAGTTCTCGCCTCACGAGGCCGCATACGAGGACCTCGGCGAGCGCCTCTACCGCAAGGTCGCGTGATGTATCCTCGACCGAGGAGGGCGCGCTGATGGCGGCGAATCCGATCGAGCCCGCCGCCGCCGACCAGAAGGTCGACATCCTCCTCGTCGACGACCGACCCGACAAGCTGCTGGCGCTGGAGTCGATCCTGGGCGACCTCGGACAGAACCTCGTCCGCGCCTACTCCGGCCGCGAGGCGCTGCGGGCCCTTCTCCAGCAGGACTACGCGGTCATCCTCCTCGACGTCAACATGCCGGGAATGGACGGGTTCGAGACCGCGGAGATGATCCGCACGCGGGGCCGCTCGCAGAAGACGCCGATCATCTTCTTCACCGCGATGGACCTCGACGAAAAGCAGGTCTTCCGCAGCTACTCCCTGGGCGCGGTGGACTTCATCAAGACGCCGGTCGTTCCGGAGATCCTGAAGGCGAAGGTCGCGGTCTTCGTGGACCTGTTCAACAAGACCGAGCAGGTGAAGCGCCAGGCGGAGCAGGTCCGCCTCCTCCTGGAGCGCGAGCATGCCTCGAAGATGGCGGAGGCGGCCGATCGCCTCGAGGCGGAGGCCAAGCGCAATCGCTTCTTCACCCTCGCCCTCGACATGCTCGGCATCGCCGACCTCACCGGCACCCTGAAGCAGGTGAACCCGAGCTGGGGCAAGACCCTGGGCTTCAGCGACGACGATCTCCGGGGGCGCTCGTTCCTCGAGTTCGTCCATACCGACGATCGCGCGGCCACCGGGGAGCAGCTTGCCAAGCTGGCCAAGGGGGAGCCGGTCCCGTACTTCGAGACGCGCTTCGCGACCAAGGCGGGCGGCTATCGCTGGCTGGCCTGGACGGCGGCGCCGTACACCGAAGAAGGGCTGCTGTACATGTACGCCCGCGACCTCAGCGAGACGCGCCGCGCCGAGGAGGAGCGGGTCAAGCTGATCCGCGAGCAGACCGCGCGCGCCGCGGCCGAGGCCGCGGAGAGACGCTCGGCCTTCCTGGCCGAGGCGGCCACCGCCCTCACCGCATCCCTCGACTACGAGGAGACGCTGGCCGCGCTGGTGCGGCTGGCCGTCCCCGCTCTCGGCGACTGGTCGTACATCGACGTCGTCGAGGAGCAGGGCGCGATCCGGCGGCTGGAGGTCGCGCACGCCGACCAGAGCCAGAAGGACCTCGCTCAGGCGCTCAAGGACCATCCGCCGCCGGCCGACGGGAAGGGCGCGCAGTCCGACGTCCTCCGCTGCGGCGACCCCACGCTGGCCGAGGACGTCACGAAGGGCGACCTCGAGGCGCTGGTCGGCGACCCGGCGCAACGGCAGATCCTCCAGTCGATGGGCGCCCGATCGATGATGGTCGTCCCCCTCATGGCCCGTGACCGCTGCCTGGCCGCGCTCACCATCGTGTCCACGCAGCAGGGCCGCCGCTACGGCCGCGAGGACCTCGAGCTGGCCGCGGAGCTGGGGCGGCGCGCCGCCCTCGCCGTGGACAACGCGCGGCTCTACAGCGCGTCGCAGGACGCGCGCAAGGCGGCGGAGAAGGCGAACCGGGCCAAGGACGAGTTCCTGGCCACCCTGTCCCACGAGCTCCGCACGCCACTGACGCCGATCCTCGGCTGGACGGTGATGCTCCGCTCGGGCAACCTGGATCAGCCCTCCATCCTGCGCGGCCTCGAGGTCATCGAGCGCAACGTGCGCGCGCAGACCCAGCTCATCGGCGATCTCCTCGACGTCTCGCGCATCATCACGGGGAAGCTGCGCCTAGAGGTGCGGCCCATCGATCTCGCGCCGGTGGTCGAAGCCGGGGTGGACGCGGTACGCTCTTCGGCGGAGGCCAAGGAGATCAAGCTCGAGCTCGATCTTCCCCCCGGGCTGCCCCAGGTCCTCGGCGATCCGGACCGCCTGCAGCAGGTGGTCTGGAACCTGGTCAGCAACGCGGTGAAGTTCACGCCGCAGCAGGGCACGATCGGCGTACGGCTGGTGAAAGGCGATTCGCACATCTCGCTGGAGGTGCGCGACTCGGGCAAGGGGATCACGCGCGAGTTCCTGCCCTTCGTATTCGACCGCTTCCGCCAGGCCGACAGCACGAGCACGCGTTCGCACGGGGGCCTCGGGCTCGGCCTCGCGATCGTGCGTCACCTCGTCGAGCTGCACGGCGGGACGGTGAATGCCGCGAGCGAAGGCGAAGGCAAGGGCGCGAGGTTCACCGTGAACCTGCCCCTCGTGGCGCCGTCGGAGGACGCCGAGGAGACGCCGGGCCCCCGGGCGGAGCGGGCGGAGGAGGTGCGCCTCGACGGCGTCCGCGTGCTGGTGCTCGAGGACGAGAATGACGTCCGCGATTTCCTGAGCGTCTCGCTCGTGCAGTACGGGGCGCAGGTCTCCGCGTTCGCGACCACCGCGGAAGCGCTCCAGGCCCTCGAGTCGGAGCGCCCGCACGTGCTGGTGAGCGACATCGGCATGCCGGGGGAGGACGGGTACGACTTCATCCGCCGCGTGCGCGCGCTCGGCCCCGACCGCGGGGGCCAGACTCCCGCCGCCGCGCTCACCGCTCACGCGAAGGGCGAAGACGGCGCGCGGGTGCTGACCGCGGGATTCCAGGTCCACATCGCCAAGCCGGTCCAGCCCGCGGAGCTGGCGAGCGTCGTGGCCGCCCTCGCCGGACGCCACACCGTTCCTGCCTGATCGGGCGGAGCGCGCGAATCGGAGCCTCCCGATGGTTGCGCTTGACACGCGCGTGAGCACGTCCGCATAATTTTGCCGGGTAGACCAGATGGAGAGAACAGATCCCGCGAGCAGCGAAGACGTCAAGCGCATGGTCCAGGATCTCGGCTCGACCATCCAGCGCACGCTCGCGGAGTCTCCGCAGATCGCCCACTGCCTGAACCGCATCAAGGCGGAGGGTTACGAGGTCTCGCTCGTCCTCGAGGCCACCATCGGCTTCAACAAGTCCGGCAGCCGCGAGACCGCCGAAGTCTCGACTTTCGATTTCAAGGTCGAGAAGAGCGACCCCGCTCCCGTCCGCATGACGCCGCTCGACAAGAAGTTCCTGCGCTCGCTGAAAATCAGCGTCGAGGAGTCGGAAGAGTAGTCGCGTCGACGCGCGACTAGTACGTGCGCGGGTTCAGGGCTTCGCGGCCGGCGTACTTCGCCATCGGGCCCAGCTCCTCTTCGATCCGCAGGAGCTGGTTGTACTTCGCCACGCGGTCGGTCCGGGAGGCGGAGCCGGTCTTGATCATCCCGCAGTTGGTGGCGACGGCGAGGTCCGCGATCGTCGTGTCCTCGGTCTCCCCGCTGCGGTGGCTCATGATCGACGTGTAGCCGGCGCGGGAGGCGAGGGCGACGCAGTCGAGGGTCTCGGTGAGCGTCCCGATCTGGTTGACCTTCACCAGCACCGAGTTCGCGATCCCCTCGCGGATGCCGCGGGCCAGGATCTCGGGATTGGTCACGAACAGGTCGTCGCCGACCAGCTGCACGCGGCTGCCCAGCGCCTCGGTGAGCGCCTTCCAGGCCGGCCAGTCACTCTCCCCGACGCCGTCCTCGATGGACACGATCGGGTAGGCCTTCACCCAGCTCTCGTACATCGCGACCATCTGGTCCGCGCTCTTGATGGCGCCGCCGGACTTCTTGAACACGTACTTCCTGCCCTCGTGGAACTCGCTGGCCGCGACGTCCAGGGCCAGCGAGATCTGCGTGCCGGGCTCGTATCCCGCGGCCTGGATCGCGTCGACGATGAGCGCGAGGGCCTCCTCGCTGCTGCGCAGGTCGGGCGCGAAGCCGCCTTCGTCGCCCACCGACGTCGCCATCTTCTTTTTCTTGAGGATCGCTTTCAGGTGGTGGAACACCTCGACCCCCATGCGCAGCGCTTCGGAAAAAGTGTCGGCGCCATGGGGCACGATCATGAATTCCTGCGGGTCGAGCGTGTTGTCGGCGTGCGCGCCGCCGTTCACGATGTTCATGAAGGGAACGGGCAGCGTGCGGGCAGAGACGCCGCCGACGTAACGATACAAGGGCTGTCCGGTGGATTCCGCGGCCGCGCGCGCCACCGCCAGCGAGACGGCGAGGATCGCGTTCGCGCCCAGACGGCTCTTGTTGGCGCTGCCGTCGAGGTCGATCATCAGCTGGTCGACGAGGGCCTGGTCCGTCGCGTCCTCGCCCAGGATCTCGCCCGCCAGCTTGTCGTTCACCGCCGCCACCGCCTTGTCGACGCCGCGCCCGAGATAGCGCTTCTTGTTCCCGTCGCGCACCTCGACCGCCTCCCGCTCGCCGGTGGACGCCCCCGAGGGAACGGCGGCCCGCCCGCGCGATCCGTCCTCGAGCACGACGTCCGCTTCCACCGTCGGGTTGCCCCGGCTGTCGAGGACGGACCGGGCGAACACGGACTCGATGCCGCTCATGAGCTCTCCTGACCCGCGAACGCGGGGTCGACGTAGACGTCCTCACCCGGTGTGACCACGACCACGCCGCCCTCGGAAACGGTGTGACGGCGGCGATCCTCGTCGCGGTCGTAGCCGACCACGCTCCCCGACGGCAGCTCCACCTGGCGGTCGATGATCGCCTTGCGGACCTTCGAATGGCGGCGGATGGTCGCGTTCGGCATCACGATCGAGTCGTCGATGTCGCAATACGAGTGCACGCGAACCCCGGGGGAGAGGATGCTCCGCTGCACCTTGCTGCCGGAGACGATGCATCCCATCGAGACCAGGGACCCCGTCGCTTCGCCGCGGCGGCCTTCCTCGTCGAACACGAACTTCGCGGGCGGGAACTGCGGCTGGTAGGTGCGCAGCGGCCACTCCGGATCGTAGAGGTTGAAGACGGGATCGACCTGGATGAGGTCCATCGACGCCTCGTAATAGGCGTCCAGCGTCCCCACGTCGCGCCAGTACTTCGACGCCTTCTTGTTCTCGTCCCAGAAGAGGTACGCGAACACGCGCTCGCCGCTCGCCACCAGCTTGGGGATGATGTCGCGGCCAAAGTCGTGGGTCGTGCCTTCCTCGGCGTCCTTGCCCAGCTCGCGCACGAGCACGTCGGTGTCGAAGATGTAGATCCCCATCGAGCCGAGGGCGAAATCGGGGTTCCACGGCGACGGCGCCGCGGTCACCGGCTTCTCCTGGAATCCGACGATGCGGCTCTCGTCGTCGACCTGGAGGATGCCGAACCGCCGCGACTCCGCGGTCGGAATCTCGATCGCGCCCACCGTCAGCACCGCGCCGCGGGCGTTGTGGACGTCGAGCATCTTCCCGTAGTCCATCTTGTAGTTGTGGTCGCCGGACAGGACGATCACCCAGCGCGGGCGCTCGCGCTCCACCGAGTACAGGTTCTGGTACACGGCGTCCGCGGTCCCGAGGTACCAGTTCTCGCCCACCCGCTTTTGCGGCGGGAGGATCTCGACGAACTCCCCGAGCTCCGTGTTGACGATGCTCCAGCCCATGCGGACGTGGCGGTTCAGGCTCTGCGCCTTGTACTGCGTCGCGATGAAGATCTTGCGGAGGCCGGAGTTCACGCAGTTCGAAAGCGTGAAGTCGATGATCCGGTACGGGCCGCCGAACGAGACGGCGGGCTTGGCGCGGTCCTTGGTGAGCGGATAGAGACGCTCACCGGCCCCGCCGGCGAGGAGCACGGCCACCACGTCGCGCAGGAGGAGGACGTTCACGCCGCCTGCTCCGCCCGCCAGGCATCGACGATGCCGACGATGCTGCGGGCGGTGGACTCGATGCGGTCCCAGTCCCCCGCCGCGATCGCCTTGCGGTCGAGGAGGCTGCCGCCGAGGCCAAATCCCAGAGCGCCGGCGTCGAGGTAAGCGCGGATGTTGGTGAGATCGACGCCGCCGGTCGGCATCAACCGCAGGAACGGAAGCGGCTCGAGGAGCGCCTTGACGTGCGCCGGCCCGCCGAACGACGACGCGGGGAACACCTTGACCACGTCGACCCCGGCCCGATGGCAGGCCATGGCTTCGGTCGGCGTCACCCCGCCCATGCCGGAGAGCAGGCCGCGCGCCTTCGTCTCGGCCAGGATGTCGGCGTCGAAGTGCGGGGAGACCGCGAACACCGCGCCGCGGCCGGCCGCCGCGCGAACCTGGGCGGGGGCGATCACCGATCCGACTCCGACGAGGGCGCCCGGCTCGGCCCGCAGCCGTTCCACGGCGTCGAGGGCGCCTTCGATGGTGAGGGTGATCTCGAGGAGCCGGATCCCGCCCCTCACGCACGCCGCCCCCGCCGCGACCGCCTGATCCGCGGTTGCAGTGCGGATGACGGCAATGGCGCGGAGGTCCCGGATCGTGGACAGCAGCGCATGGCTGGACATGGAGAGAGGGTGGCGGCAGGTGAGTTTACAACACGTTACGAAGCTGGGACCGCGGGGAGGGCGTTTCTGTTGACACTGCGCGGCGGCCCTGCTAGCTTCGAACCTGCCCGTGAACCGCGGCTTTGGGTTCGTCTGGAGGGCACACATACGCTGAGCAAGTCAGTCGTCACGGGCGGCGCGCTCCTGGCCCTCGCCCTTGCACCTGCGCCGGTCCGTGCGGCCGCCTCGAGCGGCGGAGTCCTGGGCTGGGTCGAAGACACCCGCGGTGCGCCCGTCTCGGGTGCGGTGATCTCGCTCTTCCGCGGCGGCGCGGGGGGGACGGGCCTCATCACGCTCAGCGACAGCGCCGGCCGCTTCTTCCTCCCGTCGTTGCCCGCGGGCTCGTACACGCTGCGCGCGCTCCGCGCGGGGCACGTGCCGGCGCCGATGCGCCAGATCGTCGTCCTCCCCAACCAGGACGCGACCTTCACAGTCAGCCTCACCCCGCTCTCCGACGCTGCCGCGCGCACGGCCGCCGCACGCACCGCGGCCGCGACGGTCGAAGAGGTGGAGCGCGAGACGAAATGGCTCCTGCGCCACAAGCGGCGGTCGGTGCTCGAAGCGCGGCGTGACGGCGCCGACGGCGAAACCGACGAGCGCCCGGCCGAGCCGGGCCTACTCGCCTCCTTCCTCCCCGACCTCGACGGAAGCGTCGAGGTGATGGCGACTCCGTCGGCGATGGGCATGGGCCCGAATGAGGATCGCGAGCCGGGGAGCCTGAGCGTCCTGCGCCTGAAGGGCCGCATCGCGGAGAGCGGCCGGTGGACGCTCGGCGGCGTCATGGCCGAGCGCGAGAACACCACCTGGCGCATGGCCGGAGAGTTCGTGCTGGAGCCGATGGAAGGACATCGCATCCAGGCCACGACGGGATACGGGTCACGCTACGTGCGCGCGCAGGAAGTCGGGGCCGACCTCCTCCACGACCGCGGGGTGGGCAACCTCTCCGTCGAAGACCGGTGGGAAATCACGGACGGCGTGACCGCCGGCGTGGGCGGGCGCTTCTCCTACATCGGGTTCCTCGGCGACACGAACCACTTCGATCCCAGCGCGACGCTCGAGATCGAGGGCGCGGACGGGACCACGTTCCGGGCGTCGGTCTACGCGCGCACCCTGGCTCCCGGCGGCGACATCCTGACCCTGAACAGCCTGGCCTCCGCGCCGGCGATGAACTTCGCCGTGTTCGACGGGGGGCTGCGCGCGGAGCGGCTGATGCGCTACGAGCTGGCCATGGATCAGCAGCTCGGCGGCACGTCGATCGGCGCCTTCATCGACTACGAGGGCGTGCGCGACCAGCTGGGCAATGCGTTCGAGGGCGCCCGGGACGTGCGCGCGCTGCGGATCTTCAACGGCGGCAACGCGGCGATGGGCGCGGTCGGGGTGAGCGTCGGGCGCTGCTTCGGCGACGCCGTCCGCGGCTCGATGAGCTACACGTACGGCCGCGCGTGGCGCGAAGGCGCGCGCGACGACAACCGGGGCGACTTCGCCTTCATCCCCCTGCAGAACGGAAACTTCCATGATCTCGCGGCGCGGGTGGAGACCGTCGTTCCCGGGCCGGGCACGCGCGTGGTCGCCTATTACCGCTTCAATCGGATGGCGCCGGATGCGGAGTCGGTGGCGGCCCTCACCAACCGCCGCTTCGACGTCCAGGTGAGCCAGGGGCTCCCGTTCCTCGGGGCTTTCACGCGCGCGGACTGGAACGTCCTCGTCGCGGTCCGGAACCTCTTCTACGAGACGACGGAAGGGGCCCTCATCGACGAGCTGGCGGTCACCAACCCCCCCAAGCGGGTCCTCGGCGGGATCTCCGTTCGTTTTTGAGCGGACCGCCGGCTCAGGGATCCTCCACGTTTTCGGATCGCTATCCTTGCGGTTGGATCCAAATGGTGGGATCGTTGCCTAAAGTGCTCCTTCCAAAGGGCTTCAGGGGCCTCGGGCGCGGCACACCGATTGCTCTCCTCCGTGGCATGGGCGAAGTCTGCCCCGTGACATTGGATCCCCGATGAATGCGTCGCGACTGAAAAACGCCACCGTCCTCGCCATCGCGCTGGTCCTCGCCAGCCTCGGCATCTACAACATCTTCCTGAAGGCGACGTGGACCCTGATGGACGACGGGGTCTTCTGGCAGCAGGGCGAGCAGGGGCTTTACGCGGGGCGGGTGGCGGCCGGCGGACCCGCCGACAAGGCGGGCGTGCGCGTCGGCGATACCGTGCTCGCGGTGGACGGCGAGGAGATGCTCACTCCCGACGAGCTCCAGGCCCGACTCGCGCGGAAGGCGCCGGGAACGCGGCTCACCTACTCGCTGCTGCGGGCTGACGAGCGCCGCGCGGTGGCGGTAGACGTCACGCCGCTGTCGAAGGGCAACGTCACGCTCTTCTACTACCTGTCGCTCGTCGGGTTCTTCAGCCTGCTCGTGGGAACGATCGTCATGCTGCGGCGGCCGCCGGACCGCGCCGCGCTCCACTTCTACGCGATCTGCCTGCTCTTCTTCCTGATGTACTCGACGTCCTACACCGGGAAGCTCAACTTCGCGGACTGGACGCTGCTCTGGGCCGACCACCTGTCGATCCTCTTCCTGCCCGTCGCCTTCCTGCACTTCTGCCTCTCCTTCCCGGAGCGGAGGCTCTCGCGGGCCCGGGCGTGGATGATCCCCGCCTCGTACATGCCGGCGCTCGCGCTGGCGGGCGCGGCGGTGGCGACGCAGGTGCTCTTCGCGACCACCGACAACCGCGAGGCCCTCTGGCGGATCACGACCGCGATCGATCGCTGGAAGCCGCTTTACTTCGGCGCGCTCTTCGCCGCTTCGTTCGCGATCCTCCTCGACTCCTACCGCAAGACGCGCAGCCTCACCGCGCGCAAGCAGATGAAGTGGCTGGTGTGGGGAACGGGGACCGGCGTCCTCCCCTTCTTCCTGTTCTACGCGATCCCGTTCGCCCTCGGCCGCGAGCCGCATCTCGCCATGGAGCTCGCCGGCTACATCCCCCTCGCCCTCATCCCGCTGTCCCTCGCCTACGCCGTGGTCAAGCACCGGCTCATGGACGTGGAGCTCATCTTCCGCCGCACGCTCGTCTACATCCTCGCCATCGCCGGCATCGTCGGCATGTGCCTCCTGGTCGTGAACCTCTTCGAGGTCGTCCTCTCCCAGGACCACGAGCCGCACGTCACGATCATCGCGATCCTCTCCACGCTGGTCGTCACCCTGCTCTTCACGTCGGTGAAGAACCGTGTGCAGGAAGGCATCGATCGCCTCTTCTACCGCGAGCGCTACAACTCGCGGCGCGTTCTGCTGCGCATGTCCCAGGACCTGAACGCCGATCTCGATCTCGCCCGGATGGCGGAGCGGCTTTTGGGCGGCGTGGACGCCGCGCTGGGGGTGAGCTCGCTCGCGCTGTTCCTGCCCGGCGACGACGGCGCCTTCGCCATCTTCCGCTGCATCGGCTGCGCGAGCGGCACCATCGGGGTGCGGCTCCCCGCCGACGGCCCGCTCGTCCAGCGCCTGGCCGCGGGCGAGCCGGTGCACGCGGAGGCGGTGACGGAGGCGTTCCCGGAAGCGGGCGCCCTCGATCTCTCCCATTTCTTCCCCTGCCGCGTGAAGGGCGAGACGATCGCCATCCTCGGCGTCGGCCGCAAGAACGGCTTCGAGCTCCTGAACAGCGAAGAGGTCGATCTCCTGCAGGCGCTCGCCGGCCAGGCCGCGACCGCCTTCATGAACGGCCGCCTGTACTCGAGCCTCCGCGAGAAGGCGGACGAGCTGCAGGGGCTGACGCGCTACAACGAGAACATCCTCGAGAGCATGGACTCCGGGATCCTCGTCCTCGACCTCGACGGCCGGATCGTGCGCTGGAACCGGGCCATGGTGGCGCTCTACGGCGCCGCCCGCGCCGACGTCCTCGGGCAAACCCTGGACGACGTCTTCCCCGCCCCCTTCCTCGAGGCCCTGCGCGGCAGCCTGGTCCTCGGCCGCCACGAGGAGACGGCCAGCATCTACAAGCTGAACCTCCCGGCCGCGGACGGCCGCGCCCTGCGGGTCAACGTATCCGTGGTGCCCTTCCAGTTCGGCCGCGGCGAGCGCCACGGCACGATCCTGATCATGGAAGATGTCACCGTCCGCATGCGCCTCGAGCAGCAGCTCCAGCACTCCGAGAAGATGGCGTCGGTCGGCCTCCTGGCCGCGGGCGTCGCCCACGAGGTGAACACGCCCCTCACCGGGATCTCCTCCTACACCCAGATGCTCCGCGAGCGCATCGAGAAGGACGACCCGCGCAGCGAGCTGCTCGAGAAGATCGAGAAGCAGACTTTCCGCGCGGCGAAGATCATCAACAACCTGCTGAACTTCTCCCGCGCCTCGGGCTCCGAGTTCGAGCCGCTGGACGTGAACCGCGTGCTCCTCGACGTGGTCTCGCTGGTCGAGCATCAGCTCGACTCGTCGCGGATCAAGGTGGTGCGGGAGATGGCGGCGGACCTTCCCATGGTGCGCGGCAACGAGAACCGCCTGCAGCAGGTGTTCTTCAACCTGATCCTGAACGCGCGCGACGCGATGCCGAGCGGCGGCTGGCTCACCCTGGCCACCCGCG
Organism: Acidobacteriota bacterium; assembly: GCA_031369785.1. Classification (GTDB taxonomy): domain Bacteria; phylum Acidobacteriota; class Vicinamibacteria; order Fen-336; family Fen-336; genus JANMPI01. The sequence goes on from JANMPI010000227.1 coordinate 14,610, forward strand.
CCGACGAGGACGCGGTGGTGGTCGAGGTGCGGGATACCGGCACCGGCATCAAGCCCGCCGACATCAAGCGCATCTACGATCCGTTCTTCACCACCAAGGGCATCGGCCGCGGCACCGGCCTCGGCCTCTCCGTCTCCTACGGCATCCTCCAGGAGCACGGGGGCGCGATCTTCGTCGACAGCGCGCCCGGCCAGGGCACGACGTTCCAGGTGGCGCTGCCCCCCCTGGCCGCGCAGGCAGCGGCGCGGCGATGAGCCGCGAATCCATCCTCGTCATCGACGACGAGGAGGTGATGCGCGACGTGATGAGCACCCTCCTCGGCGAGGTGGGTTACAAGGTCACCCTCGCCCGGGACGGCGCGGAGGGTCTCGCCCTCGCCAGGAAGGGCTCCTTCGACGCCGCCATCGTGGACGTGATGCTGCCCGAGGTGGGCGGCCTCGAGGTGCTCGAGGAGATCAAGAAGAGCGACCCCGACCTCGTGGTCCTGATGATCACGGCCTTTGCGTCGGTGGAGACGGCGATCCAGGCCATCAAGAAGGGCGCCTTCGACTACGTCACCAAGCCCTTCAAGCACGAGGAAGTCCTCAACATCCTGAGGAATGCGCTCAACCAGCGCCGCCTGCAGGACGAGAACCGGGACCTCCGGCTGGCCCTGCGCGACCAGGGGCGCTTCGCGAACATCGTCGGCAAGAGCAAGCACATGGAGCAGGTGTTCGGCCTCATCTCGCAGGCCGCGCCGTCGCGGTCCACCATCCTCGTGGTGGGCGAGAGCGGCACCGGCAAGGAGCTCGTCGCCAAGGCCATCCACTCCCACAGCGCCCGCTCGGACAAGCCGTTCATCGTGGTCAACTCGGGGAGCCTCCCCCACGACCTGCTGGAGTCGAACCTCTTCGGCCACGTGAAGGGCGCCTTCACCGGCGCGGTCTACGCGAAGAAGGGGCTCTTCGAGCTCGCGGATAAGGGCACGCTCTTCTTCGACGAGATCGGCAACATCCCCCTCGAGACGCAGGCCAAGCTGCTGCGCGTGATGCAGGAGCGCGAGTTCATGCGCCTCGGGGGCACCGAGACGGTGAAGGTGGACGTACGTCTGGTCGCCGCCACCAACATCGACCTGCGGCGGGCGGTGGAGGAAGGCCGCTTCCGCGAGGACCTCTTCTATCGCCTGAACGTGATCGCGGTGCAGCTCCCCGCGCTGCGCCAGCGCAAGGAGGACATCCCGGCGTTGGTCGCCCACTTCGTAGTCAAATACGCGCGCGAGAACGACAAGCCGGTCCGGGGCGTGACCCCGGACGCGCTGCAGGCCCTCCTGGACTACGACTGGCCGGGCAACGTCCGCGAGCTCGAGAACGTGATCGAGCGCGGCGTCGTCCTCACCACCGCGGCCGAGATCACGAAGGAGTTGATCCCCGACCACGTGCGCAGCGCGCCGAGCTTCCACGTGCCCCACGTGAGCGTGCCGCCGGAGGGGATCAACCTGCGCGACGTCATCGCCAGCTTCGAGCGGAGGCTCATCGAGTCGACCCTCGAGACGACGGGCGGAGTGCAGAAGGAGGCCGCGCGCCTCCTCGGCCTGAAGCCGACCACCCTCAACGAGATGATCAAGCGCTACAACATCCTGCTCCCCCGCGACCGCGACCGGGACCGGCGCCCGCGGGAGATCGAGGAGCCGACCGAGAAGCCGACCCCGGCCTAGAGCCGGCCAGCGTTTACCGGCTCCGCACCCTCAAGTACCATTCACCCATGGCCTTCCAGGGCTCGCTCGCCGAGCTGCATCTTCCGGACATCATCCAGCTCATCAGCGTCAGCGGGAAGTCGGGCGTCTTCCACCTCGTCGACGGGCCGCTCCAGGGCGAGATCTACCTGCACGAGGGCCGCATCGTGCACGCGCAGCTCGGCGACACCGCGGGCGAAGAGGCGGTGTACGCGCTCGCCATCTGGAGCCAGGGCGATTTCAAGTTCGACCCCGGCGTCGCCACCGAGCTGCGGACGATCTCCAAGAGCAACACCAACCTCCTGATGGAAGCGGCGCGCCGTCTCGACGAGTGGCGCGTGCTCTCCAAGAAGATCCCGTCCACGGACATGGTCCCCGAGTTCGTGGTGCAAGAGCACCGCGAAGGCCAGATCAACCTCAACACCAGCGAGTGGCTGATCCTCTCCAAGATCGACGGCCAGCGCAGCATCAAGCAGATGGCGGGCGCGAGCGGGCTGTCCGTCTTCGACGTGGCCAAGATCCTCTACGGGCTGGTGGCGACGGGGCTCATCCGGGTGCGCAACGCGGGGCCGTCGCCGGCCGCCCGCGCCACCGCACCGGCGGCGCCCGCCGCGGCGACGCCGTCCGCGGCCCCCACCACCGTGGTCGCGCCGACCGGCGATCCGGAGCTCATCCGGAAGCTGGAGCGCATGCGCGACATCTGCAGCGGCGCCCTGGGGCCGGTCGGGGAGAGCGTGGTCTCGCGGCACTACCTGAAGGCCAGGTCCGACATCGAGCGCGGCGCCGGATTCGAGGCCGTCCAGGAGGCGATGACGCAGATCACCCGCGCGTCCTCGATCCTGAAGGGCCCGGAGACCCGCGACACGCTTCTCGAGCAGCTGAAGGCTGTCCGCTAACCTCGGCGTCCTCGCCCTCGTCGCGCTGACGCTCGTCGCCTGGTTCGGCGGCGCGCCGCCCGGGCTTCCGGCCTGGGGGCCGCTCCTCCTCGCCTTCGTCCTGGCCGGACGGGAGTGGAACGCGGCCGGGCGTCCGTGGCCTCGACCCGCCCCCGAGACCGCCGCCTGCCTCGTCGTCGCCCTCGCCTATCGCGCGCCCGCGATCGTGGACCCGTGGGGGTGGGTCAACCGCGATGGCGCGTACGGCGCGTTCGTCGGCATGCATCTCCGGCAGGGATTGCGGCCCGCGCCCGTATTCACCGAGGGCGCCAACTACCAGGGAACGCTCAAGGGCCACATCGCGGCCGCGCTCTCCCTGCTCGGGATCGACGACTGGTCGCTGCTGATGGTGCTGGCGGGCGTCCTCCTTTCGCTCGTATCGGTGGCGGCGGGCATGGCGGTTGCGCGGCGCATCGCGGGACGGCCGGCGGCGATCATCTCCGGCCTGTACCTCGCCCTCGCCCCGCGCTTCCTCGTGGTCTTTTCGCTGAACGGCGTCGGCCAGTACGTGGACGTGCTCGCGCTCGGCGGCGTCGCCCTGGCCCTCGTCGCGCGGCCGATGGCGAGCGGCCCGCGTGCCCACGCCGCGGTGTGCGCGGGGGCGGGCGTCCTGCTCGGGGCCGGCTTCTGGCAGCAGCCGGTGGCCCTCTCGTACGTCGCGGCGGCCGTGATCGTGCTCGCGCTCCGGCGCGGGAACGGTCTCGCGTGGGCCATGGGCGGGTTCGCGGTGGGCGCCTTGCCGGTCGTCCTCTGGAACCTCCACCACGCATGGGCAAGCGGCGACATCATGGGCCGCGATCCCGCCGACCTGCGCGCGCAGGCCGATGCGCTTCCCCGCCTGCTGCGCCGCACGCTCACCATCTCGTTCCCGATCCTGGCCGGCGTCGCCCCCGGCCACCCGTGGGCGGATAACCTGATCGCCCGCGCCATCGCGGTCGCGCTCATCCCGAGCGCGGTCGTCGCCTACCTGGCCCTGGAAGGCCGCGGGATCGTGGCGTCGGTGCGTGCCCGCGCGGGCTCGGCGGCGCTCCTCCCGCCGCTCCTCCTCGCGGCCGCGGTAGCGCTCGCGTGGGCGGCCGCCTCGGGGAAGGTTTACTGGCGGCCGCGTTACCTGCTGCCGGTGGTGGCCGCCACCGCGATACACCTCGGCGTCGTCCTCGGCCGGCTCTGGATGCGCTCGCGGTTCGCCTCGGCCACGGTGACGGCGGCGCTCCTCGTCCTGAACGTCGCCGGCCTCGCCTTTCCGCCCGGGGACGGCACGACGCCGCGCCTCTTCGCCGGCCGTGAGATCGCGCAGCCGTACGCGCAGCTGGTGCGGTCGCTCGAGCGCAAGGGAATCCGCACCGGGTACGCCGATTTCTCCCTGTCCGCGCCGGTGACCATGTTCACCGGCGAGCGGATCATCCTGTCCTCGCGCCTTGGTCCGACCCCCGCGTACGAGTCGGATCTTCACGCGCGGACCGTCGCCGAACGCGGCCCCGATGCCTACGTGCTGCGCGCGGAGGACGATCCCGCGGCCTTTGCCGCAGTGCTGGACGGCCTCGGCGTGACCTATCAGATGGAGATCGATCCCGTCCCCGTCTTCTACCGGATGTCGCGGCCGGTGGCGATCGAGGAGGTGGCGGGGTTCCGCGCGCCGGAGACGACGGGCGGCCACGAGCGCGACTTCTGAACCCGCGCTAGCCGATCGGGGGCGGAACGGGCGCGGTTCCCGTCTCGGCTTCCGGGGGCAGTACGGTCAGGACCGCCTTCACCGACGCGACCTCTCCGCTAGCGGTCTCGACGGAGACGCTTCCGAAGCAGAGATTGCGCTTACGGCGGACCTCGGCCCGCAACGTCAGGCGCGGTTCGGTCCGGCTGACCGGGCCGCGGAATTCCGCTTCGACGCGGACCAGCCGCGGTCGTCCGCGCTCGCCGTTCGCCCACGCCCAGAGAGCTACGAGCTGGCCCGCGGCCTCGATCAACAGCGTCCCGGGAAAGATCGGGTCGCCGGGGAAGTGCTGGGGATACACCCAGTGCTCGGTCCCGAGATCGACCTCGCCATGGATCACCGGGCCATCGAGGACCGTCACGCGCGAGATCTGCCGCATCTGCGAGACGGGGAGGAAGGTGCGGTCGAGGTCGAGGACGCTGGGCGGAGGGAGAGGAGCCACGATCGATTGTACGCACGGCAATTGCCCGTCGGATCAGGGCGGGATGCTTTATGTCGCGGCCGCCGCCTCGATGAGAGCTCGATACCGG
>JANMPI010000258.1:0-3065 GCA_031369785.1 Acidobacteriota bacterium
GGGGTGAACTGGCGGTGAATCGGCAGTGCTAGACTCGTATATCCTTCAGCCCCCATGGTGGAAGCTCCCTCCGTCCCGCGGGCCGTCCGGTTCGGTCCCTTCGAGGCCGACCTTGCCACCGGCGAGCTGCGCCGCGATGGAGAGCGGGTCCCGCTGCAGGACAAGCCCTTCCAGATGCTCGCGCTGCTCCTGGGGCGGCCCGGCGGGCTGGTCACACGCGAGGAGCTGCGCACCCAGCTGTGGCCTGCCGACACGTTCGTCGACTTCGAGCACGGCCTGAACACGGCGGTGAAGAAGCTACGGCAGGCTCTCGACGACTCCGCCGACACGCCCCGGTTCGTGGAGACGTTGCCGCGGCGCGGCTATCGATTCGTGGGGACGCTGGTCGAGGAGCCGGCGGTTGCGGCGCCCGTGGCCGCCGATCCTCCGGCCCCGACGGCTGCGCCGCCCGAGCCCGCGCCCGCGCCCGTGCCCGTGCGGCGCTCGTGGCCGCTCCATGCGGCGTGGGCGGGGGCGGTCGTCCTGGCCGCCCTTCTCCCATGGCCGCACCGACGCATGACGGCGGTCGATCACGCGCCGCCGCGAAACGCGCGTCCGGTGATCGTCCTCATGGACTCGCCGCTCCCCGGCCGTGTCTACGACCCGCGCACGTTCGCGGCCGGCGGCACCAACGCGGACGACATCACCGATGCCTTGCAGCAGTTGCCCGCGACCATCCAGAAGGAGACCACCTCCGCGATGTGGCATCGCGAAGAGCAGGTCGTGCGGCAGAACCCGGACCTCATCGTGAGCCACCTCTCCTGCCTCCTCGACGCGCGGCTTAGCGAGCCGGGGCAGGAGGGGCCGGTCTCCGAGCACCTCTTCACGCTGGCCCGGAATCGGCTGATCGCCGTCTACGGTTACGTCGCCGCGGCCAATCTCCGGACCCGGTTTCTCGTGTACTCGCGCGGCGCGTTCGCGACGGCCGACGAGACGGCGGTGTTCGTCGGCGGCGCGGAGACGCGATTCCCGGCGCTGCGCGGCCGGCTGTACACCGTCAACGTTCCCGGCGATCCGGAAAAGGCGACCTTCCGCGATCCGGCGACGGCGCGCCTCGTCCGCGATCGAGTCAAGGCGATATTGGACCTCCAGTGACGGACGGCGAGCCCAGTGACGACGCGCGTGACCGCACGCGGATCGACGTCTGGCTCGACATCGCGTGCCTGTACAGCACGCGGTCGGAGGCGCAGAAGGCCTGTCGCGCGGGCAAGGTGACGCTCAACGGCCAGAGCGTGAAGCCGCATCGGCTCCTGAAGGCCGGCGACGAGATCGTGATCACGCGCGGCCAGGACAAGGTGCAGACGGTGGCCGTTGTCGGCTTCGCCTCGCGCCACGTCGCCAAGGCGGAAGCGCGCGCTCTCTACGAGGACCGGACCCCGCCGCCGACGCCGGCCGAGATCGAGGCGCGCCATCTCGAGCGCCTCTTCCGCCAGAGCAACCCCCGGCCGACCCGCGCTCCCGGCCGCCGCGACCAGCGGACGCTGCGGCGAATGAAGGGCATGTCGTGACCGGCGGCGCGCCCGGCGCTGATAGAGTCGGGGGTATGCAGTGTCCCCGTTGCGGCCGCGAGCTCGAGACCGCCCCGCGCGATTTCGGCTCCGAGCAGGGCGGCGTGAACGTCGTCATCACCGGTGTCCCGGCCAGCCGCTGCGACGACTGCCAGGAGACTTTCACCACCGACGGCACCCGCAAGCGCATGGACGCCATCGCGGACAGCGCGCGAAAGCAGGCCATCGAGCAGGGCGCTTCGGACGTGCGGCGGCCGTGGGCGGCGGCGATCGCGCTCGAAGCCACGCAGCTCGGCGACGAGCTGAAGCATCTGGCCGACCAGCTCGCGGAGGCGACGCGGGCGGAAGATCCGGCGCGTCTCACCGAAACGCTGTCGCAGGTATCGGCGGCGCTCAAGGCGCTCGTCGCGCGTGCGCGCGAGGCCGGGATCGCGCTGCCCGACTCGGTGCTGAAATTCGTCAAGGATCAGCCCGAGTCCTAGTGCGGCCTCGCCTTCCGTTTGCCCTGGCCGTGCTCGTCGTGCTGCCGGGGACGGTCACCGCCGGAGGCCTGACTCCGCGCGTGCTCGCGGATTTCGACGCCGCCACGACGGGGCCCGTCGGCGCCGAGGCGCTCTCGCGCCCTCCCTCCACGGCGACCGCGCGCCTCGTTCCGGAAAACGGCGGGCAGGCCGTCGAGTTCTCGGGGCGACAGACGCTGCCGGGGATGGCGGGAGTGCGCATCACGTTCCAGGACGCGCGCGAGCGGCCCCTGGTCGTCGACGGCGCCCGCTACGACTATCTGACCTTTCGCATGCGCGCGACGGGCGGCGCGTCGCGCATCCAGGTGAGGATCGCCGACTCCGCCAACCCGAAAAACGAGCCGATCGACGCCGGCGACGTCACCCGCTATCTGCCCGAGGGGCTGTCCGGCGACTGGCGGCAGGTGGCGGTGCCGCTGGGCGCGCTCGGCCTCAACCGGAAGACCCTGGCCGGCGTCACCTTCCTCGTGCTCGACCCCGTCACCTTCACCTTCGCGGTGGACGACATCGCGTTGAAACGCGATCCCGAGGACTCGCTTCCGACACCGAAGCGGCGAGCCGGTGTACCTTGAGAAGGAGGTGACAATGATGAAGACGATCCACGTCCGGCGGCTGGCGCTGGCGATTGCCGGCGCGTCGAGCATCCTTCTGTCCGGCTGCGCGACCACCAATGTCGCGCGCCTGCTGGCCGAGCCGCAGCGGTTCGCGAATCACGACGTCGGCCTGAGCGGCGACGTGGTGGAGAGCGTCTCGCTCCTCGGCAACGGCGCCTACAAGCTCGACGACGGCACAGGCACGATCTGGGTGGTCTCGCGCCACGGCGTGCCGCGGCGCGGCGCGCGCGTGAAGGTGAAGGGCCGGGTGCGCGACGTCGTGGACATCGGGACGCTGTTCAAGCTGCCGGATCAGATCGGGTCCGGCCTCGTGATGGTCGAGGACCACCACCGGGCGCGTTAGCCGGCGCGGGTCACCGCCGGCGGCGTACCGCCGGCTTGCG
>JANMPI010000272.1:0-1857 GCA_031369785.1 Acidobacteriota bacterium
GAGGGCACCGACGCACATACATCGGCGCCCTGCCCGGCCGGATCATCCAGAGCATCAAGACGGCCGGCTCCAACAACCCCGTGTTCATGCTCGATGAGGTGGACAAGATCGGCGCCGACTACCGAGGCGATCCATCCTCCGCTTTGCTCGAGGTCCTCGACCCGGAGCAGAACAACTCGTTCCGCGACCACTACCTCGGCGTGCCGTTCGATCTCAGCAACGTGATGTTCATCTGCACCGCGAACCTGACCGACACCATCCAGGCCGCCTTCCTCGACCGCATGGAGCTGATCCGCCTGTCCGGCTACACGGAAGAGGAGAAGGTCGAGATCGCCAAGCGGCACATCGTCCCCAAGCAGCTCGAGGAGCACGGCATCACGCCGGAGAACCTGCTCCTCACCGACAAGGCGCTGCGCTCGATCATCAACAGCTACACGCGCGAGGCCGGGCTCCGGAACGTCGAGCGCGAGATCGCAGCCATCTCCCGCAAGGTCGCGCGAAAGGTCGCGGAGGGCCTTTCCACCACGACCAGGGTGACGCCCGCGAGCCTGCCGAAGTACCTCGGCGCGCCCAAGATCCTCCCCGAGGAGATCCTGAAGGAGGACGAAGTCGGCATCGCCACCGGCCTCGCCTGGACGGCTACCGGGGGCGACATCATGTTCATCGAGGCCCGCGCGATGTCGGGCAAGGGACGGCTGACCCTGACCGGGTCGCTCGGAGACGTGATGAAGGAGTCCGCCCAGGCCGCGCTCACCCACTCGCGGGCTCGCGCATCCTCGTACGGGATCAAGGAGGACTTCTTCGCCACCCACGACATCCACGTGCACGTGCCGGAAGGGGCGATCCCGAAGGACGGACCGTCGGCGGGGATAACGATGGCCACCGCGATGCTGTCCGTCTTCACCCACCGCAAGGTGCGCCGCTCGGTGGCCATGACGGGCGAGATCACGCTCCGCGGCAAGGTACTGCCGATCGGCGGACTGAAGGAGAAGATGCTGGCCGCCAAGCGGGCCGGGATCACCGTGATCATCTGCCCACGCCTCAACAAGAAGGAGCTCGACGACATCAACCCCACGATCAAGCGCGGGCTCCAGATCCATCTCGTGGACGACGTGGACGAGGTGCTGCGCCTCGCCCTCATCCCGCCGCTCGAGGCGCGGCCGCCCGCGGTCCCCGAGGCCAAGGAGCCGCCGGCGAAGGGATTCCCCGGGAAGCCGCGCACCAAGCCGGTGACGGTATGACCTGGATCAAGACCGTCGGCGCCGGCGAAGGGGGCGACGCGCTGAAGCGCGCCGTCGAGGCGCAGCGCAAGCTCTACCCGGCCGAGTACGCGAGCCCGGTGCATCCCACCGGCGACGGCACGTCGGACATCGTGGCCTCGCACTCCCTCATCCCGGAGGCCCTCGAGCATGCGTTCGCGACCTTCGGCGCGCTCCTGTCCCCCGACCTGCCGCTCACCCGGCGGCAGCACGAGATGATCACGACCGTCGTCTCGGTCACCAATCGGTGCCACTATTGAATCGAGTCCCACGCAGAGTTTCTGCGTCGCGTGACGTTGGACGAGAAGCTGGTGGAGGCCATCCGTGAGGACTACCGGACGGCGCCCATCTCCGCGGCGGACAAGGTGATGCTCGGCTACGTGGAGCAGCTCACCCGCGACGCGACGGGCATCGGACGCGAGCACCACGACCGGCTGCGCGCAGCCGGCTTCGACGACAAGGGCATCCTCCAGATCACGCTCATCGCGTCCTGGTTCAACTACATCAACCGCGTCGCGGACGCTTTGGGGGTCGGCAGGGATTGAACATCCTCATCATCGGCGACGTCGTCGGAAGCCCGGGCCGCAGCATCATGAAG
>JANMPI010000281.1:0-1728 GCA_031369785.1 Acidobacteriota bacterium
GTTCATGAGGCCAGGCGCGTTACGAGGCAGTTCGGTGCGGTCGATCGCCTGAGCAAACCGGCGCCCGTCGGCCATGCCGTGCGTGGGCATGTGGCACGAGGCACACGCGCGGTCTTTGTTCGCGGAGAGGATCGGATCGAAGAAGAGCGTGCGCCCCAGCGCGATCGCGGCCGAGTCGACCGCCTCGGCGCGGCCCGCTGGAGCGGCGTGAGGCGCGGCCGCCGGCCGGCCGTTCCATGCAGCGCGCAGCGTCTCCCGGACCAATGCCGGGCGCGCGCCAAGCAGAAGCGCAACGAGTGTCAGGAATACGTAGAGAGGAAACCAGGCGAGGAGATGACGGCGCATCCTTCGGCTCCTCTACGGCTGGCCGGCGGAAGCGATGCCGTCGAACAGGACTCCGGCTTCGCGCCGGAGCGTCCCCTGGTCGACCAGATCGAAGCCGCGGTCCGGACCGATGACGCCGACAGGCCGGTGCAGCGACGCGAGGGCGACTTCGGATTCGGGAGCCCATTCTCCGTAGCGCGGCCCGCGTGCGGACGCGGCGACCGCGGGAGCGAGCGCGCGGCGCACTCCGGCCGTCGCGTCCCGAGAGCCCAAATCTTCATCCATCGCCTGGAGCGTCGCGAGCAGCTCGGTGAGCGAGGTCTGCGAGGCAATGCTCTCCTGGCCGTCGAGGCGCCCCATCAGCGTCCAGCGATAGGCTTCCCATGCAGCGCGGACGCGGGTCGACGTGGCCACCGTCGTGCGAAGCGCGCCCGCCGCCGCGTCGGCGCGCGTGCGCAGCTCGCCGATCGCGCCCAGGAGCGGCCGGCGCGCGGCGGCATCGCCAGCCCACGGCGCTCCAGCGGCGAAGAGCGTCTCCTCGACTCCATGGAACCCGCCGCCCTCGCCGGCCTCGCCGTTCAGCTCCTCGGCGGCCTCGGGATTGGACAGCGCGATGTAGGGCTCGACCCCCACGAACGCCGAGCGCGCCGCGATCCAGGCGTCGCGGGCGGCCGCCGCGTTACCGCGCCGTGCGGCCCGCTCCATCGCCCCCAGCGACTGGGTCATCCCTTCCGCGCGCATCCGTAGGGTCGCTTCCACCTGAGATGCCGTACCGCGCTCGGCAGTGGCCATGCGCGCGTGCTCGAGCTGCCGCGCCGCAGTTGCAAGAAGCAAGGGGGTCACGGCGAGCACCGCGGCGATTGCGGCCGCGCGAGCGAAATCGCGAACGGGCGCCTTGGCGAGCCACACGTAGAGGAAGGGCGCGGCGCAAAGGAGGACTTGGAGGAACAGCCCGTTACGAACCCAGACGTCCTGGAACAGCGTGAGCGCGCGAGGAAGGTCGAGGAAGCCCGCTTCGGCGAATTCGGCCGCGCCGGTCACGAATAGGGACGCGACCAGCGCCCCCAATAGAATCTCGGTCGTGCGCATGAAGGCGCCGATGTGGAGATGGCGGAAGCCGAGGTAGATCGAGATTCCCAGGCCCGCCGCGAGCGAGAGCCCGACCGCGGCGCCCAGCCAGGCGCCCTCGCCCCGGAATGCGGCGCTGTTCGACAGGAAAACGGCGGTCTCGAGCCCTTCGCGGATGACGGTCACGAACGCGAAGGAGGCCACCGTGAAGAGCGCCAGCCAGGAGACACGCGGCGACGCGGCGGAGGCGCGCACCGCGGGAAGCTTCGCCCGGTAGGCGCCGCCGTTCATGTGGAGCTGGATGGCGAGCGACGCCACGAAGCCCGCGCCGACCCA
>JANMPI010000306.1:0-10490 GCA_031369785.1 Acidobacteriota bacterium
GCCTCATCGGCCAGGCCATGCTCCGGCCCTGACGCGGCTGCCCCTTCCCTCCTGATGGCAACCCGAACCCAGGTCGACTACTACGAGGTCCTTGGATGCGAGCGCACCGCGTCCGAGGCCGAGCTCAAGTCCGCCTACCGCAAGATGGCGCTCAAGCACCATCCCGATCGCAACCCCGGCAATGCCGAGGCGGAGGCGCGTTTCAAGGAAGCCGCCGAGGCGTACAGCGTCCTCTCCGATCCGCAGAAGCGGCAGCGCTACGACGCCTACGGGCACGCGGGCCTCGGGGGCGCCGCCTTCGATCCGTCGATGGTCGACTTCGGCGACGTGATCGGCGACCTCTTCGGCTTCGGCGACCTGTTCGGGCGGCGTCAGCGGGGCGGCCCGCGGCGCGGCGCCGATCTCCGCTACAACCTCGAGCTCTCCTTCACCGAGGCCGCGTTCGGGGCCGAGACCCAGGTGCAAATCGCGCGCGCGGAAGGCTGCACGCCGTGCAAGGGCAGCGGGGCCGCGCCGGGGACGAGCGCCACCACCTGCGCGACGTGCCGCGGCGCAGGACAGGTGACCTTCCAGCAGGGCTTCTTCAGCGTCGCGCGGACCTGCGGCAAGTGCCGCGGGACGGGCAAGGTCGTGGCCACGCCCTGCGAGACCTGCCACGGCCAGGGCCAGGTCGAGGTCGAGCGCAAGCTGCAGATCAAGGTTCCCGCCGGGGTGGACACCGGCAGCCAGCTCCGCATCTCCGGCGAGGGTGAGGGCGGCATGGCCGGCGGCCCCCCGGGCGATCTCTACGTCGTGATCCGCGTCACCGACCACGAGCTCTTCAAGCGCGACGGCGCCCACCTGTACTGCGAGGTCCCGGTGAACATCGCCCAGGCCGCGCTCGGCGCCACCCTCGACATCCCCACCGTCGAGGGCGGAACGACGCGCCTGTCCATCCCGGAAGGCACGCAGACCGGCGCCAGCTTCCGCGTCCGCAACCAGGGCGTACCGAACCTGGGCGCGCGCGGGCGCGGAGACCTGCACGTCGTCGTCCGCGTCGTGACTCCCAGCCGGCTCTCCGGCGAGCAGAAGAAGATCATGGAGCAGCTCGGCAAGCTGCTGCCGGTGCCCGAGATCGGCGAGAAGGACAAGTCCATCCTCGACCGCATGAAGGACATCCTTTCCTAGGGTGGCCGCGCGCGAGGAGGTCTCTGCCTTCCGCGTCACCGTGGCGGCGGCGGACGAGGACATGGCCACCGCGCTTCTCTGGGAAGCGGGGACCCTCGGCCTGCAGGTGACGCTGCAGGGCGGAGACGCCCTGCTCTTCGCCTACTTCGCGGCCCGGACGGTGACTGCCACCTCGATCTCGATGGCGCTCAACCCGCTCGCCACCGCCCACGTCGAGGAAGCCACGGTGCCCTTCGTCGACTGGGCGGCCCGGTTCCGCGAGAGCTTCCGCGCCTTCGACGTCGGGTCGTTCCGCATCGTGCCCGCCTGGGCGCCGGAAGCGCCCGGCGGCCGGCGGCGGATCGTCGTCGACCCCGGCCAGGCCTTCGGCACTGGCACGCACGAGAGCACGCGGCTGTCGCTGGCCGCCCTCGAGGGCCTCTGTGCCTCGCGCGCGCCGCGCCGCGTCCTCGACGTGGGGACGGGGAGCGGGATCCTCGCCATCGCGGCCCGCCTCCTGGGCGCGCGGGTAGCGGTGGGCATCGAGATCGATCCCGACGCGCTCCCCGCCGCGCGCGATCACGCCGCCCTGAACGACGTCGATGTCCGCTTCGTCCTCGGCGACGGGGCGCGCCCGATCCGCCGCGGCGCCTTCGATCTCGTGCTGGCCAACCTTGCCGCGCCGCTCCTGATCGAGCGCGCGCGCGAGCTGTGCGACGCGTGCCGTCCCGGCGGCGACCTCGTGCTGGCGGGGATCCTCGGCGTCGATGCGGCGGCGGTGCGGGATGCGTTCAGCGGCTTCGCGGCCGGCGCCATCGAGGTCCGGACCGAGGGCGAATGGGCGGCCCTGGTCCTGCGGCGCGCGTCATGATCGTGGCGCGCTTCCACGTTCCTTCCGCCGCCCCCGGGGCCCGCGTCGCGCTGCCCGCGCACTCCGCGCATCACGCGCGGGACGTCCTGCGCCTGCGCGCGGGGTCGGCCATTCGCGTATTCGACGGGCGGGGCGCGGAGTACGATGCCACGCTGGAGACGGTGACACGCCACGACGTGAGCGGCCGGATCACGGGCGCGGTCGTCCCGCGGCCGGAGTCGCCCCTCCACGCCGTGCTCGCGATGTCCCCGCTCAAGGGCGACCGCATGGAGCTCGCCATCCAGAAAGCGACGGAGCTGGGCGTGGCCGAGGTTCGCCCCGTGGTCACCGTGCGCACCGACGCCGCCGCGCGTCCGGCCTTGAAGGGGGCCCGGCGGGACCGCTGGGAGAAGGTGGCGAGCGGCGCCGCGGAGCAATGCGGGCGGGCGATCGTGCCCAGCGTGGCGCCCACCGTCACCCTCGCCGAGTTCATGGCCGATCCGCCCCCGGGCCTGCGGCTCGTGCTGCTCGAGCGCGACGAAGGACAGCCGGCGCTGACGGCGCTTCCGCGCCCGTCGGCGGTCACGGTGCTGATCGGCCCCGCGGGGGGATGGGAGCGGAGCGAGATCACCCGCCTCGGCGAAGCGGGGTTCCAGCCCGTGAGCCTGGGGCCGCGGATCCTCCGCGCGGAAACCGCCGCCATCGCCGCCCTGACCGCGGTGCAGGTCCTCTGGGGGGACCTCTAGAAAGAAACGCGCCTACGGCGTCACGCCGAAGGTGTACACCGTCTTCGTCCGATACTCGGTGCCCTGGCGAAGGACTGTCTTGGGAAATCCCGGCTGGTTGGGGCTGTCCGGGAAGTGCTGCGTCTCCAGGCAAAACGCCGAATGCCGGCCGTAGGGGCGGCCGGACTTGCCCCTGATCGTCCCGTCCAGGAGGTTGCCCGTGTAGAGCTGCACGCCGGGCTCCGTGGTGTGCACGTCGAGGGTCCGTCCGCTGAGGGGCTCGACCACGCGGGCCGCGGGCCGCAGCGTGTCGCCGTCAGCGAGCACGAACGTGTGGTCGTATCCCCGGCCGTTTTGGAGCTGTTGGTGCGGCCCCTCGATGCGCGCGCCGATGGCCACGGGCGCGCGGAAGTCGAAGGGCGTGCCCGCGACGGGGGCCAGGGTTCCCGTGGGGATCAGCGTCTCGTCCACCGGCGCGTACCGGATGGCGTCCAGGGTGAGCAAGTGCCCCAGGATGTCGCCGTTGCCCTCGCCGGCGAGGTTGAAGTAGTCGTGATGCGTCAGGTTCACGTGCGTCGGCTTGTCCGTGGTGGCGGAATACTCGAAGACGAGCTCGTTGCGGTCCGTGAGCGTGTAGTCGACGCGCGCGCGCAGGGTGCCCGGATAGCCCTCCTCTCCGTCGCGGCTGGTGTAAGTAAAGGTAAGGCCCACCCCGTCTTTCGTCTCCAACGGCGCCGCGGTCCACATCACCTTGTCGAAGGCCTTGACCCCTCCGTGCAGGTGGTTCGGGCCATTGTTCGGGGCCAGAGGGTACGTCTGACCGTCGAGGACGAACCGGGCCTTCGCGATGCGGTTGCCGTACCGCCCGATGATCGCGCCGAAGTAGGAAGGCGCCGTCAGATAGCCCTCGAAGGTGGGATGGCCGAGGACCACGTCCGTGAAGCGTCCCTTGCGGTCGGGCACCTTCAGGGACACCACGATGCCGCCGTAGTCGATGACGCGCGCCTCCACGCCGTTCGCGTTCGTCGAGGTGAAGACCGTCACCGCCTGGCCCTGCGGCGTTCGGCCGAACCGCGCCCGGGTGAGTGACCGCTTCGGCGCGGGCCCCTCGGGCAGGAGGCTCGCCAGGAGGAAGACGAGCGGCGCGTTCCAGTTGATGGCGTTTTCGTTGGACGCGTACGAGCGCACGGTGTCGCCGGTATCCGCGTCGGCGCGCGCCGCGGAGAGACTGCCGCGCGGCGCCGCCGCGTCCGCCGCGTCACCGCGGACCGAGACCAGAAGCAGCAGGGACCCGAGGCCGACCCGCAGCCTCATGGTCAGCGGACCCCCAGTATCACCTCGAGCGTCAGTTGATCGAGGCGCTCGAGCGCCAGCCCGCGGGCGCCCAGGGCCTTGCGGTCGAACGAGTGGTCCTTGAGCGCCTGCGCCTTCTCCCGGCTGTAGCCGACGCCGGCCGGCAGCAGGTCGGTGGAAACGCCGTCGAGCTCGCGGCGCAGGGCGCGGATGTCGGGATCTTCGTTCCAGCGTCGCCCCTTCTCCTTGTAGAGAAGGTAGCTGCGCATGCTGGCGCGCGCGAAGTCCTTGACCCCGTCCAGGTCTTCGGTCCGATACGCGTGGGAATCGAAATGGCGGCTGCCCGAGTAGCCCACGTCCTCGAGGAACTTCACCGTGAAGAAGCAGCTCTTGAGGCTGTGCGAGCCGAACCGGAGGTCCTGGTCGTAGCGACCGAAGGCCTGGTCGTTCAGGTCGATGTGCACCAGCTTGCCGGCGTCCCAGGCCTGGGCGATGGCATGCATGAAGTTCAGGCCCGACATGTGCTCGTGGGCGACCTCCGGGTTGACGCCCACCATCTCGGGAAACGCGAGCGTCTCGATGAAGGCCAGCATGGCGCCCGTGGTGGGCAGGTAGATGTCGTGGCGCGGCTCGTTCGGCTTGGCTTCCAGCGCGAAGGTGAGGTCGTACTTCTGGTCGCGGGAGTATTCGCTCAGGAAGTCGAGCGCGTCGCGAAACCACTTGAGCGCGTCGAGCGCGGACTTTCCGGCGTCCGTCTCCACCCCCTCCCGGCCGCCCCAGAACACGAAGATCTCGGCCCCGAACTCGGCCCCGAGATCCATCGCGCGCATCGTCTTCTGGAGGGCATAGGCGCGCACGCGGGGATCGGTGGAGGTGAAAGCGCCGTCTTTGAACGCAGGGTCCGTGAACAGGTTCGTGGTGGCCATGGGGACCACGAGACCGGTCTCCTCCAGCACCTTCCTGAAGTCCCTCACGATGACAGAGCACTCGTGGGCCGAGGCATCGATGGGCACGAGGTCGTTGTCGTGGAAGTTCACTCCGTAGGCCCCGACTTCCTTCAGCAGGCGCACGATCTCGACCGGGCTCTGCACCGGCCGCACGGGCTCGCCGAAGGGATCGCGGCCCGGGTTGCCCACCGTCCACAGGCCGAACGTGAACTTGTGCTCCGGTTTCGGCTGATAGGGATCCGCCATGGGACGTTCCTTTCTACTGCGCAGTGATCTCGAGCGTGATGGTGACGGTGCTGGACGACGAGTCACCCACCATCACGTCGACGAGGCCGGGCTCGACCGCCCACTTCAGGTCGCGGTTCACCAGGGCGAGGTGTTCGGGGCCCAGCGTGAAGCGCACCGTCTTGCGCTGGCCGGGTTCCAGGGAAACCCTTTCGAAGCCGCGCAGCGACTTGACGGGTCGGGTCACGGAGGACACACGCTGGTGCACGTAGAGCTGCACGACCTGATCGCCCGCCCTCGTGCCCGTGTTGACGACCTCGGCGGTGACGGTGGCGCGGCCCGCGGCCGCCACCTTCGCCGGCGTCGCAGACACGTTCTCGATCTTGAACGTCGTGTAGCTGAGGCCGAAGCCGAAGGGGAAGAGCGGCTCGCGCTTCCCGTCGACGTAGCCGCGGAACGAGGTCGGCTTGCGGCCGTAGTGGACCGGCAGCTGGCCCACGTCGCGCGGGATCGAGATGGGCAGCTTGCCCCCCGGGTTCGTGCGGCCGAAGAGCACGTCTGCCATGGCGGTGCCGCCCTCCTGGCCGAGATAGAAGCCCTCCAGGATCGCGGGCGCCTTGGCGGCAATCTCCGGAATGGCCACCGGGCTGCCGTTCGAGAGCACGACCACCACCGGGCGGCCCGTGGCGAAAATGGCGTCGAACAGCTCCTGCTGTTGCGAGCCCAGCCTTATCTCGGAGCGATCGCCGAGGTGATTGTCCTCCCAGGCTTCGCGCGACGTCGATTCGTTCGTGCCCAGGACGAGCACGACCGCCTCGGCCCGCCGCGCGACGGCGACGGCCTCCGTGATGCGCCGGCGATTCTGGACGGGATCACCGAAGGTCACGGCGTCCTGGTGCCAATTGGCGTCGTGCTCGGTGATGCGCACGCCCTCGGCATGCAACACACGTGCGCGCGCTCCGAGGTGATCGCGGATGCCTTGCAGGAGGCTCACCCCGCGGCCCGGCGCGCTCGAGTAGCCGCCCAGGTGGACGGCGGCCGCGTTGGGGCCGATGACCGCGAGCGTCTTCAGCTTGTCCGCGTCGAGGGGGAGGAGACCCTTTTCGTTCTTCAGGAGGACGATGCTCGCCCGGGCCGCTTCCAGCGCCAGGGCCTGGTGGGCCGCGGTGTTGGAGACCGCGACCGCACGCTCCAGATCGATGGAGGCGTCGTCGAACAGCCCGGCCAGGAACTTGGCGCGCAGCACGCGCGCGACCGCGCGGTCGACGGCGGACTCGGCCACCTGCCCGCTTCGAACGAGCTCGGCCAGCGTACCGAACGCGCCCACGTCCGGCAGTTCGACGTCGACGCCGGCGGCGAGGCTCTGCCGCGCCGCATCCTGCTTCGAGGCGGCCACGCCGTGCCGCGAGACCAACTGCTCGATCGCGTAGTAGTCCGCCACCACGAAGCCGCGGAAGCCCCACTCGCCGCGCAGGACCTTCGTCAGGAGCCATTCGTTCACGTGGGACGGCACGCCGTCGATCTCGTTGTACGACGGCATCAGCGAGAGAGGCGCCGCTTCCGCGATCACCGTCTGGAAGGGATAGAGGTATTCCTCGCGCAGCAGCCGCTCGGGGAACGTGCCCGGTGCGGTGTTGATGCCGCCTTCGTTCGTGCCGTGTCCGGCGAAGTGCTTGACGGTCGCGAAGACCTTGTCCGGGGCCAGCCGCTCGCTGCGCCCTTGATAGCCGCGCACGGCGGCCACACCCAGGCGAGCCACGAGATACGGATCCTCCCCGTACGTCTCCTCGGTCCGGCCCCAGCGCGGGTCGCGGGCGAGGTCGAGCACGGGGGACAGGACCTGGTGCGTGCCGCGCGCTCGTGCTTCGAGCGCCACCGCGCTCATCACGCGCTCGAGAAGCTCCGGGTTCCAGGTGCTGGCGAGGGCTATGGGAACGGGGTAGTTCGTGCCCTTCGGAGCGGCGAGCCCGTGGAGCCCCTCTTCGTGCGTCATCACGGGGATGCCCAGGCGTGTGTGCTGCTTCAGCCACAGCTGGAGGGCGGCCACGAACTCGGCGCTTTCGAGCGGCCCGCGCGATACCGGCCCCTTCGGCGTGTTCGACATCTCGCTCGGACGCGCGAGCTGGCCGAGGCCGTGGGGGATGGCGCCCGCCGCCTTCTCGGGAGAGAAGCGGCCCTGCTCGTCCGTGATCTGGTCCTTGCGCATCCACAGCGCGGTGAGCTGAGCGACCTTCTCGTCGAGCTGCATCCGCGCCACGAGATCGGCGACGCGGACGTCAGTAGTCTGCGAAGGATCGCGGTAGAGGGAAGGGCCCTCGTCCGCGGCCATCGCCGCCACACCAAGGGTCAGGAGCGCCGCCACCGCGAGTTTCATCGGGGCTGTAAGTTGATGCGCCATCTGCCGAGAGTCAAGTAAAAAGCGGGCGCAGCGCGGGGTATAGAGCGCGATAGCGTGGGTAGGCTTCTGCATAGGCCCTGACCCACGCCGCGATCGGCTCCTGCCGATCCGTGACGCGAACGGCCTGGTCGCACAGGCCTTCGACGGACGGCGCGGCTCCCGCGCCCACGATGGCCAGGAGCGCGGCACCGGCGGCCGCGCCTTCTGCGCAGTTGACGGTGACGAGCTCGACGTCCAGCACGCTCGCCACGATCTGCCGCCAGAGCCGGCTTCGCGCGCCTCCCCCGGTCACGCGCACGCTGGCGACGCCTCCGATCCCGGCTTCCCGAATGAGGGCGAAGCAGTCCCTCATGCTGAAGGCGACGCCTTCGAGGACCGCGCGGGTGAGGTGTCCGCGACCGTGCCGCAGGGTGAGGCCGACGAAGGCGCCCCGGGCGTGCGGGTCGGGATACGGCGTGCGCTCGCCCGCGAGGTAGGGGAGGAACAGCGCGCCGTCCGAGGCCGGGGGTGCCGTCTCGGCTTCCCCACCCAGCGTCTCGAAGGACTCGGCGGGAGCCAGGGTGTTGCGAAACCACTCCAGGCTTCCGGCCGCGGCCAGGGTCACCCCCATGAGGTGCCACTTGCCGGGCACGGCATGGCAGAACGCATGGAGCCGGCCTTGCGGATCGAAGAGCGGCCCGTCCGTGGAGGCAAAGACGACGTCCGAGGTGCCCAGGCTCAACGAGACCACGCCGGGCCGGACGGCGCCCGTGCCCACGGCACCCGCGGCCTGGTCGCCACCACCCGCGACCACCGGTGTCCCCGCGCGGAGGCCGGTCTCGCGCGCCGCGTCACCCGTGACCGTGCCGGTCACGTCGGTTCCTTCGTAGGATGTGGGAAGCCACTCGCGCGGAACGGAGAGCGCGCGCAGCACCTCCTCCGACCAGTCGCGCCGCGCGATATCGAAGAGGAGCGTGCCCGACGCGTCCGCCTTGTCGATGGCGGCCCCGCCCGTGAGCTTCAACCGCACGTAGTCCTTCGGCAGAAGGACGAGGCGCGCCCGCGCGTAGAGCGCGGGCTCGTGCTCGCGCACCCAGAGGATCTTGGGCGCGGTAAAACCCGTCAAGGCGTCGTTGCCGGTGCGGCGCACCAGCGCCTCACGGCCGCCCACCCGTCGGCGGATCTCGTCGCACTGCACGCCCGTTCGCTGGTCGTTCCAGAGGATGGCCGGACGCAGCACGCGCCGGTTCTCATCCAGAAGGACGAGGCCGTGCATCTGGCCCGCGAGACCGACCGCGCGCACCTCGGTGCCGGCTGTCCCCGTCGCGGCGAGCACCTCGCGAATGCTGTTTGCGGAAGCCGTCCACCACTCCGCCGGATCCTGCTCGCTCCAGAGCGGCTGCGGAGACTGCACGGTGTGGGGAGTAGACGCCACGCCGAGGAGAGCACCACTTTCGTCCAGGAGCACCGCTTTCGAGGCGGTGGTCGAGACGTCGATACCCAGGAAGGCATTCATGACGCGCTACCTCGCCCTTCGCTCCGCGATCAGCAGGTCGACCATCCGCCCGTAGCTCGCTACGCCGTCCTGCCCCTGCGCGCGCAGATACGCGTCGTTGACCCGCTCGTGCACCGCACCGAGCCGGCTCGCGTACTGCCGGTGCCACGCTTCGAGCGCCTCGAGATCCCGCCGCACCGCCGGGCCGCGGCGCGCCTCGAGAGCCTGATGAGCCGTGGGATCCGTTACGCGGAGTGCGCCCATGGCGTAGCGGCTCGCCTCCAGAGCCGCCGAGTAGCGCGCGGTCGGGTCGGGATGCTGCGCGCAGGAGGCATACGCGAGGAAGTTGGCCTCGTCCTCGCGCGCGAAGCCGCGCTGATGGGCGACCTCGTGCGCGGCGACGAAGGGGAGCATCCACTGTGGCACCGTCGTGTCGACGTTGGCCTCGCCGGTGAAGGGCACGAAGATGCCGGTGATCCCGAGCCGCGCCAGCACGGGTGACAGCAGCACGCGCTTGGCGGTGATCGATTCGCCGGTGACGATCGGCCACGGATCGTCGAGCGCGTCGTAGCCCGCCGAGGCCCGGGCCAGCGCGCCCGTGATGCCGCCGTTCACGCGCGCCACGCCCTTGTCGTCCTCCGGCACCGACGCGCGCAGGGCCTCGCTCTCGTCGACCAGCGCGGCGCACACCGCGGCCAGCTCCCCGGCCCGCGGCGCGCCCGTATCGAGCCCGACGCTCATGGCCAGCGGCTGCCGCTGATAGTTGAAGCCCCACAGGACGAGAAAGACGAGGTACACGAGCCCGGCCACGGTCGCGATGCGCATCAGCGCGAACCCCAGCGTCCGGAAGGGCGCCGGCGCCCGCCGCACGCGGAACACCCCGCGCACCGCGGCGACGATGCCCATGACGATCAGCAGGATGGAGACGAGCTCGGCGATCGAGAACGACGTCCAGCCGGTGGCGGTGGTGAGGATGTCGGCGATCCGCGGGTAGACGGACCGCGAGTACGCGTGCTCGACGATCTCGGGATTCGCGCCGGCCAGGAGCCGCAGGACGACGATGGCCAGGACCACGGCCGCGAGCGCGGCGATGGCGAGGCGGCGGTCCGGCGGCGGCGTCTTCAGCATGCGGCCTCCCGGGCGGCCAGCGCCTGCACCGCGGTAATGACGCCGACGTCGGCCAGGTCCTGCACCGAGCACCCGCGTGAGACGTCGTTCACGGCGCGGCGCAGACCCTGGAGGATGGGACCGATGGCGGACGCGCCGCCAATGCGCTCGGTGATCTTGTAGGCGATGTTCCCGGCGTCCAGGTCCGGGAAGACCAGAACGTTGGCGCGCCCGCCCAGCGGGCTGTCCGGGCACTTGCGCGCGGCGACGGCGGGAACGGTGGCGGCGTCGAACTGCATCTCGCCGTCGATGAGGAGACCCGGCG
>JANMPI010000325.1:0-3361 GCA_031369785.1 Acidobacteriota bacterium
GTCGAAAATACCGCCAGCGATTGTCGAGCCGACCGGGAGTGGCTGCCAGCCGAGCACTCAATCTGTCCTGGAACAGACCCGCCCGGCATCGTTTGAAGTGTCTCCGCCCGACTGCTGGAGACTTGCCTCTGCCTCACCTGAGGGGCCTCTAGCTCACGAGAGCGGCAGCACGATCGTCCGCCGCACGTACTCGCTGCCTATAACGTCGAACGTGATCGAAAGCGACGCGCCGTCGGGGGCGGCGGTCACGCCGGGAACGGCGCCCACCTTGCGCGACGTGCGCAGTCCGAGCGTGTAGCTCCGCCCCGCGCGCCCTTCGACGACGAGCCGCAGCACCCCATCGGCCGGCCGCGCGCTCACCACCCGCAGCCCTTCATTGGCCGCTCCCGGCGCGGGCGTGACCGGCGCCGCGTAGACCTCGGTCCCGCCCTCGATCGCGTACACGACCTCCGTCTGCGCCCCCGCCTGGGCGATCACGACCTCCGCGCGCTGGATGTCGCCGAGCGTGGTGACGTCCACGGCGGCCTCGCGGCCGTCCACCGTCGCCGAGAGGACGCGCGCGTCGAGCGGGATCGCGGGCGCGAGGATGAGTCTGGCCGGGCCCCTGCGTCCGACCGCCGTCACCTTCACGCGTCCGGGGCTGCGCTCGAGCGTGAAGTCGAAGCGCGCGTTGCCCGCGGGCACGTTGGTGGCGGAGACGCGATCCCAGTCCGCCGGGATCTGCGGGGCAAAGGTCAGCGTGCGCCCGCCGTCGCTCGCCTCGATGCCGAGCATCCCGCGCACGAGCGGCGTCACCACCATCGCCTCCGACCAGACCTGGTGATGCGACGAGCGGCCGAACGGCGCGTTGAAGTCTCCGGAGAGAAGCTCGGTGACGTAGCCGAGCGCGCCCTGCCAGGTGAGGAGCGCGTTGGCCATCGCTGCCTGGAAGCCGGCGTGGGGACGGCCGTAGCGATAGGCGCCCATCGACGCCCACCCCGTGAAGAGCCCCCACACCGATCCGTAGTGATAGGACAGCGGATCGTAGAGCTGGCTGCGGTTCGAGATCAGCCGATGGCCCCAGTCGGTGGCCATGGCTCCGCTCGCGAGGTGATCGATTTCGAGCTGC
This sequence comes from Acidobacteriota bacterium, assembly GCA_031369785.1. Taxonomy (GTDB): domain Bacteria; phylum Acidobacteriota; class Vicinamibacteria; order Fen-336; family Fen-336; genus JANMPI01. The sequence continues at coordinate 1,109 of JANMPI010000325.1, forward strand.
GCGCGTTTCGCGTCGAGCGTGCGCCACCACAGCGGGACGGCGGGGAGCACGGTGTCCTCGTCGACGAGGGTCTTGCCCCGCAGCGATTCGATCCTCGCCTGGCGGGCCGCACGGCGCGGGCCCGGCTCGGCGTCGTAATCCTTTTCCGGCTTCGCGAGCGCGGTGGCAAACGCGTAGTAGCCGGCGTCGGGGAGCCAGTACGTCTTCTCCACCGCGGCGCGGCACTTCTCTTCCGCGGCGCGCGCGGCGGCGGCGAGGGCGGCGTCGCCCTTGGCCTCCGCCATCTCCGCCATTACCCGCGAGGCCTCCATCCACACGCCCTGCAGGTAGATCTCCTCGTGCGGCGGATACGGCGGGCTGCCTTCCGTCCATCCGTGGCCGACCTTCGTGTTCTCGATGAGGCCATTGCCGTCGCGATCGGTCAGGGACGAGAACCGCCACGCCTTGACGATCGAATCCCACGACTCGTCCAGGAACGCGCGGTCGCCGGCGGCGCTCGAGAGATCGCCGTGCGCGATCACGTAGAGAGGAGTGGCGTCCGCGGAGGCCCAGGGGAACTCGTAGTCGGTCCACCAGGGCACGAGCGAAGCGCTCTGCGAGATCTCGTGCGGGATGCGGCCGTCGGCGCGCTGGTACTTGCGCAGGAAAGAGAGCGCGGTGCGCGTGGCCGCGAAGTCGCCCTCCGAGGTGAGCCCCAGCGACGTCCACAGCGCGTCGCGCCCGAACATCCAGGCGAAGCCGGGCCGCTCGCTCTCCCCCGAGGTGCGGAAGCCGGCGAGGAGGCCGGTGCCGAGGAGCGGGTTCGTGGCCATGCCCTTGTCCATCCCGACCTTTGCCCACGCGTACGCGGTGTCGACGCGCGGGTCGGGCGTGCGGATCCCGACCGTGCGTTCCTGTAGCGCGCGGTAATGGGCGACGTTCTTTTCGTAGAGCGCCGGCGCTTCCGCCACCAGCCGCTGGTAGGTCGCGAGGGCGGTCGCGCGGCCGAGGACGCTGCCGGCGAGGACGATGGGCACGAGGTGCGTCGCCGTGCGGTCCGGCGGGACGTCGACCATGAAGCGCACGGGAACGTCCCGCGGCTCCTCCTGGTAGGGCATCAACGACACGTCGCGCGCGCCAGGGCATCCGATGACGGCGGCGAACCGCTTCGACTCTTCCGTGATCGTGTACGCCTGCGCCTTGTCGTCGAAGCCGATGTCGCCGGTCATGAGCCCCGCGGGCCACATCAGCTTCAGGCGCGGCCGGAAGGACCCGACGATGGTGAGGGGCAGCACGCTCGTCACGTCGAGGAGCATGACGATGCCCGGCTCGTCGATGGGCGCGAAGATCGTCTGCCGCACGGTGAACCCGGCATGCGAATAGGTGAAGGTGGTGGCCTCGGGGCGCACGTCGATCCACTGCGCGATCTGGGGCCCGTCGATCTCCAGCGGATAGCCTTCGAGCAGGAAGCCGAGCTTGAAGTCGTCGACCAGCTTCAGCGGGTAGGCCCACGCTTCCATGCCGCGGTTCTCGTACCCGAAGGCCGCCGAGCGCCGCCCGACGACGTCGAAGAAGGCGCCGCTCTCGGCGTGCCGGTCGAGGCGGAGGCCGCTCGCGGGGAGGGCGAAGCGCGGCACCCACGGCCGGGCGGGGCCCGCGGGCGCGGCGGGCGCCGGCGAAGTGGCCAGCAAGACGACGAGCATCGACGCCAACGTCCGGGAACTCCTCACGCGACCTCCAAATTGGACCGAGCCCTTGACGACAGCTTCAAGCGGGGAATATTATCCGCAACAAGTGTTCACGCCTTCTGACATCGGAAGACGCCTGGACGCCGAAGGTCCCTGCCCGCCCACCAGTCGAAAAGAGGGTCAAATGACTTTGAGCCGCTTTGCCGCCGCCACCGCGGCCGTACTCCTCCTGGCACTCGTGCCCGCACGCGCGACCTTCGCGCAGGCCGTGTACGGCAGCATCGCAGGGACGGTGGCCGATCCGAGCGACGCCGCCCTTCCCGGCGTCACCGTGAGCGCGACCAGCGTCGAACGCAAGACCGTCCACACCGCGGTAACGAACGACAAGGGCTTCTACCTGATCGAGCGGCTCGTGCCGGGCACCTACGAGGTTAGGGCCGAGCTCGCGAGCTTCAAGACCGCGGTCGTCTCGGCGGCGCGGGTGAGCGTCGACACCCAGACCAAGGTGGACATGGGTCTCGAACTCGGGGCGCTCACCGAAGCGGTGACCGTCACCGCCGCCCAGGGGCAGCTCCTGAAGACCGAC
>JANMPI010000248.1:0-4402 GCA_031369785.1 Acidobacteriota bacterium
GCTCGCGCAGATGCGGGCGGGGGCGGCGCGCCCCCACGACGCGGTCGACCGGGCGCGCGGGGGGCGGCCCCCCGCCGCCTCCGACCTGCCCGCGCTCGCCTACGTCGAGCGGGTGTTCGGGGAAGCGATGCGGCTCTATCCACCGGCGTGGGGAATGGGGCGGCGCGCGCTCGTGGATCACCGGGTGGGCGGGTACACCGTCCCCGCCGGCGGGCTGGTGGCCATGAGCCCGTACGTCGTGCAGCGCGACGCCCGCTGGTGGCCGGATCCCGAGCGCTTCGATCCCGACCGCTTCCTCCCCGAAGCCAGGGCCGCGCGACCGCGGTTCGCCTACTTTCCGTTCGGCGGCGGCGCCCGCCAGTGCATCGGCGAATCGTTCGCGTGGATGGAGGGCGTCCTGCTCCTGTCGGCGCTCGCGCAGCGCTGGTCGTTCCGCCTGGCCGCGGGCCCGCCGGTCGTTCCCCAGGCCCTCATCACGCTGCGGCCGAAGCACGGGATCCGGATGCGCGCCGAAGCCCGATAGCCGCGGGACGTCGGGCGTAGGATCGAAGACATGACTCTATCGAGCGCGCTCGCGATCCTTCTCGCCGCCGGGCAGACCGTCGCGCCGCCCGCGCCGCAGGTGCCGTCGTTCCCGGCCACGGCCGAGCTCGTCTACGTCCGCTTCCACGTCGAGCGCAAGGGCGCGTACGTCACCGACATCCGCAAGCACCAGCTGCGGGTGCTCGAGGACGGCCAGCCGCGGACCATCGCGGTCCTGGAGACGGCGGCCAGCCGGGACCGCACGGTCGTCCCGGAAGTCACCCTGGTCCTCGACGTGAGCAGCAGCGTCATGGACGAGCGCCTGCTCGACGAGACGCTGATCCGGCAGGTCCTCTTCGGGAGCCTGCACGCGCAGGCGAAGGTCGCGCTGTGCGCGTTCGGCGGGAGGCTCGAATGCTTCGCGGAGCCGACGCGCGACGCTTCGGAGCTCATGGGCGCATTCCAGTCCGCGCTCCGCTTCGGGCACGAGACGCGGCGCCAGGGCACGCGGCTCTACGCGTCGGTGGCGGATGTCGCGCGCCGGTCCGCCGCGGGCGGCCGGGCGCAGCGGGCGGTGATCCTGTTCACCGACGCCCTCGACACCGAAGGCGGCCGGGTGAAGGACGCCGTGGAAGCGGCGACGGAGGCTGACGTCCGCGTGTACGCGGTGAAGCTCAGCCAGGCCTTCCAGGACACCGCGCGGCGCGGGCCCTTCGGGGGCGGCGCGCCGGATCGCGCGATGTACGACTACCGCAAGCTCGAGCTCGACGCGCTCCCCGATGCGACGGGAGGCCGATCGTACGAGCCGGGAGCGTTGACCGAGGAGGCGCTGGCCGCGATCCTGCGCGAGATCGGGGCCGAGATCAGCAGCGAGATCGTGGTGGGCTACGAGCCCGGCGCGGCCACGGGCCGCAAGCACAAGGTGAAGGTCGAGCTCGTCGAGAAGTCCGCGGGACGGATCCGCGACGGCGAGCGCACTCTCGTGCGCTGATCGGCCGCGGGGACGGGCGCTAGGGCGCCGGCGTCTCCGTGACCTTGCCGCCGCCGAGCCAGTGCGGACGGTAGTAGTGGTCGGGGCCGATCATGCGCGCCGGCTTCGGGGACGGACGGAAGGCGCCCTCGACGCGCGAGCGCAGACCCTCCGGATCCTCGAGCGCGTCGAACAGGGCGCCGACCAGGAACAACGAGGCGAGCCCGCCGCCCACCACGATCAGCGGCAGCAGCACGATGAACGCGAACTGGATGGCCTGTGTCATTGGATCCGCATCCGCCCTCCGAAGCCTTCCTCGTACGAGTGGTAGAACTCGAGCCGTTCCTCGGGATACCGCCAGCAGTAGTAACCGGAGCCGTTATCGAAGTCCACGAGCCACAGACCCTTGATCTCGAGCCCGCGGGCGTGCAGCCCCTGCGCCCAGGCCTCCACGATCGCGTCCGCCTCCGTCCGCGCGTCGGGCGCGCTCGACGCGGCCAGGCCCTCCACGCGGCGGTGCGCGTCCTCGGTGGCGTGGCGGACCTCGGGCAGCAGGACCGACGCTTCCTGGTACGAGAACACCTTCTTCTTCTCCGTAGTGGACAGGCGTGGATTATACGGGAGACGCCATCGCCCGCGCCGCCGCGGGCCGGTGGTGGATAATGCGTCTCACGATCCGCAGCGGTACCGGAATCGGAGGAGAGTTTGGCCGAAGGCGCTCGTTTGACGGTGATGGGCGGCCCGCTGGCGGGCACGTGCCTCGAGATCGAGGACGCGGTCGACGAGATCCTCGTCGGCTCCGACCCCGACTGCCGGCTGAGCCTCGATCTGCCGGGGGTGAGCCCCATCCACGCCCGCGTCTGGCGCGACCTCGGCGGCATCACGGTGTACGACACGCGCAGCCCGCGCGGCCTCTACGTGAACGACGATCGCGTGGTCGACCAGGCGGCGCTGCGCGATGGCGACGTTCTCTGGCTCGGCCCGCCCGGGGATCCCGACAGCGTGATGATCCAGTGCCGCCTTCCCGAGGACAGCTTCCTCGGGGCGCCGGTGACGGAGCCGGGTTTCGGGGCGGAGCCCGGCGTCGAGCCCGAGACGACGGCGAGCTCGAACCCGGAACCCGTCGAACCGGAACCGGAGTCCCTTCTGTCCTTCGCCGACGCGCCCGCCGACGACGCACCAGTGGACCCCGCCCCAGTGGACGACGATGCGGCGTTCCTGCTCGACGCGCCGGCCGAGCCGCCCGCGGCGCCCGTCCCCGCGGAGGCGCCGATCCCCGCGCCGCCGGTGGAAATCGCGCTCGACGCCGAGATTCCGCCATTCGCAATGGAGCCGCCGCGTGCGGCCCCTGCCCCCGCCCCCGCTGCGTCTGCGATTCCGGCCGACGCCGACTTCCTGACCGACCCGGCGTGGGGCGCGTACGACGCCCTCGACATGCCGGCCGTGGCCGCGGTGCCGCTCGACCTCGACGCCCTGCTCGGGGACGAGGCCTCCGCGCCCCCCGCGCCCGTCGATGCGCCGCCGCCGGCGGTGCAACGCACGGAGGGTGTGATCGCGCTCGGCGCGCCGGCCGCCGCCGCGTCCGCCACCATCGTCCGCCAGGCGGGCGGGACGCCGCCCTTGACCCGCGCGCCACGCGCCATCATCGACGACACCCGCCCGGAATCGCCGCGGAAGGCCGATGCGGGTCGTGCCGGCGTGCCCGACGGCGTCATGGACTGGGCGCGGGGAGCTCCGGGAGCGGACGCGGACGTCCCCGCGGCCCCCGTTCGTCCCACGGTGCGTGCCGCGCGGGTGGCGGAGCGACGCACCGGACGGAGTCCGCTCATACCCATCGCGGGTGGAGTGGCCCTCCTCGCCGCCCTGGCCGGCGGGTACTTTGCGTGGATGTCGTCCCATACGCCTCGCATCGACGGCGTCAGCCCCACGCGCGTCACCGTCGGCGGAACCCTCACCGTCACCGGCGCGCACCTGGGCGAGAGCGCGATCGGTACGTCGGCCACGATCGGCGGGCGTCCCGCGCGTGTGGTGCAGGCGAGCGGCGACCGCGTGCAGGTCGAGGTGCCCGAGCTCCCGGCGACGCCCGGGCGCGATGCGTCGGTCCCGGTCGTGATCACCGCCGGCGGTCAGGCCTCGGCGGCGGCCATGGTGGCGGTGTACGCGGCCCCCCGGCTGAAGTCGCTGGCGCCGGACATCGGAATGCCCGGCGATTCCGTGGTCCTGACCGGCGCCGCCCTCGGCGCGGGGGTGAGGGTGCGCTTCGGCGACGCGGAGGCCGAGGTGCTCGCGGTGACGCCCGGCACGCTCACCGTGCGGGTACCCGCGTTGCCATCCGCCGCGGGCGCCGAGCTTCCCGTGGTCGCGGCGATGGGCGCGGACCGGTCGAACGTGCTGCTGTTCGTCATCGGCAAGGTGCCGCTGGTCTTCGGCGTCGAGCCGCGTTCCGCGTCGCCTGGCGACCTCGTCACCATTTCCGGGCGCGGGTTCGACCCGCAGGCGGCCGCCAACCGCGTCACCGTCGGCGGAGTGCCCGCGCTCGTCGTCAGCTCGGGCGCGAAGGCGATCGAGGTCGTCGTCCCGCGCGTGATCGCGTGAGAAGAGACGGTATCGGTGACGGTGCCGGGGTCGACGCAGGTGGTCCAGGTCTCGCTTTCGATCGTCGCCCTCCCCGAGCCGGTCGGCTTCCGGTTCATCGCCGAGCCGTTCGAGGACGTGCCCGGGCACGAGCACGCCGTGATCGCCACCGGCCTCGGCCCCGCCTTCGTGGTGACGTCGGGACCGGGGAAGACGGCGGCGGAGCGCGCGTTCGAGGGCGCCAAGCACCTGAACGAGTCGGCGCAGGTGCTCCGCTCCACGCGCACCGCGGACATCCGCGCCCGATCCGCTCCCGCGCCGGCCCTCATCCTCTTC
>JANMPI010000368.1:0-8648 GCA_031369785.1 Acidobacteriota bacterium
GCGGGCAGGACCTTGATCGCCACGTCGCGTGAGAGGCGCGCGTCGCGGGCTCGGTACACCTCGCCCATGCCGCCCGCGCCGAGCGGCGCGGTGACGTCGTAGGGCCCGATCTTCGTGCCGGCGGCAAGGGCCATGTTTCCCACGCGTGGTGGGGATCGTAACAGAGGCGGTGCTACGCTCTTCGAGTGCTGCTCGACGAGCTCCTGCGGCGGCGGCTCGTCATCCTCTCCGGCAAGGGGGGGGTGGGCAAGAGCGTGGTCGGAACGGCCCTCGCCCTCGCCGCCCGCGACCGCGGCCAGCGGGTCCTCCTGATCGAGATCGACACCCCGGTCTCCGCCGCGCGATTCCTCGGCGCCAACGCGTCGCTGGGTCATGCCGAGACGCAGGTGCTGCCCGGCCTCTTCATGGCCAACCTCGACCCCCGCACGGTGATGGACGAGTACGTTCGGGAGACGGCGCGCGTCGACCTGATCGCGCGGAAGATCCTCGACAACCCCGTTTACCATCGCTTCTTCGCCGCCGCGCCGGGCCTGCCCGAGCTGATGGTCCTCGGCAAGATCATGCTCCTCGAGGAGGAGCGCACGGGGTGGCCCCGCCATCCCCGCTACGACGTCGTGATCGTGGACGCGCCGGCGACCGGTCACGGCCTCTCCTTGCTGAAGGTGCCGCTCGCGGCGTCGAATGCGGTGCCGGTCGGTCCGGTGGGGCACAACGCGCGGCGGATCCTGTCCCTCCTGCGCGATCCGGTGCGCACCGCGCTCGTCGTGGTCGCGATCCCCGAGGAGATGGCGGTCGTGGAGGCGATCGAGTTCTCGGCCAGCGCCGCCGGAGAGCTCGGGATCGAGACCCGCGCCCTCGTCCTGAACGCCTGCCACGAGCGCCGCTTCACGGCCGCGCAGGAGATGGAGATCCTCGCCCTGGCCGCCACCGATGTCCCCGGCCGTCTCGCGCCCGGCGTCCCCGCCGCCGCCGCGCTCCTCGCCGCGCGGCATCACATCCGGCGGCGCAAGCTGACGCAGTTCTACCTGAAGCGATTGAAGAAGGCGGTGGACGCGCCGCTCGTAGCGCTCCCCTTTCTCTTCGACGAGCGACTCACCCGCCAGTCGCTGCAGGTGCTTGCCGAGCGGCTGGAGGCGGCATGAGCGCTCCCCACCGCGCGCTCCAGGCCGCCCTCGACGAGCGACGCATCCTCGTCGTGTCCGGATCCGGCGGCGTCGGCAAGACAACGACGGCGGCCGCGCTCGCCCTGTGCGCCGCGCTCCAGGGACGGCGCGTCCTCGTGTGCACGATCGACCCCTCGCGGCGGCTGGCCACGAGCCTGGGCCTCGAAAAGCTCACCGACCGCGCGCGCGAGATGGACATCGCCCGCTTCGATCCCGCGGAAGGCGGCCGCATGTGGGCCATGACCCTCGACACCAAGCGGACGTTCGACACGCTGGTCGAGCGGCACGCGCCCGACGCCGCCTCGCGACGCCGCATCCTCGACAATCGCTTCTACAAGCAGGTCTCGGCGGCGCTCGCGGGCAGCCACGAGTACATGGCGATGGAGAAGCTCCTCGACCTCGCGGCCGACCAGCGCTTCGACCTCGTCGTCCTCGACACGCCGCCCACCCGGCACGCGCTCGACTTCCTGGAGGCGCCGGAGCGGATGATGGGATTCCTCGACGCCAGCGTGCTGCGCTGGTTCCTGAAGCCGTACTTCGTGGCCGGGCGACTGACCTTGAAGGTCGCGACGCGCACCGGCGCCTTCTTCCTGAAGCTTGCCGACCGAGTGCTGGGCCTGCAGTTCCTGCAGGACCTGTCCGAGTTCTTCCTCGCCTTCGAAGGCATGTACGCGGGGTTCAAGGAGCGGGCGGAGGAGGTCCACGTTCTCCTCCGCCGTGAGGATTCGGGGTTCGTCCTCGTCTCCGGGCCGTCCTCGCTCACCCTCGAAGAGGCCCTCTTCTTCCACACGCGGCTTCGCGAGCGCGGGATGCCCTTCGTCGGCTTCATCGTGAATCGCCTGCATCCGTCCGCGGCCGCCTCCGCGGGCCGGGGCGCCGCCCCCGAGATCGACGACGACCTCGGCGACCGGCTGGTGGAGGTCTTCAAGGACTACAGCCGGCTGGCGAAGGCGGAGATGGCCAACGTGGCTCGGCTCCAGGCGGAGACGGGGTTCGAGCCCGTGCTCGTCCCGGAGCTGGAAGGAGACGTCCACGATCTCGACGGGCTCCACGAGGTGGGCGAGCTCCTGCTGGGGGCGAAGGCGGCGCCGGTGCTTCGGGGACGCACGCGCGCGCGATCGGTAGCGGCGGCGGGACGGGCGCGATGAGGATCATCCTCTACTCGGGCAAGGGGGGGGTCGGAAAGACCAGCCTGTCCGCCGCGACCGCGGTGCGCTCGGCATCGCTCGGGCACCGCACGCTCGTCGTCTCCACCGACGCCGCGCACAGCCTCGCCGACGCCCTCCAGGTCTCGGTGAACAACGTGCCCACCCGCATCGCGCCGAAGCTCGACGCGCTGGAGATCGACGTCAACCACGAGCTGGCCACGCACTGGGGCGTGATCCAGGACTTCCTGACGAAGTTCATGACCTTCCAGGGCGTGGGCGAGGCGGTGGCGGAGGAAATGGCCATCCTCCCCGGCATGGAGGAGCTCTTCAGCCTGCTGAAGGTGAAGGGGCACGCGGACAGCGGCAAATACGACGTCATCGTGATCGACACCGCGCCCACCGGCGAGACGATCCGCATGCTCGGGGTCCCCGAGATCCTGAACTTCTATTTCAAGCGCATCTTCCCCATCCACCGCACGGTGCTGAAGTCGGTGCGGCCGGTCGCCAAGCGGATGACGGACATGCCCCTCCCTTCCGACGACGTCATGCAGGCGGTGAAGGCGATCTACGAGGAGCTCGAGGGCATGGGCCCCCTGCTGCAGGACCCGAAGCAGAGCTCGATCCGCATCGTCCTGAACCCCGAGCGGATGGTCATCAACGAGTCCCAGCGCCTGTACACCTACCTCGGCCTCTTCGGCTTTCCCGTCGACGCCGTGGTCGCCAATCGCGTGCTCCCGCCGGAAGCGCGGTCGACCTACTTCGACAAGTGGTTCGGCATCCAGGCCGCGCACCTCGCGGAGGCGCGCAAGGACTTCGACCCCATTCCCTTCTTCGAGGCGCGCCTGTTCGACCGGGAGATGGTGGGCCTGCCGCTGCTCGCGCAATTCGCCGACGACGTCTTCGGCGCCCGCGATCCGACCGAGGTCTTCTTCCACGAGAAGCCCATCGAAGTGAAGAAGGAGAAGTCGGGGTACGCGCTCTATATCCGGCTCCCCTTCGCGGAGAAGGACAAGATCCAGGTCTGGGCGCAGGGTGACGAGCTCGTGGTGCAGGTCGACAATCAGCGGCGCCACGTGGTGCTGCCCCGCACTCTCGCGTCGCGCAAGCTGCTGGGCGCCGCCTTCGCCGAGCAGCGCCTGCGCGTGGCCTTCGGCGACAAGGAGAACAGATGAAAGCCTGCTGCATGGTCTCGGAGATCCTGGAAGAAGCGGGGCTCGATCGGCAGAAGGCGCAGAAGCTGCGGCGCCAGCTCCTCGAGGGAATGATCCTCCTCTGCCGCTGGCAGCTCGAGCGGATGGAAGACGGGGCGCCGCCGCCTTCGCGCAAGGGCGCCCGAAAAGTCACGGTCAAATAGCGGGAGATCACCCGAGGCGGGGTGATAGACTCGCCGGAATGCCAGGGTCCGACCCCTCTCGCCTTCGTATCGCCGTGATCGGCCTTTCCGGAGACGAAATCGGAGTGGCGTCGCAGCTCGCCGGGTCGGGGGTCGAGGTCGTCGTCGTGCAGGACGTCCGGGACCTGCGCTCGAGCGGCGTCGAGCTGGGCGTCGTCTTCGCCACTCCCGAACGGGCGCGGGAGCTCGTGCCGGAGCTGGTGGCGCAGCCTTCCCCGCCCCTCGCGGTGTTCGTCGATCCCGCCACGGGCCCGGACCGCGCCGGCCAGGTCAGCCTGCTGAAGATCCTCCTTTCCGGGAAGCGCGAATGGGAGAAGACGTTCGACTCGATCCTCGACGCAATCATGGTGCTCGATGGCGAAGGGAACGTCATCCGCGCGAACATGCAGATGGCGCGCGCGCTCGGCCAGACCATCCAGGAGATCCACGGCCAGCCGTACACCGCGCTGCTTGGGCCAGCGGTCGCGCGAACGGGTGACCGGTTCCCCGGCGAGGCGGTGGATCCCATCACGGACTGCCGATGCGACGGGAAGGCGTGCCACGCGGTCACGCGTTACGCGCGTCTTCCCGGGTTGTACGAGGTGAGCGTATCGTCCCTCGGCGAGGAGTGCTCGGAGGGGCTCGTCGTCATCCTGAAGGACGTGACGGACCAGCGCGACCATGAGGACCGGTTGCAGCGCTCGAGCCGCCTCGCCGACATCGGCCAGCTCGCGGCGGGGATCGCCCACGAGATCAACACCCCCCTCGCCTCCATCGCCCTCCGCGCCGAGAGCCTCCTGAAGGCGGCGGAGGACCCGCGGCTCCTCGCCATCGACGCGTTCAAGAACTTCCCGCGCTACCTGAAGACGATGGACGAGGAGATCTTCCGCTGCAAGAAGATCATCTCCGCCTTGCTCGACTTCAGCCGCTCGCGGCGGCCGGAGGTGCGGGACACCGACCTCAACCAGATCGCGGAGAAGGCGGCCGATCTCGTCGGGCACCAGATCAAGCTGAAGCACGTCACGCTGCATCTCGAGCTCGATCCCGGGTTGCCCCACGTCACCGCGGACGACGGCCAAATGCGCCAGGCCCTGCTCGCCCTGATCATCAACGCCCTCGACGCTACTGCGTCGGGCGGCGAGATCAGGGTCTCCACGGTGCGCACGGGGAGCGGAATGGTGGCGGTGACGGTCGCCGATACGGGCAGCGGGATCCCACCCGAGCACCTCGACAAGATCTTCACCCCGTTCTTCACCACCAAGCCGGTGGGCCAGGGCACCGGGCTCGGCCTTTCCGCGTGCCACGGCATCGTCACCGCGCACGGCGGCGAGATCCGCGTCGAGAGCACGGTGGGCACGGGGACGCGGATGACGATGCTTCTTCCCGCGGTGGCGCCGAAAGCGGCGGCCTGAGGTGGAGTCGACCCTCATGCCTTTGCGGCTGCTCGTGGTCGAGGACGACGCCGCGCTCATGGAAGTGCTCTGCGATCAGCTGACCGCGTCCGGGCACAGCGTCGTCTCCGCGCGCACGATCGCCGACGGGCTGGCCGAGCTCGGGCGCGGCGAGTTCGACGTAGCACTCCTCGACCTCATGCTCCCGGACGGGAGCGGGATCGAGATCCTGCGCCGCATCGCCGACGAGGAGCTCTCGACGGAGGCCATCGTCCTCACCGGCTACGGGAGCGTGGACACCGCCATCGAGGCCATGAAGCTCGGCGCCTACGACTACATCACCAAGCCCGCCCGCGCCAGCGAGCTCGAGATCCTCGTCCAGAAGGCATCCGAGAAATCACGCCTGCGCCGCGAGAACGCTTCCCTGAAGGTCCGGCTCACCCACCGTGAGGGGATCTTCGGCCTCATCACCGAGGACGCGGGGATGAAGGAGCTGATGGCGACGGTCGGGCGCGTCGCTCCATCCGATCTCCCTGTTCTCATCCAGGGCGAGAGCGGGACGGGCAAGGAGCTGATCGCCCGCGCCATCCACACCGCGAGCACCCGATCGGGCCAGCCCTTCGTGGCCATCAACTGCGCGGCGATGGCGGAGACGCTCCTCGAAAGCGAGCTCTTCGGTCACGAGAAGGGATCGTTCACCGGCGCGGTGACGCGCAAGCCCGGCCTCTTCGAGGTCGCGGACAAGGGCGTGCTGTTCCTCGACGAGATCGGCGAGGTTTCCCCCGCGGTGCAGGTGAAGCTGCTGCGCGCCATCGAGTCGCGCGAGGTCCTGCGCGTGGGCAGCACGCGGCCGGTGCGCGTCGACGTCCGCATCGTGACCGCGACCAACAAGGACGTGAAGACCGAGATGCAGGAGGGCCGGTTCCGCGAGGACCTCTACTACCGGCTGAACGGCGTCACCATCCGCCTGCCCCCGCTGCGCGAGCGGCGGGGCGACATCCCGCTCCTGGCCCGCCACTTCCTCGACCGTTTCGGCCCGAGGAAGCAACTCACGCCGCGGGCGCTCGAAGCGCTCACCGCCTACGCCTGGCCGGGCAACGTCCGCGAGCTGCAGATGGTGATCCACCGCGCGGCGATCCTGGCCCTGAAGGACGCGATCGACGCCGACGACCTGCCCATCGACGTGCGGGACCAGGGGTGGAAGACGACGGGGGCCAAGGCGGCGATGAGCCTCGCGGAGATCGAGCGCGAGTACATCGAGAGCGTGCTGCGCCAGAACGAGGGGCATCGCGGCAAGACGGCGAGGGCCCTCGGGATCGACCCGAAGACCCTCTACAACAAGCTCGGCCCGGAGCGTCCGCGAAAGAAGGACTGACCTAGCGGACGGTGAGGGTGTTGCGCACCTTGTAGCCGTTGGCCTTGGCGCGGGCGATGCGCTCGGCCGACGCCTTCTGGGCGGCGCTGGGGACGGTGCCCTTCAAGGTGACGGTCTTCGTATCCCCGTCGCTGTCGACGTCGATGTGCGACGCGTCGACGCTCTTGTCGGCCATGAGCGCGGTCTTGATCTCGGCCGTCCGCGTGCCCGCCATGTTGGCGGCGGCGTGGCCTGCATCATGGGCGGCCCCGGCGATCGCGTCCCCCGCCTTGTCCGCTGCCTTGCCGACCTCGTGGCCGGCGTCCTTCAGCGCGTCGCCGGCGTCGCGCGCGCCTTCCTTCATTGCCGCGCCCGCGTCGTGCGCGTCGTCCTTGATGGCCGCCCGTTCGTCGGCGGTTGCGGCCTTGGTCTCCGCCGCCTGCTGCTCGGCCGCAGCCTTGTTCTCCTTCGCGTCTTCCTTCACGCCCTGGGCGGTGTTCTCGCACCCGGCGAGGCCTGCGCAGGCAACGGCAGCTACGACGACCAGCATCTTCTTGTTGAGCATTCGGCCTCCTCGGTGACTTGGGGCATTCACCTTGTCGAACGTAGCACGCGCGATCCGGGGTCTGGGGGTTTCACCCGCAGACAGTCGAACTACTTGATCGCGCGCAGGGGGCGGGCGTTGAAGCCGATGGCGTAGGGGCAGAGGATCGGCGTGCGGCGCGACTCGCCGGCGGTGTTGACGGTGTACGCGGTCAGGCGGAAGTAGTGCTCGTTGGTCGTTCCCGAGAGCGACTGGTCGTCGTTGTAGCTCCAGGGCACCGCGCGGAGCTTGTCGTTGATACTCACGATGACGTAGAGGTTCTCCGGCGACATGCCTTCGAGGTCGATGTCGCTGGGATGGCTCGCCGCCTTGCTGTAGCCCCACATCGTGTGGGAGTGGAAGTCCCCTATCACGGACAGCTGCGGGATCGCTTCGAGGAACCGCTCGATCCGCGCGTGCGCGCGCGGGTTGCTCACGACACCCTTGTGCTTGCGTCCCGCGCTCTGGAAGGGGATCGCGTGCTCGACGATGTACATCGCCTCGGGTCCCTTGCGGTCCCGGTAGCCGATGAGCAGCCCGAAGCATTCGCGCTTGTAGACCTCCACGGCGGAGATCAGGAGACCCCAGAAGGCGTTCTGTGAGATGTAGGCGGTCATGGTTTCGTGGGCGGCCGGACGTACGCGAGGAGGAGACGGGAACGCCTTGTGTCTCGAAAATTCTAGGTGCCGCCCGGCGGGGGTGTCAACGCGGCGCCTGTGATTTGATGTACCCTGTTCATATGAAAGCACTTAGCGCGGTGCGAGGGACGATTTCCGTAGCCGTTGTGGCCACCGCGATCCTGGCCTCCCCCCCCGCGCAGGCCGGCGACGTGACGGCTTTCGTGGCCATCCCGCGACCGTCCGACCGCTGGAACCGCGGCTTCGGCGCTGCCTTGAGCTCGACGTGGTTCAACGTCGCTTCCTTCGAGGGTGAGGCCGCGCGCATCCCCGGCGAGACGACGGACACCGGCATGAGCTCGTTCACCGCGAGCGCCCTCCTCTCCCCGCCCGTCGGCGCCTTCACGCCCTACGGTGGGATCGGCGTCGGCCTGTTCCGGCAGAACATCGGATCCGAGTCCGACATCGGCCGCCTGAAGGCCTGGATCGTGGGCGTGAAGGTGAAGCTCGGCGGCCTCGTCATCCTGAAGGGCGAGTACCGCCGCCTCGACCTGTCCGGCAACCCGCTCATCGACATGGACAGCCGCGTTTCGGCGGGCGCCGGCCTCAGCTTCTAGCGCTACACTCCCCAGGCACCGATGGTCTTCTTCAACTACACGACGATGCAGCTCACCGCCAAGATCGTGTACTACGGCCCTGGCCTGTGCGGGAAGACGACCAACCTGCAGTACATCCACACCAAGACCGCGGCGCGCTCCCGCGGCGAGATGCTGAGCCTCGAGACCGAGACCGACCGCACGCTCTTCTTCGACCTGCTGCCCCTGGACGTCGGCGTGATCGGCGGGATGAAGGTCCGCCTGCAGCTCTACACCGTGCCCGGCCAGGTCTTCTACAACGCGACGCGGAAGCTCGTCCTGAAATCGGTCGACGGCGTCGTCTTCGTGGCCGACTCACAGGCGGCGATGGAGGACGCGAACCGGGAGTCGATCAGCAACCTGAAGGTGAACCTGGCCGAGATGG
>JANMPI010000372.1:0-5396 GCA_031369785.1 Acidobacteriota bacterium
GTCACGCGATTGGAGCCGATTCCCGGCGGTGGTGGACGTGAAGACGAACGCCGACGTGATAGGCCTAGGCGACGTCCACGGCGGCTACGACCGCCTGGTAAAGCTCCTCCTCGCGGGCAAGCTGATCCAGGGCTCGGCGCCGGGCCCATACCGCTGGAGCGGCGGGCGCAGCGTGCTGGTATCCGTCGGCGACCTGATCGACAAGGGCACCCAGTCCGTGCCCGTGCTGGACCTCATGATGTCCCTGGAAGAACAAGCGAAGGCCGCTGGCGGTGGCGTGATCGTTACCCTCGGGAATCACGAAGCGGAATTTCTGGCCGACCCCACGAACAAGAAGGCGAAACGTGAGTTCGCCCCTGAGCTCCGAGAAAAGGGTCTCGATCCCGAGTCGGTTGCCGGTGGGGATGGGCCATACGGCGCGTGGCTCTCCAACCGGCCGGTGGCCGCGCGCGTGAACTCGTGGTTCTTCGCGCACGGCGGAAACACGTCCGGCGCTTCGGTCGCCGACTTAGCTCGCCGCTATCAGGAGGCGGTCGATGCCGGCCAATGGGGCTCGAGCTTCCTGATCGGCGACGACTCCATCCTGGAAGCGCAGAAGTGGTGGAAGCGCGGCGACGTCACCGCCGCCCTGGCCGCCCTCGGGGCCGGCCACCTTGTGTTCGGCCACGATCCCGGGGCATTCGATCCACCCGGCCGCATCGCGCAGCGATCCGACGGCAAGCTTTTCCTGATCGACGTAGGCATGTCGCCCGCCGTCGACTACAGCGAGGGCGCACTGCTGGTCATCCATCGCGTCGGCGGTGTCGAACGGGCGGAGAGCGTCGATGCCAGCGGGCATCGCACCAACGTGTGGCCCGGTTCATCCCGGTGAAGTAGCCGCCGTCCGCCCGCGCCGCTCAGACGACCGACGTCGATACCGCGATGAGGAGGACGGCCGCCGTCTTCAGGGACTACCGGCGCCCGTATCCCCCGCCGCCGCCACCGGGGCCGCCGCGCCCACGGCCGCCACGGTCGCGATCCCCGCCGCTCGGTCGGTGATCGCCGCGCGGCCCGCCGCGATCCGCGCCCACCGGCTCACCGCTGTGCCCCGCCGCCTTGTCCGCCGCCGCCCCCGCCGCGAGCTCCGCTTCGCTCAGCAGGGCCTTGCGCGACAGGCGGATCTTGCCCGAGCCGGGCTCGATGTTCACGACCTTCACGAGGATCTGGTCGCCTTCCTTCACTTCCTTGCTGACGTCCTGCACGCGGTGCGCGGCCATCTCCGAGACGTGGAGGAGGCCGTCGGTGCCGGGGAGAATCTCGACGAACGCGCCGAAGTCGACCACCCGCACGACCTTGCCGAGGTACGTCTTGTTGAGCTCGGCGGTCGCGGTCAGCTCCTCGATGATCGCGATCGCCTTTCTCGCGGCGCTCTCGTCGATGGAAGCGATCGACACGCGCCCGTCGTCCTCGACGTCGATCTTGCAGCCGGTGCGCTCGACGATGGACCGGATCATCTTGCCGCCCGGCCCGATGATGTCGCGGATCTTGTCCACGGGGACGCGGATGGTCAGGATGCGCGGCGCGAAGCTGCTGATGCTGGCGCGCGCTTCCGGCAGCGCCTTCAACATCTCGTCGAGGATGTGGATGCGGCCCCGCCGGGCCTGCTCGAGCGCCTTGGTCAGGATGTCGGTGCTGATGCCGCCGACCTTGATGTCCATCTGCAGCGCGGTGATGCCGTCGCGCGTGCCTGCGACCTTGAAGTCCATGTCGCCGTAGTGGTCCTCGACGCCCGCGATGTCGGAGAGGATCGCGATCTTGTCGCCTTCCTTCACGAGGCCCATGGCGACGCCCGCCACCGGGCGCAGCAACGGCACGCCGGCGTCCAGCATGGCCAGCGTTCCGCCGCAGATGGAAGCCATCGACGACGAGCCGTTGGACTCCAGGATGTCGGACACGATGCGGATCGTGTAGGGGAAGCTCTCCTCGTCGGGGAGCATCTCGCGCAGCGACCGCTCCGCGAGGGCGCCGTGGCCGATCTCGCGCCGGCCGGGCCCGCGCAGGAACTTCACTTCCGCCACCGAGAAGGGCGGGAAATTGTAGTGCAGCATGAACCGCTTCTTGTGGTCCGGCTCCTGCACGGTGTCGATGATCTGCTTGTCCTCGGAGGTGCCGAGGGTGACGGTCACCAGGGCCTGCGTCTCGCCGCGGGTGAAGAGCGCGGACCCGTGGGTGCGCGGGAGCACGCCGACCTCGCCGTGGATGGCGCGGATCTCGTCGAACTTGCGGCCGTCGTGGCGCCGGCCGTTCTCGAGGATCTCGCGGCGCATGATCTTCTCGCGCAGGCCGTCGTAGACCGCGGGGACCATCGCCTTCTTGTCCGCCTCCCCCTCGGGCAGGCGGGCCATGAGGTCGTCCTTGACCTTCTTCATGGCCGCGTACGACTCGAGCTTGCCCTTCATCTGCATGGCGGTGAGGAGCGGCGCCGCCATCTGCTCCTCGGCCCAGGACACGAAGCCGGGATCGAGCTCCTTCTTCGTGAAGGTCCACTTCTGCTTGCCCGCCAGCTTCTTGAGCTCGAGCTGCAGGGCGACGATCTGCTTGATGACGGCGTGCCCTTCGGCGAGCGCGCGCACCATCACTTCTTCGCTGATCTCCTGGGCGCCGGACTCGACCATGACGATCGCGTCCTCGGTGCCGGCCACGAGGAGGTTGAGCTTGCTCTTGGTGCGGAGGTCGCCCGAGCTCGGGTTCACCACCACCTGCTCGTCCCAGTACCCGACGCGCACCGCGCCGACGGGGTTGTGGAACGGGATCGAGGAAAGGGTGAGCGCCGTCGACGCGCCGATGATGGCCAGCGTGTCGGAGTCGTTCTCCATGTCCGCGGAGAGCAGCAGGCCGATGACCTGGGTCTCCTTGTTATAGCCCTCGGGGAAGAGCGGCCGCAGCGGGCGGTCGATCATGCGCGAGGTCAGGATTTCCTTCTCGTTCGGTCGGCCTTCACGCTTGAAGAAGCCGCCCGGGATCTTGCCCGCCGCGTACGTGTTCTCGCGGTAGTCGACGGTCAGGGGAAGGAAGTCGACGCCGGCCTTGGCGTCGGGAAGGGCGTTCGCGGTGGACAGGACCACCGTGTCGCCCAGGCGCACGAGGACCGCGCCGTCCGACTGCTTGGCCATCCGACCCGTCTCGATCGAGAGGGTGTACTTGCCGAGGGGCATCTCGACGCGCTGCATCGCCATTTCGTTTCTCTCCGCTCCGCTCGAAGTCCCCCCAATGAGGACTTCGTGCCTTTCCGGGCGCTTCGGCCCTGGTCAGGCGATCGACTCTCTGGTTGTGTGCGAGGTGGGGTGGGTCAGGAAGGCGCCGGGCGTCCTACTTGCGGATGCCCAGCCTCTCGATCAAGCCCCGGTACCGGTCCGTGTCCTTGCCCTTCACGTAGTCGAGCAGGCGCCGCCGCTGGCCGACCAGCTTCAGCAGGCCGCGGCGCGAGTGATGGTCCTTCGCGTGCGACTTGAAGTGCTCGGTCAGGTAGTTGATCCGCTCGCTCAGGATGGCGATCTGGACCTCGGGCGAGCCCGTATCGGTGCCGTGCGTCTGGTAGCTGCTGATTACGGTCGTCTTGGCTTCTTTACTGAGCGTCACCGACTGACCTCCTCGATGTCTCTTTTATCCAAGCGGCGATCGTAACACAGGCCGTTTGCCGCTGTAAACCGCCCAGTCGGCGAGGGTTCGGGGCAAACCCGGGGATAATCCGCAGGACCTCCGGATGATCGCCGCCACCCTCCGCTACGCCCTCTTCGCTCTCCTCGCCATCGGCGGCCCGGGGATCGCCATCCAGAGGATTGCCGGGGTCGCGGTCGACCCCGCCCTCGTCCTGCCTCTTGGCATGGCGGCGACCGCGGGCGCGTACTGGCTGAGCCTGGTCACGGGCGTTCCGTGGCTGTACCCCCTTCTGGTCGCCGCGCTGTCCCTCTGCGTCCTGATCCCCCGCCGCCCCTTCGTCCTGGTCCCGGGACCACCGCTCCGGGGCGCTCTCCTCCCCGTCGCCGTCACCGTTTTCATGCTGGCGGTGACGCAGTACGGCGGGAATCGCGTGTCGTCCTCCGGCGAGTTCCTCCTCGACAACCTCGTCCCCTACGACACGGCGTTCCATGTTGGACTGACGCGCGAGCTGACGCTCGGGTACCCGCCACAGGTCCCCGGCGTGTCGGGCTTCACCCTCGGCTATCACCTGGGGCTCGATCTCGTACGCGCCGCGGCGCTGCGCTGGGCCGCGGTCGATCCGTTCGACTCGATCAATCGCTTCGACGTGACCCTGGGGGCAATCGCGCTGATCCTCGTCTTGCGTGCGGTCACGCGGGCGGTCGGCGGCGGGCCGTTGGCGGTGGCGCTGGCGGGTTTCATCCCCCTTGCCGCGGACTTCTCGTTCGTGTTCGCGTCGAACCCGCAGGCGCACTGGTGGGTGGACCTGCTGCGCGGCAATGTGCTCGTGTCGCTGGTGCTGTCAAACCCGATCGTGCCCGCGCTCGCGCTCTGCCTCGGGTCGCTGATCGCCCTCGACCGGGATCAGGATGCGGCCCGCGGTTGGTTGTGGCTGGCCGCGCTGCAGGCCGCGACGGTTCCCTTTTTCAAGGTGTTCCTGGGCGCGCACCTTCTCCTCGGGCTGGCGGTCTCCGCGCTCGTGGGACGGCGATCGCTCCGGCATGCGGCCATCGTTGCCGCGCCGTGTGCGGTGGCGACTGCGTTGCTGGTCCTCGGCCAGGGCGGACACACCGTCGGCGTCGTGCTCGCGCCGTTCGATCTCGTGCGGGTCACGCGCGAGAGCCTGGCGCTGGCCCCGATGGGCGGCGTTGCCTTTCTCGGTTGGGCTCTCCTCTGGCTGATCGCATCGCTGGGCTTGCGCATCACGGGGATGGGCGAGGCGTGGCGATCGTTGGTCGCCGGCAGCTGGGCGGCGTCCACGCTCGCGGTCATCGCGCTCACGGGGTGGCCGCTCGGTCTCCTGTTTCGCGTGTCCGCGCCGCAGATGCTCGAGGGGCAGAAGGCGGTGAACGACGCCGCGTACCTGGTCGAGCAGGCGGGGCCGGTGCTGTGGATCTTCACCATCGTCGCGCTCGCCGCCTGGGCGGGAGCGCGGTCGCATCGCCGCATCCTCATCGTCACCGCGTGCGTCGTGCTCGCCTTGCCCTCGTCCATCCAGTTCGTCTGGAAGAAGGCGACGCTGCCGTACGATCCCGTGCCCGCGCCGATGGTGCGCGCGATGGATGTCCTGGCCGCGGCCAGCCGTCCCGGGGACGTGGTGATCCAACGGCCGGGCGCGCGCTATCCCCCGCTGCCGGTCGTGCTCATCGGCCGCCGCGTGCCGTACGAGCGCTTCACGCCCTGGCTCACTCAGTTCGCGGCCCCGGAAGACCTCGAGC
>JANMPI010000376.1:0-2415 GCA_031369785.1 Acidobacteriota bacterium
CAAGGGTTACTTGTCTTCCTACTTCGCCACGGACGCCGCCACGATGGAGGCCGTGCTCGAGGACGCCTACGTGCTCATCCACGAAAAGAAAATCGCCAACCTCCAGGAGTTCCTCCCGCTCCTCCAGGTCGTCGCCAAGAGCGGCAAGCCGCTCCTGGTCATCGCCGAGGAAGTCGAAGGCGAAGCCCTCGCGGCCCTCGTCGTGAACAAGATTCGCGGCACGCTCAACGTGTGCGCCGTCAAGGCCCCCGGCTTCGGCGACCGCCGCAAGGCCATGCTCGAGGACATCGCGGTCCTCACCGGTGGCAAGTGCATCACCGAGGACCTCGGGATCAAGCTCGAGAACGTCCGCCTCGAGGACCTCGGCCGAGCCAAGAAAATCGTCATCGACAAGGAGAACACCACGATCGTCGAGGGCAACGGCAAGCCCAAGGACATCGAGGGCCGGGTCAAGCAGATCCGCACCCAGATCGACGAGACCACGTCCGACTACGACAAGGAGAAGCTCCAGGAGCGCCTCGCCAAGCTGGTCGGCGGCGTGGCCGTCATCAAGGTCGGGGCCGCGACGGAGACCGAGATGAAGGAGAAGAAGGCGCGCGTCGAGGACGCGATGCACGCGACCAAGGCGGCGGTCGAGGAAGGCATCGTCCCCGGCGGCGGCGTCGCTCTCCTCCGTTGCATCAAGGTCGTGGACGCGCTCAAGGAAGAGGGGGACGTCCGCGTGGGCGTCAACATCATCCGCCGCGCGCTCGAGGAGCCGCTGCGCCAGATCGCGGGCAACGCCGGCCTCGAAGGCGCGGTCGTGATCGCGCGCGTGCGTGATTCCAAGAATCCCGAAGAGGGCTTCAACGCGCTCAACGAGAAGTACGAGAACCTGGTGGATGCCGGCGTCATCGATCCCACCAAGGTCGTCCGCTCCGCGCTGCAGAACGCGGCGTCGATCGCTTCCCTGCTCCTCACCACCGAGGCTCTGATCAGCGAGATCCCGGAGGAGAAGTCCGACGCGCCGTCCGGCGGCGGGCACGGCGGCGGCGGTGGCATGGGCGGGATGTACTAAAACCGATACGACCGAGATGTTCCCGAGGGTGTGCGGCTCGCCGCACACCCTCTTTCTTTCGGTTGTTGTTACCGGGGCAGCACGAAATTCACGGTCACCGGAACCCACACCTTGACCGGCACGCTGTCCTTCGTCGCCGGGCGATAGCGCCGCCGGCGGGCGTTCTCGATCGCGGCTTCGGTCAGGCCCGCCTTGCCCCCCGCCCCCGCCGTCACCTTCACATCCGCGACCGTCCCGCGCTCGTCCACGAGCACGCTGACCTCGACGCGGCCCTCGATCCGCCGGGCGAGAGCGACCGGCGGGTACTGGAGCGCAGGCGTCGCGAGCGGGACGGGAGCGATCACGCCCGCGTCGGAGAGCTCCACCAGCGTCCCCGGCTTCAGGGCCGCCACCGTGGGGGGCGGCGGCGCCGGAGCCTGCGTCACCGGCGGGAGCGTGGTCGCCGGGGTCGCCGCGACGCGCGCCTCCTCCGCCTTCCTCTTTTCCTCCGCGAGCCGCGCCTCCGCGACCTTCTGCTCGTCCTCGAGCCGCCGCTTCTCCTCCTGCTGCTTGCGCGCCTGCTCGGCCTCCGATTTGCGGCGGGCCTCGTCCTGCGCGCGCTGCACCGCCGCGGGATCGACGGCCTGTCCCCGCGCGGCGGCCTGCGCCTCGACCTTCTTCCTGGCGTCCTCCTCCGCCTTCGCCGCGGCGGCCGCCAGGTCCGCGTCGATCGCGGCCAGCCGGGCTACCAGATCCTTCACCTTGGCCATCGCGGCGACGGTCTCGGGAGACAGCGTGCTCGTCGGCGGAGCGACGGCGGCCGCCGGGGTCGGGCGCGATCGGCCGAGGACGAAGTACGCCCCCGCGGCGAGCGCCAGGACCAGCACGCCGATGCCCACGAACATCGGCACCTTGCTGCCCGCGGCGTCTTCCTTGTGGAACGTGAACCCCGCCGCGGCGTCGCGATCGCGCGTTGCCGGCGGCGGCGGGGGCGGAGCGAACGGCTCGGTATCGGGCGGAGCCACCGGCGCCCCCGCAGGTGGCGACGCAGGGGCCACCGGCGACCGGGGCGGGGGCGGGACGAGCGGCGGGACCTGGGAGAACGCAATGGGCGTGGCCACGACGACGGGAGCGGCGGGAGACGGCGCCGCCGGTCCCGGCGCGACCGGCGCGGCCGGCACCGGCTTCGGCGCGTCCTCGGTCAGGAACTCGAGGTACGTCTCCTCCTTCTCCTCCTTCAGCGCCTTCGTCTCCCGATCGATGTCGTCGCGGAAGAGCGAGTGCATGAAGAACGCGAGGTTGAACGTGGTCGGCGAGAAGTCCCCTGAGAAGAGGAGCGCATCGACCGCCTTCCGCATCTCCTGGATCTCGCCGTAGCG
>JANMPI010000381.1:0-3094 GCA_031369785.1 Acidobacteriota bacterium
GATGCGCCCCTGGTTGAGGTTGCGCAGGCGGCGGCCGTTGCGGATCAGGTTACCCACGTACTCCACCGACATCACGGTGTTCGAAAAGACCTGGTACTCCGGCCCCACGCTGAACTGATGGATGATCGGCGTCTTCTGGTCCGGGTCCTGGATGCGCCACTGCACCCGGGTCGCGTCGACGTTTTGCAGGGTCGGGGGCACGAACCCGTTCTGCAGGACCAGCACCGGCGGCGCTGCCGCCGACGGAGCGGTGACGAAGACGTCGATGAGCTGGGGAGGGTTGAGCGCGAGTTGGCTCTCCGAGCCGTAGCGGTCGGTGTGCTGGTAGTAGATGCCGTACCCGCCGCGCAGCACGAGCTTGGGGGAGGCGCTCCAGGCCGCGGCCAGCCGCGGCGCGAAGTTGTTCTTATCGGGATGGATGAGCGCGCGCTCGAAAGTGCTGCCCCCGGCCTGGGAGAAGAACCGCTGGCCCGTCGCGGGGTCGATGTTGGTCATCTGGTCGTTCTGGTCCAGAAGCGGCGTGAAGTACTCGTAGCGCAGGCCGTAGTTGAGGGCTAGCGTACTGGTCGGACGCCAGGAGTCCTGCGCGAAGAACTGGATCCCGTTGGTGTACAGGTTCGCCTCGTGGAAGAGGCTCAGCCCCTGCTGCGAGGCCAAACCCAGAAGGAAGTCCCCGATGCCGGAGCCCGAGTAGCGGGCGTCGAAGAACCCCAGGAAGCCGTTCAGGGCCCGCAGGTCGATGTAGTCCACCCTGTCCCTCCGGCCCTCGGCGCCGAACTTGAAGGAATGCGCGCCGCGGTGCAGGGACACGTTCGCGGAGAGCTGGTAGACCTGCGAGGTCTGGAACTGCGGACGGAAGAAGGGCCCGCCAAGGCGGGTCAGGCCGCCGATGGCCGTGTGCGGGAGGCCGCCGCTGTAGCGCGGGTCCTGGGGGATTCCCCTAATGCCAAACTCCGCGTTCGAGTTGTCGCCAAAGGCGGGATGGAAGGTGTCCCCCTTGATCTCGTTCCAGGACGCGCGCACCTCGCCGAACATCGAGTTGCTGAGCGTCCGCGACCAGCCGAGCACCGCGCTCTGGCCCCGGATCCCGATGACGCTGTTGAAATCGCCGGACGCGATGGGGCCCAGCACGGGCGGCTCGTTCCGGTCCGTCTTCATGTAGCTGTAGCGCGCGAAGACCGAGTTGGATGTGTCGGGCTTGGCGTCCAGCCGCACGTCGAACTGGTTCACGTCGTTGGAGAGGATGCCGTTGCTGATGTAGTTGGGCACGCCGAAGCTGCCGGGCTGGCCCTGGCGCGCGACGGCGCTGGGGATGTTCGGCATGGGGTAGAGGTTGATCAGGCGCGCGGCCACCGGGTCGAAGCAGGCAGGGTTGATGATCTTGCCCGGCACGTCGACGCAGCCGGCGGGGATGAAGGGAGAAGTGTTCAGATTGCGTGACAGCTCGCTCAGGTTGCCCTGACGCATGAGCGGCGTGGGGACGGTGGCGAGGTCAGAGACGGCGCGGTCGCTGCGCGTCCCCTGGTAGTCGGCGAAGAAGAAGAGCTTGTCGCGCAGGATCGGCCCGCCGATCGTGGCCCCGGCGATGTACTGGTTGTACTGGCCCTTGGGCCGCGAGGCCTTTTCGTTCTCCCAGGTGTTGGCGTTGAATTTCTCGTCGCGCAGGAAGCCGAACAGCACGCCGTGCAAATCGTTCGAGCCCTGCTTGATGGAAGCGTTGATGACCGCGCCCGCGGAGCGCCCGAACTCCGCGGAATAGGTCCGGGTCTGGATGCGGAACTCCTCGAGCGCGTCCACGGGGGGCTGGATCACCTGGGGCGATCGCTCCTGGAGGTTCGTGCTGAACGAGTTGTTGTCGGCGCCGTCGAGGGTGAAGTTGTTCCAGGTGGCGAAGTTCCCGTTGGAATTGAAGAACGTGTCCTCGCCGCGCGAAGCGATGCCCCGCCCCGCCTGTACAACGCCCGTCTGCAGCAGGGCCAGCTCCGCGTAGCGGCGCCCGAGGAGGGGCAGGTCCGTGAGCTGCCGCTGATCCACGTTATGCCCCATGTCGCCGGTCTGAGTGTGCAGGACCTCGCCCTGTCCGCTCACCACGACCTCGTCGGTCATGACGCCGAGGTCCAGCGACAGCGCCGCCTCCAACCTCTCCTGCACGTGGAGCTGGACGCCCTGCCGCACGGCCTTCTTGAAGCCCTGCGCCTCCGCGGACACGGTGTAGGCCCCGATCCTCAGGTTGGGAAACACGAACTGGCCCTTGGAGTTCGTCGTCGCGATGGAGGTGAAACGGGTTCCCTCCTGGACCGCCGTGACCGTGGCCCCGGGCACCAGGCCGCCGGACGAATCGGTGACCGTCCCCACGATCGAGCCGGTGTCGATCTGCGCGCGGGCCGCGGCCGGCAGCAGCAGCGCGACGGCGAGAAACAGGCCGACGGCGAGCGCAGGTGCATTCGGTCTCATGTCGTTCCCTCTTTCTTCGAGTCCTTCGGAACGCGCCTCATCGGGGACACCGCGGCCGAGTGCGCGTCGGGAGATTTCGACGCCGGCGCCTGCCGCGGGGTGAGAGGCCTGAAGGTCCGGTCCATGGGCATGGTTCTCTGGGTCAGTCTGGTCGTCGGCCGGAGTATTCCGCCGCGCGATCACCGCGTCAAGAAGCGGCGGCGATCACGCCCGGACCTTCTCGAACAGCTTCAGCTGCCAGTCCTCGGCCTGGGTGACCGCGACCGGGTAGTTCCCCGAGAAGCACGCCGTGCAGTGGCGCGTGCCCCCCGCATCGCCCA
Source organism: Acidobacteriota bacterium (assembly GCA_031369785.1). Taxonomy (GTDB): domain Bacteria; phylum Acidobacteriota; class Vicinamibacteria; order Fen-336; family Fen-336; genus JANMPI01. The sequence goes on from JANMPI010000381.1 coordinate 2,775, forward strand.
CCGCGGCCAGCATGCCATCGTTGGACAGATACGCGAGGCTGTCCGCGCCGATCCAGTCCCGGATCTCGGCCACGCTGTGCGACGAAGCGATGAGCTCGCTCTTCAGCGGCGTGTCGATCCCGTAGTAGCAGGGGCCGGTGGTGGGCGGGCTCGAGATGCGGACGTGGATCTCGCGCGCCCCCGCCTCGCGCACCATGCTCACGATCTTGCGCGACGTGGTCCCGCGGACGATCGAGTCGTCGATGAGCACCACGCGCTTGCCGGCCAGGAGCTCGCGCACCGGGTTCAGCTTGATGCGCACGCCGAAGGACCGGATGGAC
>JANMPI010000254.1:0-4060 GCA_031369785.1 Acidobacteriota bacterium
CGCCGCGGGCCGCGGGGTCGTCGCGCGCGGGGGCGGCGGCGTCGCCTTGAGCATCACCGTCCGCGCGTCGTCCGTCGCCGGCGGAGCGGCGGGCACCAGCGGCGCCCTGATCATCACCGTGCGCTCGTCGGACTGCCCACCCGGCGCAGGAACGGGCATCGCCCGCAGCACCACCGTCGCGCTGTCATCCGCATTCGAAGGGGGCGCGGCCGGCCGGCCGCCCGCCGCCGCGATCTCGCTCGCGCTCAGCGCCCGGACGCTCACCGTCTGCGGGCTGTCCTCGTCCGCCTTCTTCCCGAGCGGCACCGGCGGCAGCGTCTTGGCCGCGGCCTGGCGCACCGCGCGCGGCATTCCCGGCGGCGGTGCCGGCGCGGGGCTCGGCTTCGGCGGGGGCGTGTCGTCGATGCCCCCCGCGGGCACCGGCCCGCCCGGACGCGAGGCGGCCACCATCGTCTCGTCGCCCGTCACCGGCGCGCGCTCGCTGATCGTCTCGTCCCCCATCGCCGATCCGAACCACGCCCCCAGGCAGTATTCGAGGTCCTGCACGAAATCGGTCGCGCTCTGGTACCGGTCATCCGGCTTCTTGGCCAGCACGCGGCCGAACACCTCGTGCCACTTCTGCGGCACGAGCCCGTTCATCTCCAGGCTCGCGGGCTCGATGGGGTCGGCGTGCACCAGCTTGTAGAGGATGGCGGTCACGTTGCTGCCCGGGAACGGCTGCTCGCCGGACAGCATCTCGAACGCGCAGACCCCGAGGGAGAAGATGTCCGAGCGGCCGTCGAGCTTTTCGCCCATGGCCTGCTCCGGAGACATGTACGAGGGCGTGCCGAGCAGCGTTCCCGACTGCGTCATCTCGGTGTCGATGAGCTTCGCGATCCCGAAGTCGGTGACCTTCACCTTGTCCCCGTCGTAGAGGATCAGGTTGCTCGGCTTGATGTCGCGGTGGATGACGCCCTTGCCGTGGGCGTAGTCGACCGCGGAGGCGATCTGGGAGACGAGTGCGATCACCCGCTCCGGCTTGAACTTCACCCCGCGGTCGAGGATGGAGGCGATCGTCTCCCCCTCCACGAACTCCATGGCCAGGTACGGGAGCCCGCCCTCTTCGCCGATGTCGAACAGGGTCACGATGTTCGGGTGCGAGAGGGTGCCGGAGATCCGGGCCTCGTGATAGAAGCGCTCGATGAAGGACTTGTACTGGGCGCTCTGCCGGGGGATGTCCAGCCGTATCGTCTTTATTGCCAGCGTGCGCTTGATGAGGGGGTCGAAGGCCTTGTAGACGGCGCCCATGGCCCCGAAGCCGACGCTCTCCTGGATCTGGTAGCGGCCGATCGTCTGGGGCATCTGATCGGTCGCCCGCGTGTCGTCCATGGGTCCTTCGAACGTTAGCATCGCGGTCAAAAGCTGTCAACGCACGGCGCGTTCAAGTCACGGTGCGCGAAGGGGTTAAAGCCACCAAGGGAACGCGGGACGCGCGGGACTCGTACACGGACTCGATGCGATATGATGGCCGCGCATGACGGTGCGCCCCCCGACGATCGTCGAGTACGGGGCGTTCCAGCAGCCTCCGAGCGCGCTCTTCCGGGACTACCTGCTCGGGTGTGATCGCGCCGCCCCCTTCTACGAGGGCGGGCGCTGGGACCTCGACGCGCTGGCCGGCGCCGCCCGCGCCACCGCCGCCCTTCCCCGCCGCGGCCAGGACCTCGCCGATGCTCTCGTCCGACAGCAGGAAGGCCGCGGGGCGCGCGCCGCCGCGGGCCGGGCCCGTCAGCTCGCCGACGGACGCGCGACCGCCGTCGTCACCGGCCAGCAGGCGGGCCTGTTCGGCGGGCCGCTCTACGTCCTTTACAAGGCGCTCGGCGCGATCAAGGCCGCGGCGGCGCTCGAGAGCCGCACCGGCGCGCCCGTCGTCCCCGTCTTCTGGGTGGCCGCCGACGATCATGACTTCGCCGAGGTGCGCTCGACCGCGGTCCTCGACGAGAACGGCCAGATCCGCACCGTCCGCTACGCGCCTCTGCGGGAGCCGGTCGGCCTGCCCGCGGCCAGGGTGATCCTCGACCAGACCATCACGCCGCTCATCGCCGAGCTCGGCCGGTCGCTCCCGCCCGGCCTTCATCGCGACGGTGTCCTCGAGCTTCTCGCGAGCGCGTATCGTCCCGGCGTCTCGTTGTCGGATGCGTTCGCGCGATTCGTCTCCGCGCTCCTTCCCGATCTCGTCGTCCTCGATGCGTCCGATCCGGCGCTGAAGAAAATCGCGGCCCCGGCGATGACGCGCGAGGTCGTCGAGTCCTCGCCCACGTCGCGGCTGGCCCGCGAGGCCGGCGCGGCGCTTCTCGCCGCCGGGTATCACCAGCAGGTGCTGGTGCGCCCGGGGTTCCTGAATCTGTTCGTCTTCATGGAAGAGGAGCGGCGCGCCCTCGCGTCGGTGAACGGATCGGTCGAGGTGCGCGGGCTCGGCCGGCGCGTCGCCATCGCGGACGCGGCGCGGATGATCGAGACGGACCCCGGCGCGTGGAGCGCGGGCGTCCTGCTGCGGCCGCTGACCCAGGACCTGATGCTCCCGACCGCGGGCTACGTCGGCGGGCCGGCGGAGATCGCGTACCACGCGCAGATCGGCCCGTCGTATCGTCACTTCGGGATTCCGCGCCCGGTGCTGCTGCCGCGCCCGAGCGTCACCTTCGTGGAGCCGGCGCAGGCGCGGGCCCTGGAGACGGAGGGCCTCGGCCTGCCCGACCTGCAGACGGATCCGGAGACGCTGCTCTCACGCTGGACGCGCGACGCGTACCCGCAGGTCGAGGACGCCTTCAGCGCCACCCGCGCCGCGATCGAGCGCGAGATGGCGATCATCGAGGAGCGGCTGGGCGCCCTCGACCCGACCCTGCGCGCCGCCACCGATTCCGCGCGCGGGCGCGCGCTCCACCAGATCCAGACCCTTCACGAGAAAGCCACGCGCAACTTGAAGAAGCGCGACCAGACCCGCGCCGATCGCCTGCGCCGGACGCGCGATGCGCTCCTGCCCGGCGGATCGTTCCAGGAGCGCGGCCTCGGCCTCGTCAGCCTCGTCGCCCGTCACGGCCCCGCGGTCATCCAGGATCTGCTGGAGCGCATCGATCCCTGGGCGCGGGGACACCAGGTGATCAATCTATGAAGATCGGAATTACCTGCTATCCCACGGTGGGCGGCTCGGGCGCGGTGGCGGCCGAGCTCGGCAAGCAGCTCGCGCGCCGCGGCCACTCCGTGCACTTCGTGTCCTACCGCCTGCCCTTCCGTCTCGACGACTTCAACGAGAACATCCGGTACCACGAGGTCGACCTCACCACGTACTCCCTGTTCGAGTACCCGCCGCACGACCTCGCGCTGGCGGCCAAGATGGCGGAGATCGGCCGCGAGCAGAAGCTCGACCTCTTCCACGTGCACTACGCGATCCCGCACGCGATCACCGGGCTCCTGGCCCAGCAGATGCTGGGCGCGCACCCGCCCAAGCTCATCACCACCCTGCACGGCACCGACATCACCCTCGTCGGCCAGGACCGGACCTTCTTCGAGATCACCCGCTTCGGGATCGACAAGTCGCAAGGCGTGACTGCGGTGTCCGAGTTCCTGAAGCGCATGACCATCGACGAGTTCGGCGTCGGCCAGGACATCGAGGTCATCCCCAACTTCGTGGACCTCTCCGTGTACTGCCACGCCCGCGCCTACCGCGACCGCGCGGCCTTCGCGGCCCCGGGCGAGAAGATCCTGCTCCACATCTCCAACTTCCGTCCCGTGAAGCGCGTGCTGGACGTCGTGCGCATCTTCGAGCGCGTGGGCCGCGAGGTCCCGTCGGTGCTGCTGATGGTGGGCGAAGGGCCGGAGCGCGCCTCCGCGCAGGCCCTGGCGCGGCGGCTCGGCATCGACAGCCGGGTGCGCTTCCTCGGCCGGCAGGACCACATCGAGGAGCTGACCGGCATCGCCGACGTCTTTCTTCTTCCCTCCGAGCTCGAGTCGTTCGGCCTGTCCGCGCTGGAAGCGATGGCGTCGGGCGTGCCGGTGGTGGGCTCCGACTCGGGCGGCCTGCCGTTGG
>JANMPI010000409.1:0-21822 GCA_031369785.1 Acidobacteriota bacterium
GAAGGGCGGACAGGGCGGACAAACCGGCAGCGGCGGCCAGGGCGGGGGCGGGCAGAAGGGCGGCGGGCAGACCGGCGGCGGACAGGGCGGGGGCGGGCAGAAGGGCGGCCAGACCGGGGGCGGCGGGACGGGCGGCGGGCAGAAGGGCGGGCAGACCGGCGGCGGCGGGACGGGCGGCGGACAGAAGGGCGGGCAGACCGGCGGCGGCGGCGGACAGGGCGGTGGCCAGAAGAGCGGCGGGCAGGGCGGCCGTTAGCGCGTCGTAGTCGGTCGATCGAGGCCTGGCCGCGTGGCGGCTTACGGGGCCAGGCCCTCGATACCCGTCACCCGCCACTCGCCGGCCTCCCGGTGCAGGCGCAGCGTGACGCGGGCCTCGCGCGCCTTCGACGTGCGCAGGACCGCCGTGCCCTCCGCGTCGTCCCCCGCCATCCATCCTTCTTCTCCCTGCACGTCCTCGATGGAGCCGAGCCCGGATTCGAGGCGCGTGGTCGCGGTCTCGAGCGCATCCACGGAGACGCGCGAACGCCCCGCCGCGGAGAGGAACTTGTGCGCCTGGGGAAAGCGGCCGCATTGCAAGGCGCGGACGAAATTCTCGACCGTGGCCGACGGCGGCGAAACGAACGTGCCCCGATCGTCGAAGCCGAAGACCGCAACCGCGATGACGGCGAGGGAGACGGCGACGAGGGCGCACGTCATGGCCAGCGCCCTCATGGCGTGCGCGGCTTGCGCAGCCGCCCCGCATCGCGTCGTTGCACCGGCCGCGCCCACGCGGCGCGCAGCACCGAAAGCCCTCCATTGGCTTCGGCGTGGGCGGACATCACCTCCGCGAGCGCCCCGTCGTCGATCCCGTGTTGCCGCACCTCGAACGCCAGCTCCTTGTCGCTGATCCGCTCGCGGCGCAGGCCGCGGCGCTGCGGGCGGCCATCGGCGATCACCTCCGTGGGACGGCCGCTCACCAGGTCGTCGAACCACTCGCTGCGCGCGGCCAGCCCGGACACGATAAGGTGCGCGATCCCGAGCGTCCCCGCCGCGACCACGAACTGCGCGGCCGGCACCTCGGCCCACAGCGCGTCGTCGATCAGGTCGCCGAGGATGAGCGCGAACACGAAGGAGAAGGTCGTTCCCCCGGACACCGTCCTCTTCCCGGAGAGCCGCACGAGGCCGAGCAGGAAGCAGTAGACGAACAGCGCGCGGATGGCGAGGCGATGGAGCTCCATCTCAGCCGTTCGCCCCCGCGGGCTCCGCGCCCGCCGTCGCCGCCTCGAGGTCGGCCTTCCGGACCGCCTCCGCCCAGGGCTCCTTGATCACGCTGACGACGCCGTCCGTTTCCACCATCGCGAGCTTCACCTCGCGGATGTCGTCGACCCCCTGCAGCCGCAGCTCGTGCATCACGGCCCTGGCGTTCATGCGCTCCTTCCGCATTCCCGGAAGAACCATCGCCCCGCTGCGCACGATGGGCGTCGGCTTCCCTTCCAGCAGCGCGTCGAAGCCGTGGTCCCAGTAGCTGAGCCACGCGTTCACGTACTGCGCGCCGGCCACGACGAAGATGGCGACGAATCCCTGCGCCAGGGAGACGTCGCCGTAGATGATCTCGTCCACCACCTCCCCGAGCATCAGCGCGACCAGCAGGTCGAAGGCCGCGAAGTTCCCGACCGTCCGTTTTCCGAGCGCGCGGATCACCACCAGCATCACGACGTACACGGCCAGGGCGCGCAGCCCCGTCATCAGCAGCATGTGCGGATCCATCCGGCCTCCTCCCGTGAGAGCGGCTCCCTCCTGGAGAATATTGGCCCCGCGGAGCGCCGCCGGTCCGGAACCGACCGATCGGGAAAGCTGGCCCGGTTCCCCGGACCGCGCGAATTGCCCGTGCTAGCGTCATGGGATGGCCGTCGGGGCGGGGATCGAAGCGCCGTTGCGTCTCCTCGTGGTCGAGGACAACCCCGACGACGTCGAGCTCATCCGCCTGAAGCTCGACGCGGTCGCCGGGGAGCGGCGGTTCGTCATCGAGGCCGTCGACCGCCTGGCCCTGGCCCTGCCGCGGATGAAGGGCACGGACGTGGTCCTGGTCGACCTCGGCCTTCCCGACTCCGGCGGCATCGACGCCGTGACCCGCCTGTCCAACGAAGCCCCCGAGATTCCCCTCGTCGTGCTCACTGGCCGTGACGATTCGGACCTCGGCCTGCGCGCGGTGCGCGAGGGGGCGCAGGACTTCCTCGTGAAGGACAAGGTCGACGGGCCGCTCCTCGATCGATCCCTGCGCTACGCGGTGGAGCGCAAGCGCGCGGAGCAGGCGCTGGCGCGGCTGGCCACCATCATGGGTGCGATCTGCTACGACTGCGGGCGCAAGCTGTCGTACGACTCGCCCATGAAGGGGTTCGAGTCCTGAGCCTGGACCCGACGGGGTTCCAGCGCACCCACGACGACCTGCGGCTCTCCGAGGAGCGCTTCCGCCTGCTCGTCGAAGGCGTGCGCGAGTACGCGATCCTGATGCTCGATCCCGAAGGCAACGTGCTCAGCTGGAACGCGGGCGCGGAGCGGCTGATCGGATATAGCGCGGACGAGATCCTCGGCATCCACATCAGCCGCTTCCAGCCCGACGACGCGCCCGCCCTCGCGGCGGAGGAGGCGCTGGCGATGGCCGCGCGCGACGGGCACTTCCGCGAGGAAGGCTGGCGCGTGCGCAAGGACGGCACCCGGTTCTGGGCGGACGTGACCCTCACCGCTCTCCGCGATCGCGGCGGCGCGCTGCGCGGCTTCGCGAAGATCACGCACGACAAGACGGAGAGCAGGAACGCCGAGGAGCAGATCCGGCGCCTCAACACCGACCTCGAGGAGCGCGTCCGGCTGCGCACCGGCGAGCTCGCGCGGGCGGTCAAGGACCTCGAGGCCTTTTCCTACTCCGTCTCCCACGACCTGCGCGCGCCGCTGCGCGCGATCGACGGCTTCAGCCAGGCGCTCCTCGGGCGCGCCGGCTTCCTCGACGACCAGGGCCGCCACTACCTGGACCGGATCCGAGCCGGCGCCTCGCGCATGTCGGAGCTCATCGACGACCTGCTGCTCCTCTCGCGGGTCAGCCGGTCCGACCTGCGGCGCGCTCCGGTCGACATTGGCCGCCTCGCCGGAGCCGTAATCGCCGATCTCCGGCGCGTCGATCCCGGGCGCGAGGTGGAGGTAAGGGTCGCGGACGGGATGAACGTGATCGCCGACGAGCGGCTGCTCGCGATCGCGCTCGAGAACCTGATCGGAAACGCGTGGAAGTTCACCGGGCGACGCGAGCGCGCGCAGATCGGCATCGGCGTCGAGGCGAGGGACGGCGACTCCGTCTTCTTCGTGCGGGACAACGGGGCCGGGTTCGACATGGCGTACGCGGACAAGCTCTTCGGCGCGTTCCAGCGGCTCCACGACGCCTCGGAATTCGAGGGGACCGGCATTGGCCTCGCCACCGCGCATCGCGTCATCACCCGCCACGGCGGCCGAATCTGGGCCGAGGGCCGACCCGGCGCCGGCGCGACCTTCTTCTTCACCCTCGGCCCCGGATGAGCGCGCCGCCGATCCTGCTCGTCGAGGACGATCCCGACGATCTCGAGCTCACCCGGCTGGCGCTCCGCGACGCCAAGGTCGCGAACGCGCTGGTGGTCGCGCGGGACGGAGTGGAGGCGCTCGACATGCTGCTCGGGACCGGGGCCCACGCCGTCGCGGGCGCGTTGCGGCCGGTGGTGGTGTTCCTCGACCTGAAGCTGCCCCGCGTGGACGGCCTGCAGGTCTTGGAGCGCATCCGCGGCGACGAGCGCACCCGCCACCTTCCGGTCGTGGTCCTGACGTCGTCGGACGAGGAGGAGGACCGGCATCGGAGCTACGCGCTGCACGTGAACAGCTACGTGCGCAAGCCCGTGGACTTCGATCGCTTCCAGGCCGCGGTGCGCGAGCTCGGCCTGTACTGGACCGTGCGCAACCAGCCGCCGCCTTCGGGCGGGGGCGGCTAGCTCGTCACTACTCGACACGGCGCAGCACCACGAGCGACAGCGCTTCCATCCGCACCGCGCTGCCGGCTTCGTATCCGCCCCCTGCTTCGCCGACGCGCGCGTGCCGCGTGTCGAGGACCTCGGCGAAGCGCCGGCCCCAGCTCCCGTCGGAAGGGAGCATGAAAACGATCGCCTCGTGCCGCGCGTTGAAGAGGATGGCGAAGGTGTCGTCCCGGAGCGTCTCGCCGTCGGCATCGATGCCGAGATCGTGGCCGTTCAGGAACACGCCGAGCGACTTGGCGTCCGTCTCCGCCCAGTGGTCCTCGCTCATGGGACTGCCGTCGGGCGCGAACCAGGCGACGTCGTTGACGCCGCTGCCGTGGATGGCCCGGCCGTGGAACCACCGCCGGCGCCGGAAGACGGGATGGTCGCGGCGAAGCGCGATCAGGCCGCGCGTAAACTCGATGAGCTCGCCGTCCGCGCTCCCCCAGTCGAGCCACGAGATCTCGTTGTCCTGGCAATAGGCGTTGTTGTTGCCGCCCTGCGTCCGGCCGAGCTCATCTCCCGCGAGCAGCATCGGAACGCCCTGCGACAGCATCAGGGTGGCGAGGAAGTTCCGCTTCTGGCGCGCGCGCGCGGCGAGGATGACCGGGTCCTCAGCCGGACCCTCCACGCCCAGGTTCCACGAGCGGTTGTGGCTCTCGCCGTCCTGGTTGTTCTCGCCGTTTTGCTCGTTGTACTTGTGGTTGTACGAGACGAGGTCGTGGAGCGTGAACCCATCGTGGGCGGTCACGAAGTTGATGCTCGCGAAGGGGCGCCGCCCGGTCGCCTCGTAGAGATCGGAGCTGCCGGTGAACCGGAAGGCGAATTCTCCCAGCGTGTTCTGCGCGCCGCGCCAGTAATCGCGCACCGTGTCTCGGTACTTGCCGTTCCACTCCGACCACATGGGCGGGAAGTTGCCGACCTGGTAGCCTCCCTCGCCGATGTCCCAGGGCTCGGCAATGAGCTTCACCCGCGAGATCACCGGGTCCTGGCAGATGATGTCGAAGAACGAGCCCAGCCGATCGACGGCGTGCAGCTCGCGGGCGAGGGCCGAGGCGAGGTCGAAGCGGAACCCGTCCACCCCCATCTCCAGGATCCAGTACCGCAGGCTGTCCATGATGAGCTGCAGCGCGCGCGGGTTGCGGACGTTCAGCGTGTTGCCGGTCCCCGTGTAGTCCATGTAGTACCGCGGGTTGTCCGCGGTCAGGCGGTAGTAGCTGACGTTGTCGATGCCGCGGAAGCAGATCGTGGGGCCGAGCTGATTCCCCTCCGCGGTGTGGTTGTAGACGACGTCGAGGATCACTTCGATGCCGGCGTCGTGGAAACGGTCGACCATCGCGCGGAACTCGCGCACTTGCTCGCCGAGCACCGCTCCGCTCGCATAGCGCACGTCGGGCGCGAAGAAGCCGATGGAGCTGTAGCCCCAGTAATTCGTGAGGCCCTTCGACTGCAGCATCCCGTCGGAGACGAACTGATGGATCGGCATCAGCTCGACGGTGGTCACGCCGAGACCGCGCAGGTACTCGATGACGGGCGGCGACGCGAGCCCCGCGTAGGTCCCCCGCACGTCGGGCGGCACCTCGGGGTGGCGGATCGTGAAGCCCTTCACGTGGAGCTCGTAGATCGGCGTGCCGTTCCACGGGTCGCGCAGCTTCTCTTGCTCGACCGCCCACTTCCCCATCGGCTCGACGACGACTGACTTCGGAACCGCGTGCCCGCTGTCCCGCTCGTCGAAGGAGAGATCGGCGTCCGGGTGGCCGAGGGTGTACCCGAAGATGCGCTCGTTCCAGCGCACGTGGCCGTCGATGGCGCGCGCGTAGGGATCGATCAGCAGCTTGTTGCGATTGAAGCGATGGCCGCGGGCGGGCGCGTACGGGCCGTCGACCCGGTAGCCGTAGCGCTGCCCGGGCCGGAGCCCCGGAACGTACACGTGCCACACCTGATCCGTCTGCTCGTGGAGCGTGACCCGGCCGGCCTCCGCGTGCCCCTTGTCCCCTTCGTAGAGGCACAGCTCGACTGCCCCGGCGTTCTCGGAAAAGAGGGCGAAATTGACGCCCTTTCCATCCCACGTCGCGCCGAGGGGATAAGGGTTGCCGGGTCGTGTTTTCATGGACTTGGGAACCGAGCTCCAGGGTGGTCATTCCTGTTGACACAATTTACGGCGGGCCGTAACCTGAATTGTGACAAGTCAGAAGGGCTGAGCGCACAAGGGTACCTCGGGGGAACGGGTTCATGGGCGCTTCATGGGTCGAAATCGAGACGCTGCTGAAGCAGCTGGACGAGGTGACGGCCTTCCCGCATTCCGAGGCGCTCATGCCGGTGAACCGGGCCCGGGAGAGCGTCGCCGAGGCGGCGATGATCGTGTGCCGCGCCGGGCTGTCCGGGAGCGAAGGGGACGAGGCGGAGGCGCGCTCCGCGATGGCCCGTGCCCGCGTCACCCTCGACGAAGCGCAGGTTGCCGTCCGTCGGGCGCGTGAGGCGGTTGCGGTTTCGCGCACCGGCTGCGACCGCGCGCAACGGCTGATCGAAGAAGCGCGCCAGCTCCGGGCCCGGGACGGGAGCGGGCCCGACCGGCGATCCGTCGTGCGCCCCGGCTCGGCCGACCGGCGTCAGGGCGCGATGCAAACCGCCGACGGTCCGCGGACCGCGACGCGCTCGTGAGCGGTGGACACCTCCGAGCTTCCGTGCCATCTTGGCGAGTCGCCTCGTCGAAGGAAAGCCCGCGTGGGCGACGCCGCCGGGCTCGAGGAAGTGCGCCGCGAGCTCCAGCCGCCGGGCCCCGGACCGTCGATCGTCGTTCACTGACCCCGACGCTCCCCGACAGGATCACCCTCCCTTGAAGCTCTCCGCGACCCCGTCGAGCCAGATCCGCGACCTCGTGAAGGGAGTGCGCGCGCGCGTCGAAGGCCGCCGCAGCCTCGCCGGGGCCGCGCAGGCCCTGGCCGATACCGTCTATCCGGCCTTCGAGGAGTCCCTCGCGCTGGTGCGCGTCTTTGCGACCGTCCCCTTCGGCGAGTTGCCGGCGCCCAACCAGGAATCCGTGCGCGCCCTCCTCCGCCAGCGCCGCATGACGTCGCCGATCTCGCCCACGACGCCCGTCCTCTCCTTGATGGGAACCCGCGGCGCGCTTCCGGATTGGAACGATCGGGCGACCTCGCGCGGGCACAGCGGCATCCCGCTCTCCTCGGCGGAGTTCGTGGACACGATCCCGATGATCGCGCGTCTCCTGTCCCAGTTCGGGCTCACGATCGTGGGCATGGACGACGGCGGGGCGCGGATCGTGCGCAGCGTGGTGGGAAACCTGTCGGGGATGTTCTACGTCGCGGATGCCCGCACCGAGACCGACGCGCACGGGCGGCTCGTCATCTCCGCGCAGGATTTCGTCTCCGAGCACGGCGTGCGCACGGTGTTCGGCTTCGGCGGCGCGTACCTGCTCGAGCGCAGCTACGTTGCGGTCATCCTCTTCGCGCGGGAAATCATCGAGGCGGAGCAGGCCCGGGAGCTGGCGCCGCTCTCCAGCGCGCTCAAGGCCGCCACCATGCGGATGGTCGACCAGGGGCGGTTCTTCTAGCGATCAGGGCCGCCCGCGTCGGCGCGGCAGCGCGGCCTGCATCAGGCCGAGCTGCACGGCCTCCCGCACCCGGCCGGCCAGGAACTCCGGCGACTGCTCATCGGGCCCCTCGAGCGTCCCCGTCCAGCAGATGGCGGCGCCCTCCACGCGAATCCCCCACCATGGCGCGCTCCGCTGCACCAGGATCGCGACCCGCCATCGCCCCTTCACTCCCGCGAAGGCGCCCGTGATCGAAGCCTCGATGGCCGCCTTGGCGGGATGGCCGTCGGGGATCTCGCTGTCGATCTGGAGGCTGGGGCGCCGCTCGCGGTCGGCGCCAGGGCGCGCGACCGGCGTCGGAACCGCCGCCTGCAACACCTGCTGCCACGACGGCCGGGCCGCCGCGGGCCCGCCCTTCGCGGCGCGCGCGCGGTCGAGGGCGAGGCGGGCCAGGGTCAACGCGCGCTCGGGGTTCGGCCCCGAGCCGCCGTCGCGGGCGATCACGTCGCTGGCGGCGCGCAGCACCTCGCGCGCCTGCTCGAGCTCGACGACGATGGGCCCGCTCTCGGCCAGCCGATCGAGGTCGCGGGACAAGGCTTCGATCTCGTGAGTCAGGGTCCCCATGATGACCGAGCGGACGATACGCTTGGGGACCGAGAGGCGCAAACGGCTAGAGGCGCTGCCGCTCCGGGTATAGCACGTGATTGGCCGACATGGCCGCCGCCGCGCCTTCGTGCACCGCCGTCGCGACCTGGTGGCCGAACTTGTCGCTCACATCGCCGGCGGCAAAGAAGGTGGGGATGTTCGTGCGGTTCTTGTCATCGATGCGAACGTAGCCGCTGCGTGAGCGCGCGACGGGAATGTCGCGGAGAAGCTCGGTGCGGGGCTCGCTGCCGTAGAGGCTGAAGATGTAGTCGACGCGCAGCGCGGATCGGTCGGCGAGGACGACCTGCGCGAGGCCGCGATCGCGCACCGCGACGCGCCGCACGGGACCGGTGCGGACGGGGATGCCCGCCTCTTCCAGCTTGCGGTGGCAGCGCGTGCTGAGCCGCGCTCCGGGGTCGGCGACGAACGTGAGATCGCGGGTGTAGGTGAGGAACTGCAGCGCGGTGCCCACCGCCTTCTCGGTGTTGCCGAGGAGGACGATGGGCCGGCCGAGCGTGCGCCACCCGTCGCACACGATGCACCAGAAAAGGCGCTTCCCGACCAGGCGCCGCACGCCCGGAAAGTCGGGCCACAGGTCGCGGACGCCGGCCGCCCAGATGAGCGTGCGCGCGTCCGCCTGCCCTCCGCGATAGTGGACGCGGTATCCGGTGCCGCGCGATTCGACGCGGGTCACCGTGACGTCGCGGAAGACGACGCCGAAGCGCTCCGCCTGCGCCCGCCCCAGCGCGTGCAGCCGTCGGGCGCTCACGCCGCGCGGGAACCCCAGGTAGTTCTCGTTCCGCTGGCCGTACGCCCAGCGCCCGTCGGCACAATCCAGCACGAGCGTGCGCCGCCGGAACCGGCCCATGTAGACCGCCGCGGAAAGGCCCGCCGGTCCGCCGCCCACGATGATGCAATCCCAGTTCTTCAATGCTCGCGCCCACCCTGAACTTAGCACCGGGCTGGTCCGGGCGTAGGACGGGGCGGGTGGGACCGCGATCCCCCTGCGCGACGGGCCGGTTCCCGCGGGGGTCGCCATCTACGCCCACGACGTCGACGCGGGCGACCCGCCCTAGCGCCGGGCGGGGTCCATCGCGACCCACGCGCCGCACTGCGCGCTGCATTCGTGGGGATAGATCTCGCGGGTGATCTCGTCCGCCGCCGGGCGCGCCGCGTCGGCGGCGACGGCGAGACGGGCCTCTCGGATCGGCTCGTCGCCGCGGCGGACGAGCACGACGCAGGCCGCGGCATCGGCGCCGCGGATCTCGACCCGCAATCGGCCGTCGAAATGGGCGCGCATCCACAGGACGTCGCCCCGGGTCCGATTCAGCCGCACGAGGTCATCCGCTTGGCCCAAGCCTAACCGCGAAGGCGGTCCCGCGCACGCGCGTCAACCCTCCAAAGGCCGCGTGTTATACTCCGTGCGTTTCGGCGCCTGTAGCTCAGATGGATAGAGCGGCAGCCTTCTAAGCTGCGGGTCAGGGGTTCGAATCCCTTCAGGCGCGCCAGACTCGTTGGTGGGTGTAGCTCAGCCGGTTAGAGCGCCAGGTTGTGGCCCTGGAGGCCGCGGGTTCGAATCCCGTCATCCACCCCAATTCACGCGCGCGTGACGCGCTCCGTCGCGGCGACGTTAGCGCCGATCGCGCGTGGCGGGCCAATTGCCTGAATGCAGGCGCCGTCCTGCCCAGGGCCTCCCGCCCTTGCTAAAGTGGGTGGATGGATCAGTTGGACGGCGCGCGCGTGCTCGTCGTCGACGACTCCCCCCTCGCCCGGACGCAGATGACACGCCAGCTCGACGCCGCCGGCGCCGAGGTGACCGCGGTCTCGAGCGCCGCGGAAGCGCTCGCGGCGCTGGCCACGGCGCCGATCGACGTCGTCATCTGCGAACTGCAACTCCCCGGCTCCGACGGCTTCGCGCTCCTCCGCGCCGCGCGCGAGGCGAGGCCGGACCTGCGCGCCATCGCGATCACCGCCCACGCGGACGACGAGACGCGCCGCCGCGCGCTCGTCGCCGGCTTCGACGATTTCATCCCCAAGCTGGTGAGCGCGCTCCTCGTCCCGAGCGTCGCGCGGTTGCGCGAAAGGGACGTAACCGGATGAAGCCGCGCCTCGAGGCCATGGTGGCCCGCGCAGGCACGAAGAGAAAGGCCGGGTGATGAGCAACAGCCTCGATGTGGCCGTCGTCGTGGGAAGCCTGCGCAAGGACTCGTTCAGCCGGAAGACCGCGCGCGCCGTCATGGCGCTGGCCCCGGCGACCCTCCGGATGGCGATCGTCGAGATCGGGGCGCTTCCGCTCTACAACCAGGACGACGACGGCCGGCCGCCGGCGGCCTCCGCGGAGTTCAAAGCGAAGATCGAGGCCGCGCGAGCCGTCCTCTTCGTGACGCCGGAGTACAACCGCTCGGTGCCCGGCGTGCTCAAGAACGCCATCGACATCGCATCCCGCCCTTATGGCCACAGCGCCTGGAACGGCAAGCCGGCCGGGGTCATCAGCGTGACGCCGGGAGGGCTCGGCGCATTCGGAGCCAACCACCACCTCCGGCAGTCCCTGGTCTTCCTGAACATGCCCGTCCTGCAGCAGCCCGAGGCGTACCTCAGCAACGCCGCGAAGCTGTTCGACGACGCCGGCGAATTGAAGAGCGACGACACCCGCACCTTCCTGCAATCGTTTCTCACCGCGTTCGCGTCCTGGGTCGAGGCGAACGCGCGTGGCTGATCGGGCCGTCCGCATCCTCGTCGTCGACGATGACGAGGACACGCGCGACCTGATCACGTTCGCCCTCCAGGCGCATCACTACGGCGTCACCTCCGTGGCGAGCGGCGAGGGAGCACTCGAAGCGATGCGGCAGGCGTCGTTCGATCTCGTGATCACCGACTACGACATGCCGGGCCTGACCGGCGCGGAAATGCTGAAGAAGGCGAGCGGCCAGGGCCTGATGAAGAGCTCGGCGGCGCTCGTCATCACCGCCCATCCCGATCCGCGCGGCATCCCGGACGAGACTCCCCTCCTCGCCAAGCCGATCGACATCGAGCGGCTCCTGGTACAGGTGCGGGCGATCCTGCCCTCGGCAAAGGCCCGCCCTGCGCGGAAGAAGACGGCCGCGCCCGCGGACGGAGCGCTGCTCGATCTCGTCCTCTACGTGAGCAGCCGCTCGCCCGCGTCGGGGAAGGCACAGAACCGCATGGACGAAGTGCTCAGCGAGTTCGACCGGTCCCTCGTCCGCTACGAGGTGTGCGACCTCTTCCAGCACGCGGCATCCGCCGAGCGTGACCGCGTCGTCTTCACCCCGACCCTGGTGAAGCGCTCTCCCGCCCCGCGGGCCTGGATCCTCGGCGATCTCGCCCATGACGACGTCGTCCGGGACCTGCTCACGATGTGCGGGGTGCCCGTCCGCAAGAACGGCGCCTAGACCGCCTGGCCGCCGCTCGCCGGCTTCGAAAGGCTACGATGGACGCGTGGTCACCACGAACCTTCCCCTGAAGGGCGTGCGCGTGCTCGCGGTCGACGACGACCCCGATACGCTCGAGTTCCTCTGCTTCGTCCTCGAGCGGGAAGGCGCCCTCGTCACCTGCGTCGACCGCTCGGACGATGCGCTCGCACGCCTGCAGGCCGCGAGCCCTTCGAGCCGCCCCCACGTGCTCATCTCCGACCTCGCGATGCCCAAGAAGGATGGGACGTGGCTCATCCGCCAAATCCGCGCGCTTCCCCCCGACAAGGGCGGGACGGTGCCCGCGCTGGCGCTCACCGCCTACACGTCCCAGGCGACCGCCGACCAACTCACGGAGGCAGGCTTCCAGATGCGCCTCACCAAACCCATGGATCCCGCAGTGCTCGTGGAGGCCGTACGCTCCCTGGCGGGCTTCTGATGGCGATCCGGCTCCTGGTCAACGCGGCCCCGGACACGTACTCGGACCAGGTGGCGGCGGCGGTGATGGCGGCGCTCGGACGAAGGCCCGAGAGCGAGGAGTGGACGGTGGCCATCCTCGCCGGATCCGAATCACGCGGCTGCATCGTGAGCATCGAGCGCCCGGACGGGGCCAGCAGCCGGTGGGAGTTCGCGGAGTGCGGAGACGAGCCCATCAGGGACACGATCCGCGAGGATCTGAGGCGCGAAGGATACTCCTGGCTCTGAGCGTCGCGGAAAGACCTTACGGTCGCCGAGACAAACCGCCTCGGCGTGATCGAGAGCTTCGACGACGGCGCCGCGCTTATCGACTGCGAGGTGGGCCGCGCCGCACGCCCGGGACGCTGCAAGACGGCGGACTCGCACCGCAGCCGGCTGATGAAGAAGCTCGAGATGGACGAGACCGCCGGTCTCGTGCGCTATGCAATCCGCAGGGGCGTCGTCGAGCCGTGAGCCCGGGGCCGGATACAATCGAGCGATGACCGTGGCCCAGCCAACCCCGCCGCAGCCCGTCCCTCCCGACAAGGGGCCGGAGCCCCCGGTCGAGGAGCCGCCCGGGTCCCCCGGCGCGCCGCCCATGGATCCGACGACGCCGCCGGCCGGCGATCCTCCGTCCGGACGGCCGACCGAGCTCGTCTAGCGTGATGGGCTCGCCCACGGCGGGTGCGGCGCCCCGCATCCTGCTCGTCGAAGACACGCAGGACGTCGTCGACCTCATCACCCTGGCCCTCGTGCGCCACGGGTGGAGCGTGGAGGCGGCGGCACGGGCGGACGAAGCGCTGTCGCGGCTCTCCGAGCGCCCGTTCGACCTCGTGATCTGCCACCTGCACCTGCCCGACCGCATCGCCACCGACATGCTGCGCGAAGCGCGGGAAGCGGGATCGCTGAAGACGACGTCCGTGCTCATCATCACGGGCCAGGCGAATCCGAACGTCGACGAGTATCCCGTCCTCACCAAGCCGCTCGACATCGACGCGCTCGTGCGCCAGGTGGCGGCGATCCTGGACTCCTCCGGCGCGGCGCCGTCCGGGGAGGCGGCGAGCGACATCGTCGAGCTCGTCCTCTACTACACCCCGCCCTGGCCGTCTTCGATGAAGGCCCGCCGCAATTTGGAGAAGATCCTGGAGGCGTACGAGACCGACGCCGTCCACCTCACGATGCGCGACCTCGGCGAGCACCCCGACCTCGCCGAGAGCGACGGCGTCGTCTTCTCGCCCACCCTCATCAAGAAATCACCCGGCGCGCCGGTCTGGATGCTCGGCGACCTCTCCGACTCGACCGCGGTGACGGACCTGCTGCTCGCGTCGGGCATCAAGCCGCAGAAATAGCGATCAGGCCTTGCCCGCGCCCTGTCGCAGCCGGTCGATCACCCCGGCGAGGTTGGCCGGATCGGTCGGCTTGACCACGTAGGCCTGGAAGCCGGCGTCGGTGGCGCGCGCCCGGTCCTCCTCGAGGCCCCAGGCGGTGAGCGCGGCCGCCGGGATTCGCCCCAGCGCGCCCGGCAGCGCCCGCACGCGGCGCAGGAACGAGATCCCGTCCTCCTCCGGCAGGCCGATGTCGCAGACGATCACGTCCGGGGGAGGAACGGTCTGGAGAATGGCGAAGGCGTCCGCGGCGTTCTCGGCCTCCAGCACCACCGCGCCGTCGCGCTGCAGCGCGATCCTGATCGTCTCCCGGGCGTCGCTGAAGTCCTCGACGAGCAGTATGCGAACGTTCTCGAGCTTGCGCGAGCGGTCCACCGTGCGGGTCTGGGAGGCTTCCCCCGCGCCGGGCTTGAAGGCCTGCGGCTCGACCTGGAGCCCGCCCTGGCCGATCTGTAGCCGGTACGGGTTGGTGACGTGCGACGAGCCGCGCATCTTCAGGACGCGCATCGTCCGGCTGAGGTCGTACTTGTCGATGGAGTAGTCGAGGAGGAGGATCGTGTCCGCGAGGGTCGACAGATAGGGCGCGGTGCGTCCCGGGCTCTCGCCTCCCATCACGGTCTGGGTGAGGAGCGCGCTCCGGCCGTGCTCGCGCAGGAGCGAGGCCAGCCCGACCATGAACTGGCGGAAGCCCTTCTCGGACGAGGAGTGCTCGATCGAGGAAATGCTGTCGAGGACGACCAGCGAGGGCTTGAACTCCTCGAGGCCCATCCGCAGGTTGACCAGCAGGTCCTCGAGGCCCATTGCCTCCGGGTATCGGCACTGCACCAGCAGGTTACCGGCCCCGATCAATTCCTTGGTGGGCATGCCGAGGGCCGCGAAGTTGCGGAGCAGGATCGGCTTCGGCTCCTCGAACCCGTAGTAGGCGACCCTCTCGCCGCGCTCCGCCCCGCTCCGTGCATAGAGGCCGGCGAGCGTCGTCTTGCCGCTCCCCGTCGGCCCCCGCACGATGACGATCGAGTCGCGGAAGAGGCCGCCCTCGAGCATCCCGTCGAGCCCGGGGAGCCCGCTCGAGTACCGCTCCTGCTCGCTGTCCGGACGATCCTTGGCGTCGAGCGGGAAGATCGTGAGGCCGTTGGCGGTGATGGTGCACGGGTACTCGCCCTTGTAATGCGGGCTGCGACGGTACTTGTTGATCTCGATCGACCGCCGCCGCCGCTCGCCGTCGATGATGTTGCGCAGGATGACCACCACGTCGCAGACGTAGTCCTCGACCCCCAGGGTCGTCAGCTGCCCGTAGTCCTGCGCGGCTTCCGCCAGCACGACGGAAGTGAGGTTCAGCTTCTTGAAATGATGGATGAGCTGGAAGAAGAGGCTCCGCAGCAGCTCCTGGGGCGGGCGGGGGCTGAACAGCGCGGTCGCTGAATCGAGCACGATGGCCTCGGCGCCCGTCTGCTTCACGATCGCCTCGACGCGATGAGTGAGGCCGGAGATGTCGTAGTCGCCGGTCACGACCATGGGCCCGTCCATGGGCCGCGAGGCGTCGGTGACCCGGAGGCGGCCCTCCTTGATCGCGTCCGAGAGCCCGAGGCCGAGGGTGTCGCCGGTCATCACGAGGTCTTCCGGCGTCTCCTCCACCGCCACCAGCACCGTCTTCACCCCCTGCTTCGCCATGTGGGCGGCGATCTGCAGCCCGAGGATGGTCTTCCCGGTGCCGGCGCGGCCGACCACGAGGGTCGACCGTCCCTTGGGGATGCCCCCGTAGCTGATGGAGTCGAAGCCGGGAACCCCCGTCGAGATCTTCTCGACTGTCGTCGTCGTCGTCATAGCCTCTTCTCCAGTCCTCCCATGGTGAGGACGTTGGTGACTGCCGTCAGGTCCAGGAGGTCGCCGACCACGCGCGCGACGGCGCCGCCGATGTGGATGACCAGGGTCGGGGTGAAGATCACGCGATCGGCCTCGGCGTGGTCCGCGTCCGCCGCGACGTCCCGCACGGTGAGGGTGACCTGCGTCTCATCGTAGTCATGCAGGAGCTCTTCGAGGTTTCGCCGCGCACGGGCGGAAGCGGGCGATTGCGGCGCCAGATAGAGCACGAGGCCGACCGGCGGCTCTCCTCCCACCTTGCGCTCAGCCCCTCGGCCTTCGGGCGCGCCCCAGGCGGAGCGCGTCGTCATCCTTCCCGTCGGCATCCTTCCCGTCGGGGAACGTCTCCCTCAACAGGCCGGGCAGGTCTTTCCAGGTGCTCATCGGCATGGCCCTCGTGTCCAGCCTTCATCGTCGCATGGCCCGCCGGCGGAGGACGGCGGGCGGCATATAATCGCCGCCTGATGCCCGCTCGACCGCCGGACGTCGTGCCCGAGATCGTGCAGAGGGACATCACCGAGGAGCAGCTCCAGGCCTACCTGGCCTCGCCGGAGCTGGCCGTCGACACCGAGACCCTCGGCCTCCAGCACCTGCGCGACCGGCTGTGCTGCATCCAGCTCTGCAATCGCGCGGGCCGCGCCACCCTCGTGCAGACGCCGCGCGACCAGGTGATCGGGCCCCACGCGCTCGAGTCGCGCGCCCCGCGGCTGAAGCGGCTGCTCGAGGACAAGGGCGTGCTGAAGGTCCTGCACTTCGCGCGCTTCGACGTGGCCGCGGTCCGTCACTACCTTGGAATACGGATGGCGCCTTTGTACTGCACGCGGACGGCCAGCAAGCTGGTGCGCACGTACACCGAGCGGCACGGGCTGAAGGACATCGCACTCGAGCTCCTGGACGTCGAGCTGGACAAGGTCACGCGGCACACCGACTGGTCGAGCCCGAGCCTCAGCCCCGAGCAGGTGCGCTACGCGATCTCGGACGTGACGCTGCTGATGAGCCTGAAGGACAAGCTCGACGAGATGCTCGACCGGGAAGGGCGCCGCGCCCTCGCGGAGGAATGCTTCCGCGTCATCCCCACCATGTCCGCCCTGGACCTGCTGGGCTACGAGATGCTCTTCGAGCACTGATCCGATCGGTCCCTAGATCAGCCCCTGGATCTCGTCCGGCCGGGCGTACTTCAGGTCCTCGAGGGCCGCGATCAGCGCCCGCGCGCAAACCCGGCAGTGCTCGACCGCGGGATCGCCCGTCCCCGGGCGGCGGACGCCGCCGGACGCCCAGAGCCGCGCCTCGCTCTGGCTGTGGGGCACGAACGCGCCGCCTTCCACGCGATGCGGCGGGCGCCGCTCGTACTTGAACCCCGACACGCCCGGGAACGCGTACTCGAGCAGGTGGTCGATCACCGAGACGATGCGCTCGCGGTCCTCGCCGAGCAGCCGGCTGTCCGCGCGCACCGACACCTCCGTCCCGCGCTGCGTCACCGCGACCACGATCGCGATCGACGTCCCTTCCATGCGCAGCAGGTCGTTCGCCACCTCGGCGATCACGTCGCGGTGATCGTCACGAACGTAGCCGACGGGAGCGATGCGCACGCCGCCGCGCGTCTCGAGGTGGGCGAAGGCGGCGTTGCGGTACTCGAACCACTCCGGCGGCACGCGGTAGTCGCGCAGGTCGTCGAGCAGCTCCTCGGTGGCCTCGTCGCGCGTGAGCAGCTCGAACATCTGGAAGTCGAGCGGCGTCGTCGCGTGCAGCAGGGCGCTGGTGTCGGTGTAGATCCCCAGGGCGGCGGCGGCGCGGCCCTTGGGCCCTATCGCGTCGAGCAAGCCGAACGCGGCCGCGATCACGGCCATGAACGTCGACGTCGAGCCGACGGGCAGGCCGACATAGGCGAGCTTGACGCTGCGCACGCCCTGCGCGGCGCAGGCCTCCTCGACCTCGTCGGGATCGGCGTGATGATCGGCGACGAAGAAGTAGTCGCGCACCGGCTCGACGGGCGCGGTGTTCGACATGCCGAGGGGCGGCGAGGTGTCCACCGTACAGTGCAGGCCGCGGGCGATCCGCTCGTGGTTCGGGTGACGCAGGACGATGCCGCACTTCGCCACGAGGTTGCGGTTCTGCGGATGCCCGAGGCTGCCGGTCAGGATGCGCACGTCGTGGGCGCCGAGGTCGCGGAGGATCGCCTCCAGCATCACCGCGCTGCCGAGCGCATCGGGGTCGCCCGTCCATTGGGTGAAGATGTTCGCGCCCTGGCCGCGGATCGCCGCCGCCGCCTTGCGCAGCGCCGCGTGCGCGCTCGCGGCCTGGCCGAGGAGGGGCAGGTTGTCGCGCGTGAACCGCTTGCCCAGGATGTCGCCGAAGCGGGCGACGATCGCCGTTTCCAGCGGGATCTCGGGGCGCTGCAGGATCTCCCCGGGCTTCACGGGGCCGCCGTCTCGGCGGGATGGAACGATCGTCCGTCGCGCCCCATGTCCCGCAGGATCGCCGCCGGGGTGAACCGCTCGCCGTGGCGCGCGGCCAGGCGGTCGAGGACCTCGACGGCGAAGCGGGGGCCGAGGTGGTCGAGATACCGGAAGGGCCCGCCGAGGAACGGCGGGAACCCGAGACCGAAGATGGCGCCGACGTCGCCGTCGCGCGCGGAGCGGAGGATGCCGTCCTGCAGGCACCGCGCGGCTTCGTTCAGGAACGCGAACACGAGACGCTCCTGGATCTCGCGCTCGGCGAACGCCGTCCGCGGCAGGCCCCGCGGCAGGAGCGCGTACATCGACTCGTCGGGCCGCTTCCTGGCGCCATCGTAGCGGTAGAAGCCCCGGCCGCCCTTGCGGCCGAGCCGTCCGCTCTCCAGGACGGCCGTCATCGCCGCGGGGGGCGCCATGCGCGCGCCAAAGGCCGCGTGGAGGACACCGGCCACCCGCGCGCCGACGTCGATGCCGACCTCGTCCAGGAGCGCGAGCGGGCCGACGGGAAAGCCGAAGCGCTTCATCGCGGCGTCGACGTCCTCGACCGCGGCGCCTTCCTCCACGAGCCGCGCCCCTTCGCTCAGGTACGGCGAGAGCGCGCGCGTCGTGTAGAAGCCGGGCCCGTCGCGCACGACGATCACGTGCTTGCCGAGCCGCCGGCCAAAGCCGACCGCGGTTGCCGTCGCCCAGGCATCGGTCTCCGGCGCGACCACCACCTCGAGCAGCGGCATCTTCTCGACCGGCGAGAAGAAGTGCATGCCGAGAATGCGATTCGGCCGGCGCGCGCCGCGGGCCAGATCCCCGATGGGAATGGAGGACGTGTTGCTGGCCACGACACAGTCGTCGCCGACCGCCTCCTCGACCTCCGCCAGCACCGTCCGCTTCAGGCCCAGATCCTCGAACACCGCCTCGATCACGAGCTGGGCGCGCGCGAAGCCGGAGCCGTCGATCGTGCCCGACAGCCGGTTCATCCGGCGCTCCATGTCGAGCGTGCCCAAGCTTCCCCGGCGCCGGCGGGCTTCGAACTGCTCGCGCGCGTGACGGAGCCCGCGCCCGATGGCACCGAAGGTGGTGTCCTTCAGCCGCACATCCGCGCCCGCCTCCGCGGCCGACGTCGCGATGCCGGCGCCCATGAGCCCCGCCCCCACGACGGCGAGCTTGCGCACGTCGTTGGCCTTCGTTCCCTCGGGATACCCGGCGTCCTTCTTGATCTCCTGGGTGGCCAGGAAGACGGAGACGAGCGCGCGCGAGACCTCGGAGACCGCGAGCTCCCCGAAGCGGCGCGCCTCGAGCTCGAGCCCGCGCTCCAGCGAGCCCGACGTGCCCTCCTCGATGACCTCG
The DNA here is from genome assembly GCA_031369785.1 of Acidobacteriota bacterium. GTDB lineage: Bacteria > Acidobacteriota > Vicinamibacteria > Fen-336 > Fen-336 > JANMPI01. Next base: position 19,123 of record JANMPI010000409.1, read on the forward strand.
AGGGCGGCGATCGGCGCCGGGTAGCGTCCGCCCGTCTTCTCGCGCACCGACGCGCGGGCCTGGCGGAAGATGACGGGCCGGATCATCCGCTCGATGGCGGTGATGCCGATGCGCTCGGGTGGCGGCTCGCCCGCGGCCAGCCGCAGCGCGGCGGCGCGCGCGGCCTGCACCAGCAGGGGCGCGGCCACTACCTCGTCCACGAGCCCGACCCGCAGCGCCTTCGCCGCCTTCAGCGAGCGGCCGGTGAGGATCAAGTCCAGCCCCGCACGGAGCCCGATGAGCCGCGGCAGGCGTTGCGTGCCTCCGGCGCCGGGGATGATCCCGAGCATCACCTCCGGCAACCCGATCACCGTCTTCGCATCGTCGGTGGCCACGCGGTAGCGGCAGGCGAGTGCCATCTCCAGCCCCCCGCCGAGGCACGGCCCGTGGATCGCGGCCACGACCGGCGTCTTCAGCGCGGCGAGCCGCGCGAGCAGCGCCTGCCCTTCGCGCGACAGCGCTTCCGCCTCCAGCGCGGTGCGGATCGCGGTGAAGTCCCGGATGTCCGCCCCGGCGATGAAGCCCTCCGGCTTTCCGCTCCGCAGTACGACGCCGCGCACGTCATTTCGACCCTCGAGCCGGGTGAGCAGCGCGTCGAACTCGCCCCGCAGCGCGCGAGAGAGGGTGTTCACCTTCGCGCCGGGGACGTCGAGGATGAGGACGAGGATCCCCTCGTCGGTCATCTCCTGGGTGAACGCGCCGCTCACCGCTCGAGGACCATCGCAAAGCCGAGGCCGCCCTGCGCGCAGACCGAGAGCAGACCGTATTGCGCGCCCCGCCGCGCCATCTCGTTGGCGAGCGTGGTCGTGATGCGCGCGCCGGTGGCGCCGAAGGGATGGCCGATGGCGATCGACCCGCCGGAAAGGTTCAGCCGGCTGCGATCGACCTTCCCCACCGCCCCCGTCCGCCCCAGGTGCGTTCGCGCCCACTCGTCGGACTCCAGGGCCTGGATGTTGGACAGCACCTGGGCCGCGAAGGCCTCGTGCATCTCGAGGATGCCGATGTCGTCGAGGATCAGGCCTGCGCGGTCGAGCGCGCGCGGGATGGCGAGCGCGGGGCCCATCAGCAGCTGGCCGCCGGGATCCACGGCGCAGAAAGCCCACGAGCGGATGAAGGCCAGCGGCTGGTGGCCCTCACGGGCCGCGCGCTCCTCGGACATCAGGACGACCGCCGCCGCGCCGTCGGTGAGCGGCGACGAGTTGCCGGCGGTGACCGTCCCGTAGCGGCGATCGAACACCGGCCGCAGGGCGGCCAGCGCTTCCATCGTCGTGTCGCGGCGCAGCAGGTTGTCCGCCGTCACCGCCTCGTCATAGCGCGGCGGCGGCAGCACGGGGATCATCTCGCGCCCGAGCCGGCCGTCGTCCGTCGCGTCGGCGGCCTTCTGGTGGCTCTGGTACGCGATCAGGTCCTGCTGCTCGCGCGTGATCCCGTTCTCGCGCGCCATCTTCTCCGCCGACTGCCCCATGGTGAGGCCGGTGGACGGCTCGGCGATGGCGGGCGCGTCCGGCGCGAGGTCGGCGAGGCGCACTCCGGAGAACGCGCGCACGCGATCGCCCATGGTCTTCGCGCGCGAGGCGCCGACGAACGCCTGCGCCATGCGCTTGCTGTGCAGGATGGGGACGTCGGACAGGCTCTCCGCGCCGCCCGCGATTCCGATCTCGGCATTGCCCTGGAGAATCTCCGACGCCACGTCGACGATCGCGCGGTTGCCGGACGCGCACGCGCTGTTGACGGTGTACGCGGGGACGCTGGGCGGCAGGCCGCAGCCGAGGACGACCTCGCGGGCGAGGTTCGGCGCCTTGATCGACGGCACGACCTGGCCGAGGACGACGATGTCGACGGCGGCGGGATCGATCTCCGTCCGCTCCACGATCTCGCGGACGCAGATGCGGGCGAGATCGAGCGCGCTCAGGTCCTTGAAGGCAGTCCCGGATCTGGCGAAGGGGGTCCGGCACCCCGCGACCACGGCAACGCGGCCGCGGCCGGACGAAGCGGTTGCCACGGCCCGATCTTACGTCACGGGGTGCGCGCTCCGAGGTCGGCCAGCACGCGGTCGTAAAGGGCGGCCTGCTGGGCCCGGATCGCCGGCGTGACGCCGTGCAGGAGCGCCACCGACTCGTCCATCGTCGCCAGGTAGGCGCGGATGGCCTCGACTTCGGTCGCGACCGCCTTCGGCGCCCCCGTGATCATCTCGATCGGGAAGCCCTTGTCGAAGGACGCGGCGAAGACGAGGGCGCGATCCCCGGCGGCGAGCCGATACGAGACGCCCGCGGGCATGCCTTCCGCGGTCTTCCCCGCCTGCTCGTACCGGACGACGGTTTCCGTCACCGGGGGCGGCGGCGGTCCCTTGAGCACGCGATCGACCTTCAGGGCCGCTTCCATGCGCGCCGGCGCACCCTCGGCCTCGCCCGCTCCCACCTGTTCCACCGAGACGACGGTCGCCAGATACACGACGGGCGCTCCGGCGCGGCGGGATTCGAGATGCCGGCCGGGATGCTGGGCCGACGCCGGGCCGGCCAGCAGGACGATCGCCGCGGCGCTCGCTATCGCCCTCGTTACTTGAAGATCCCGAAGTGACCCAGCAACAGGTACAGCACGATGAAAATGAGGACCGTGCTGAAGCACCCGCCCCCCAGTTTCTTGGCGCCGTAGCCGGCGGCG
>JANMPI010000449.1:0-9976 GCA_031369785.1 Acidobacteriota bacterium
AGCCCACCGACGCCTAGCCGTCAGTAGTCGAAGCGGAGCTCGAGCCGGTACCGCTTCAGCCAGAGGTCGCGGTCCGCGACGACGGGCGCGTCCTTGAAGCGCTGGCGCTGCGCCACCACGTGCGCCGACCAGTGGTCGTGCACGCGGACGCCGAGGTCGCCGCGGTATCCTTCCCATCCCGTCTCCCAGATGAAGTCGTCGGCGGCGAACGCGGCCAGCGTTGCGTCCGCGTCCACGCGGGCGAAGGTGTACTCGAGGCTCACCGGCGCCGTGCGCGTGGAGCCGAGCACCGCGGCCAGCCACAGGCCGTCGTTGCGATCGTCGACGGCGGTGTTTCGGCAGACGTCGGCGACCAGCTGCACGGCCACCTTGCCCTCGCGGGAGTAGCGCGCGACGAGGTCGACCACGTCGTAGCCGGCGGCCAGCGGGCCGCCCGGGGAGCGGCGCCGGTTCTGGCGGCGGAGCCGCCGGTCCACGTTGTCGAGGTCGCTCCACGTCAGGTATGACGCCACGAGCTCGAACGTCGAGCGCTCGCCGATCCCGGCCAGGGCCGATCCCGACGCGAGCCACAGCGTCTCGCGATCGGAGAGGTCGAATGCGCCCTCCTGCGGGAATACGTGGCTGCCGCGCGCGCCGAGGCCGGTGAGGGCCAGCCGCTTGAAGGGCCCGTGGTCGCGGGTCTCCAGCGCCGCGGCCGCCCCTTGCGGGCGCAGGTCGCGGTCCCACACCATTTCCGTGAGGCGGACCGGCATCACGAAGCGGCCGGCGTCCAGTCGCAATCCCGAGACCTGCACGCGGGCGAAGGCGAGGTCGAGGCGGGCTTCGCGGGAGTCGAAGTTGTCGCGCAGCAGGGGAAGCACGGGCGCGAACCGCGTGTTCCTCGCGCTGGCGACGCCGAAGTCGCCGCCCACGCCGAACAGGAACCGGTTGACGCCGATCTCGACCCGCGGGCGCACCCGCAACAGCGTGCGATCGGTCTCCAGGAACGTGATCGGGGAGTCCGTGAATTCCTGGCGGAGGAAGCCGTCCCCCTCGAGCTCGAAGCTGTACTGCTTGTCCGGCTGATACACCGGTGCCGGGTCCTGGGCGTGCGCGGGCGCGGCGGCGGCGGCGAGGGCGAGGATCAGGAGGGAGCGTTTCATGGGCGCCGATTCTAGCAGCGGCCGCCGTTTGTGGGCGGTGGAGGCCCGGCGTATGCTCGCGCCCTTGACGGAGGTGATCGTGCGGAGTGCAGGCGTGGCCGTCGTGGTTGCCGCGATCCTCGCGGCGGGGCCCCTGTTCGTGGACGCTGCTCCCGACGATCCCGAGCTCGCCAGGGGCATCACGCTCGTGGACGACGGCGACTACGACTCCGCGATCCTCACCCTCGACACGGTGGCCCGGCGTCTCGCCGCCGACCCCGGGCGGACGCGGGACCTGTCGCAGGCTTACCTGTATCTCGGCATCGCCTACATGGGGAAGGGGCACGAGGCCGCGGCGCGCGCGAAGTTCAAGGAGGCCGTGCAGCAGATCAAGGACCTGACGCTGTCTCCGGACAAGTTCCCGCCCAAGGTCATCGACGTGTTCGAGTCCGCGAAGCAGGAAGCCAACGCGACGGCCGCGGCCGCGCCCGTGCCGATGAAGGAAAAGAAGGGCGGCTCTGGCAAGCTGCTCCTGATCGGCGGCGGGGTGGCGGCCGCGGCCGGGGTCGCGCTGGCCGCGGGAGGCGGAGGAGGAGGCGGCGGGGCGACGGCGACGACGCAGCCGAGCGACGGGCGCAATCGCCTGGAGTTCAGCGGCCGGCTTCCGAATGCGCAAGGCGGCTCGTACGACAACTACACGATCGTCGCCACGAGGCCGGGAACGCTCGAGGCGCGGGTGACCTGGACCAACGGGCAGATCGAGATCGGGATCGGCTGCTGTCCCGCGGGGGTATGCAACGTCGGCTGTACCGGCGCCTACACGCGAACCTCGAACACGTCGGGCGTGTACACCCTGCAGGCCACCCCGCAGGTGTACTGGATGCAGCCGTACAACAACTCGGGGACATCCGACACGTACACGTTCGTCGTGCTCTTCCCCTGACCGCCGCCGGTCAGGGCGCGTTCAACTCGCCAAGGCCGTGGCGCCGTCCGCACAGCGCGCAGAAAGTCGGCGGGTCGACGTTGCTCACCCGGTGGCGCACGTGGGGAACGGAAGCCAGGAAAGCGAAGATCGCGTCCAGGTCCTCGTCCGACATCGCGCGGAAGAACACCCAGGGCATCGCCGCGCTCAGCCGGCGCACGCCGCCGACGCGGCCGGTGCGGATCGTCTGCCGGAAGATGTCCGGCGTGTAAAAGGCGATCCCGGACGGGTCGAGGCTGATGTTCGCCGATGCGAAGTAATGGTCGTCGGCGGGGCTGCCCTCACGGGCGGCGGCCGTGAACGAGCGGTCGCCGCTCACTTCGTTGCCGTATCCCTTCTCGACCAGGAAGCGGCGTCCGCCTCCGAACTGGAGCGCGCGAAACGGTTGGCCTTCCGCGGTGGTCGTCGTGTGGCAACCCATGCACTCGCCGAGCTGCACGAGGTAGCGCCCGCGGTCGAGCGTTGTGCGCAGCGAAGCGGAGGTCGCCGGCGGCGTCATCGCCTGAACCGTCGCCCGGCCGCGGTTCGTCGACGGCGCGCTCCGGGGCAGGGAACGGGTCACCGGCGGCAGGGATCGCAGATAGGCCACGACCGCGGCCGCGTCCTCGTTGGTCATCACGCTGTAGTAGGCCGCGGGATGATCACCGCGCAGCGCGCGTCCATCCCGCCCGCGACCCTCCCGGATCGCGCGCACGACTTCCGCGTCGGTCCATCGCCCGATGCCGGTGCTCGCGTCGGGCGTCAGGTTCGGCGCGACGATCGGCGTCTTCGGGTCGAGAATGTCGCCGGAGCCGAACCTGTCCGGACGCGGAGTGGCGGGATCGGCGTTGTCGAGCGCCGAGTGGCACCAGAAGCAGCGGGCGACGCCGTTGGCGAGATACCGCCCGCGGGCAACGCGCGCGGTTTGCGCAGAGGGCACGGGCGGGTTCGCCCCCGCGCCCGCGGTGGCCAGGATCAGCGCTCCGACCCACGCAATCATGGGCGCGATTCTATTCGCGCTAGCATCCCCGCAGGTTGCGCATCGGCGTCGTCATCCCCGCGCTCGACGAGGAGCAGGCCATCGGCCTGGTGGTGGCGGAGGTGCGCCCGCTGGTGACGGAAGTGGTGGTGGTCGACAACGGCTCGCGGGACCGGACCGCCGCCGTCGCCGCTGCCGCGGGGGCCCGCGTCGTCCACGAGCCGCGGCGCGGCTACGGGCAGGCGTGCCTCACGGGAATAGCGGCGCTCGGCGAGGCCGTGGACGTGGTCGTTTTCGTCGACGGTGACCATAGCGATCATCCCGCGCAGGTGACCGACGTCGTGGCGCCCATCCTCGCCGGCCGCGCGGACATGGTCATCGGGTCGCGCACGCGCGGACACGCGGCGCCGGGCAGCCATCCCTGGCACGCGGTCGCCGGCACGCGGTTCTGCGTCGGCCTCATGAACCTGCTGATCGGCACCCGCGCCACCGACCTGGGCCCCTTCCGCGCCATCACGCGTCCGGCGCTCGCCGCGCTCGGCATGCGCGACCGCAACTACGGCTGGACGGTCGAGATGCAGGTCAAGGCGCAGCGCGCGGGGCTGCGCGTCGTCGAGGTGCCGGTCGACTATCGGCCGCGAATCGGCCGCAGCAAGGTGAGCGGAACGGTCCAGGGCACGGTGCGCGCGGCGCTCAAGATCGTGGGCACGATCCTGCGCCACGCGATCCGCCGCCGCCCCGCGTCGCGCCCCGCGTGACCACGGCCGCTCGGGCCCGCGTGATCGTCGGCGGCTGCGGCGTCGTCCTGTCCGCGTGCGTGACGGCCTGGGCGCGCGGCGGAGACCAGACCGACCACGTGCCGCGATTCCTCGCCGCGTTCGCCGTCGCGTTCGGCGCGTATCTCCTCGCGTTGCACGCGTCCTCGGGATTCGGCCCGCGCGAGGTCCGCGTCTGTGTTGCCCTCGCCATCGCGTGGCGGGCCGCCCTCGTGCTGGCGCCGCCGCTCCTCTCCGACGACATCTTTCGCTACGTGTGGGAGGGGCGCATCCAGCTCCACGGCGGCAATCCGTACGTCTGGGAGGATCGGCCCGACGGCGTGCGCTGGACGGCGCTCCGTGACGACGTGTGGGAGCGCGTCACCCACAAGTTCTACAGCGCACTGTACCCGCCGGCATGGCAGATCGCGGCGCGCGCGGTGGTGGCCGTCCGCGACTCGGTGACGGCGATGAAGGCGTTCCTCGTCGCCTGCGAGGTGGGCGCCCTGGCCCTTCTCGCGTGGATGCTGAAGCGCCGCGAACTTCCGCCGTCGCGCATCCTCGTGATGGCCTGGAGCCCACTCGCGCTGGTCGAGATCGCGGGCAGCGGACACAACGACGCGTTCGGGCTGCTGTGGATGGTCGTGGCTCTGGCCGCGCTGGAATCGGGCCGGGGCGTGCTCGCCGCCGTCGCGGGCGCGATCGCATTCGATGCCAAGATCCTGCCCGGATTCGTCGCCACGGCGTGGGCGCGCCGCTTCCGGTGGTGGCACATCGCGCTCGCCGCGGGGGTTGCGGTCGCTCTCTTCGTCCCCTATGTCAGCGCCGGCTCCGGCCTGTGGCACAGCGCGATCCGCTACGCGCGCTACTGGCGGTTCAACGAGACGCTGTTCGCGGCGCTGCGGCTCGTCTTCGACGTCGACGCCGCCGTCACCGCGTCCACCGCGATCCTGGTGGTGACCGCCCTCGTCGTGGCCGGGCGGCGCACCGAGACCGCGACCGCCGGTTTGCTCGTGGTGGCGGCGTCGCTGCTCCTCGCCGCCAACGTCCTGCCCTGGTACGCGCTGTGGCTGCTGCCGTTCCTCGTCCTCGTCGATGCCCCCGCCGCGCTCCTCTTCACGGGGACGGTCACGCTCGCGTACCTCGTCTATCCCGACTGGCGGACAAGCGGCGAGTGGTACCTGCCGTGGAGTGTGCGCGCTCTCGAGTACGCGCCGTGCCTTGTCGTAGCCCTGCTCTCGCGGCGGAAGCCGTGACCACCGATCGGCTGCTCGTCTTCGTGAAGGCGCCGCGCCCCGGGGCGGTCAAGACGCGCTTGGCCGCCGCCATCGGCCCCGAAGCGGCGGCCGCGTTGTACCGCGCCGTTGCCGATGAGGAGATCCGGCGCACCGCGCCGCGCGGCGGAGAGTTCGCGCGCACGTTCTGCATCGATCCTCCCGGCGCCGCGGACGAGATGGCGCGCTGGCTGCCCGGAGAGACCCTCGTCCCCCAGGAAGGGCGCGACCTCGGACAGCGGATGGCGCACGCGTTCGGGACCGCGTTCGCGCAAGGCGCGCGGCGCGTCGCGCTCATCGGCAGCGACGTTCCCGCCTGCGGGCGCGAGCACGTCGCGGAAGCGCTCCGGGCGCTCGACGATCACGACGTCGCGCTCGGTCCCACGCACGACGGCGGGTACTACCTGATCGCCCTCGACCGCCCGCAGCCGGAGCTCTTCCGCGCCATCCCGTGGAGCACGCCGTCGGTGCTCCCCGCGACCGCGGAGCGCGCCGGCGTTCTCGGCCTCTCCGTCCGCATGCTGGACCCGCTTCGCGACATCGATACGCTGGAAGACGTGCGCGCGGAGTGGCCACGGCTGCGCGCGCTGCTGGCGGGAACCATGCCTACGTGTCCCTGAGGTCCTTCAGGAACCTGTACGCGGCGTAGAAGACGACCGTGGAGACCACGAAGGAGACGAACAGGGTGGGGCCGGATCCGAGGAGCGGCTCCAGCATTCCGTCCACCATCCACCCGGCAAGCATCCCCGCGACGCTTCCGCCCAGATAGGGCATCCGGCGAGGCGACCCTAGCCGAGCCCGTTGTGACGGGTGCGGATCAGGGAGAGGAACTCGTCGCGGGTCTGCTGCTGCTCGCGGAACGCGCCGAGCATGCACGACGTCACCGCCACCGAGTGCTGCTTCTGCACGCCGCGCATGATCATGCACAGGTGCATGGCCTCGATGACCACGGCCACGCCGCGGGGCTGCACCCACTTCTCGATCGCTTCCGCGATCTCGACGGTCAGCCGCTCCTGCACCTGCAGCCGGCGTGCGTACATGTCGACGAGGCGCGGGATCTTGGACAGCCCGACGACCTTCCCCTGCGGGAGGTACGCCACGTGCGCCTTGCCGAAGAACGGAAGGAGATGGTGCTCGCACATGCTGAAGCACTCGATGTCCTTGATGACCACCATCTCGTCGTAGGTGACGGTGAAGAGCGCTTCGTTCAGCAGCGACTTGCAGTCGGTCTCGTATCCCGAGGTCAGGAACTTGAGCGACTTCTCGACCCGCTTCGGCGTGTCCTGCAGGCCTTCGCGGTCCGGGTCCTCGCCGAGGCCGGCCAGGATCGCGCGCACGTGCTCGCGGATCGGTGATTCGTCGGCCATTACTTCCGCACCGGGAGCGACACCACGCGCTGCGGGACCGCGATCCGGCTGGGCATCTTGGTCACCGCGCACGACTTGCAGATCGCCTCGCCCGCGAAGGGATCATCCCACGTGCGATCGCGATGCGACTTTCGGAGCCGCTCGAAGTTCTGGCTCGCCCAGGCTTCCTTCAGGCTCTTGATGATGGGGTAGCTGATGTTGCCGACCACGGGGCCCCCGTCGATCTCCAGCGTGAAGCCCTGGCAGCACGGCATCGTGTGCCGGCCGTCCCAGGTGACCACCATCCGGCGGAAGGGATCGGAGCACTGGAATTGCTCCGCGTCCATCTGATGCCAGTTGGCCGCCTTCCAATGATGCTGGGTGCCGGCGGGGAAGTAGCACTCGCTGATGGACATCCAGTCGACGCCCATCTTGTCCTTCCAGAACTCTTCCATGCGCCCGCTGTCGACCGCATCCGCGTTCACGTGCGTGCGCACGACGGAGGCGCGGATGCGGCAGTCGGGCGCGCCCTTGCCCTCCGCGCGCGCGATGACCGCCGAGCGCACCGAGTTGAGCAGGATCTCCCACTTGCCGCCCACGCGCTGGCGGTGGTAGCTGTCGGGATCGCAGGCGTCCACGGAGAACATGAGGTCGGTGATCCCCGCCTCGACGAGGTGCGCGAACAGCTGCGGGCTCTTCCGCGCGCCGCCGTTCCCGTTGGTATTCATCATGATGTCGGGGAAGCCGAGGGCGGACGCCTCGCGGACGAACGACACGATGCGCGGGTGCATCGAAGGCTCGCCGCGATAGTTGAGCTTGATCGACGATACGCCCATGTCCGCGCACTGCTGGATCATCCGGCCGTACAGCACCGGGTCCATGTACCCGCGCTGGTAGGTGTGCTCGTCGAAGCCCTGGGTGCGGATGTGTTCGTGGGTCCAGATCTGGCAGAAGCCCTGGGGGTCCTCCTCGGAACTTCCGCAGCGGAGGTCGCACACCGCGACCGTCTCGACGTCGACGTGGACGGGATGGTCGGAAGCGTCGAGCGCCGCCTCGCGCCGATCCCACTCCTGCCGGTAGGCCTCGTACCGCTCGCTGCGCGAGGGCAGGCCGCCGAGCACTCGGAAAGTCGGGTCCTTGCTCATCTTCGAAGGGGTAGTTTAACCGATGGGTCCCCCGCAACGTGAGCGCTGCTATGATCACCGCTTCCGCAAGCGCAATGCTGCCAACGGCTTGAGGGGTCCTGGATGGAGCTGGCCCGCATCGGGAAGTACGAGATCGTGTCCAGGATCGGCCAGGGCGCGATGGGCGAGGTGTACAAGGCCCATGACCCGGTCCTGAACCGTTTCGTCGCCATCAAGACCATGACCGGGGTCCTGACCGCCGACGACGAGCTCGTCGAGCGGTTCCGCCGCGAGGCCCAGTCCGCGGCACGCCTCAACTCGTGCGCCTCATCGACCGCGCGCTGCACAAGGAGCCTGCCCAACGCTTCCAGCACGCGGGCGAGATGCGCGACGCGCTCCGCATGGTGCGTGAGGCGCTGGCCGCCGGCGACGCGGAAGGCACGGCCGACGCGGAAGACGCGGCGCTCACGGTGGTGGACGGGTCGGACCGCACGATGATCGACACCCATCCTCCGCGCACCGGGCCGTCGCGCGCGTCGGTGCTCGGTGTGCTGGCGGTGGCGGCCGCCCTCGTCACGGGCGCGACGCTCTGGTGGTGGGGCCGGCGGCCCGCCCCGCCCACGGTGCGGTCGCAGGGAGACATCACGAGCGCGCAGGTGGGCGCGCTCACCGCGCAGCTCGTCGGCAACCAGATCGAACTCGCCCGCGCCGACCTGGAGAACAAGGATTTCCGGGCCGCCATCGCGCAGGCGGAGCGCGCGCTGCGCCTCGATCCGGACAGCGGCGAGGCCCGCGCCGTGGTCGCCGAGGCGCAGGGCCAGCTCACGGCGCTCGATCGGTCCGCCGCCGCCGCCCGCGCCGCATACGCGAAGGGGGACACCGAGGGCGCCACCCGCGCGCTCGGGCAGGTGCTCGCGATCGATCCCCGCCATCCCGCCGCGGGTGAGCTCAACGCCGCCCTCAACCAGAACTTCCGGAGGCAGGCGGACCAGGCGCGGCGCGCCGTCGACCAGGCGCGGATCGCCGCCGCCGCCGCCGGCGCGTCCGCCCAGGAGCCGTTCGGCCTTGCCGATCGCATGCGCGCGGAGGCGGATGCGTTCCTCCAGAAGCAGGAGTTCGCGGTGGCGACGCAGCGCCTGCTCCAGGCGCGCGACGGCTTCGAGCGCGCCCGGCGCGCGATGGAGGCCGCCGCCCGAGCCGCCGCCGTCGTCCCATCGCAAGGGCGCAATGTCCCCGGGGTGACGCTGCCGCCGGCTCTGGCGACGTCGCCCCAGGACCCCGCGATCCGTCAGGTCATCACGCAGTACGCCCGCGCCATCGAGGGCAAGGACCTCGCGCTTTTCCGGTCGGTGAAGCCAAACCTCTCCGGCGAGGACGAGAAACGGCTGCAGGACGCCTTCAAGGCCATCAGGACCCAGCAGGTCGGCATCACGATCGACGCCATCGAGGTGGACGGTGCGCAAGCCACCGTGCGCGTCTCACGCCGGGACACGATCAACGGCAAGGCCATGCGCGCGATGCGCCAGACCTTCCGTCTCGCCCAGGCCGGTCCGGGCTGGACCATCCAGACCATCGGTCAGTAAGCAGCGCGCGTAGACGTCGACAGCAACACCAGCGAGCGGAGCCGAATTCATCTCGGCGGAGCGAGCCGGGGAGATGAGTGGCTTTCGAGCTGCGGATGGTGCCACGCGCATAGCGCAGGCCCCCGGGCGGCTTTGGACCTCGCGCGGCCGCGCTGCGGGCGACCATCACGCACCGCCGTCCGTGTCGCGGGGAGGAGCCTTGGGGCAGCAGCTGGCGTTACACCGCGACGTCTCGGAGTCGTCGCTGCTCGCCGTCCTGAAGGCGCTCGAGATCCAGAAGACGCTCGGCACCGAGCCGGTGCTGACCGCGCTGCGCCATTTCCCCGCCCAGCCCGCGCAGTACGCGGACTTCCCGGACGAGCTCGACCCCCGCCTCCTGGCCGCCCTCCAGGCCCGCGGCATGGAGCGTTTGTACACCCATCAGCGCGCGGCCTACGACGCGGCCGCGGCGGGGCGCGACACCGTGGTGGTGACGCCGACGGCCTCCGGCAAGACCCTCTGCTACAACCTGCCCGTCCTCGATCGCATCCTGAAGGACGGCGACACGCGCGCCCTGTACCTGTTCCCGACCAAGGCGCTGGCTCAGGACCAGCTCGCCGAGCTCTACGGCGCGATCGAAGGCATCGGGGCCGACATCGGCACCTTCACCTACGACGGGGACACGCCGCAGGACGCGCGCAAGGCGATCCGCGCCCGCGCGCACATCGTGGTCACCAACCCCGACATGCTGCACAAGGGCATCCTCCCGCACCACACGAAATGGGTGAAGCTCTTCGAGAACCTGAAGTACGTGGTGGTGGACGAGCTGCACAGCCATCGCGGGATCTACGGGT
>JANMPI010000452.1:0-11171 GCA_031369785.1 Acidobacteriota bacterium
CCTGCTGCTGGTTGTGAGCGGGGTCCTTGCGACGGTCAAGGCACGGAGCGCATCGCAGGAAGCGTGAAAAGGTGATCGCATCCAACACGACCCGGTCACCGCTCTACGACACCGATGACCAGCAGCACCGAGCAGCCGATGATCAGCCTTTCACGACCGGCTTCATTTGTCCACGCTCCGGATGAAGTCGAGGAGGCCCGCGAAGTACACGCGCTGGTCGTCGTAGAACGCCATGTGGCTTCCGTTCGGGCAGAAGAGGAACCGCGCGTGCGGGATGGCCGTGGACATCCACCTCATGTGCTCCGGATCCATCGTGTCGTAGCGCGCGCCGATGACCAGGGTCGGCGCGTTGATGTTCCCGAGGTCGGCGGAGCGATCCCAATGCAGCAGCTTTCCGCTCGCACCCAGCTCGCTCGGGCCCTGCATCGGGACGTAGATCTTCTTGTTGATGCGCGCGAAGGCACGGTTCACGGGATCGGGCCACTGGCCGGCCGGCCGGCGCAGGATGTGCTTTTCGTAGTGATGCGGCATCAGCAGCTCCATGTACCGCGGGTCGTCGTACTTGCTGTCCTTCTCGAGCTGCTGGATCTCCTTGAGCGCCGCCTGGTCCATGGCCGGCATCAGCACGCGCGACGCGTACTCGTTGTAGGCGGGGATGCTCGCCATCATGTTCGAGACGACGAGGCCCTTCAGGTTCTGCTGGTACTGGAGCGCGTACTCGATGGCGAGGATCCCCCCCCACGAGTGGCCGAGCAGATAGAAATTGGTTTTGTCGAGGCCGAGAGCCTGGCGGACCTGCTCGACCTCCTCTACGAAGCGCCCGGTCTGCCACAGCGCGGGATCGTCGGGCTGGTCGCTGAACGCGGACCCGAGCTGGTCGTAGTAGTAGAACTCGACCCCCGCCGCGGGGAGAAAGCTCTCGAAGGCCTCGAAATACTCGTGCGTCGCGCCCGGCCCGCCGTGGAGGAGCAGCACCTTGATGCGCGGGCTGCGGCCGACTTTCTTCGTCCACACGCGGAACGTCCCCTTCGGCGTGGTGATGGGGATGAGCTTCACGCCGCCGGTCTGGATTTCGTCCGCGGCGCCGGTGGAACCAGCGCATAGAAGCGCGCCGAGCAGGAGCGCGAGCGACTTCATGGAGACCTCCTCGTCGATTCCGGTGACGATACCGCAGGAACGCGCTCTCCGCGCCGCGCCCAGTGGTCGATGGCGGATCCGGCAAGGAGAAGGACGACGACGGGCAGCGCGGTGCCCGCGAACATCCGATCGACCCGCGGCGACCGCCGGCTCGCGGCATCGAGGGCGAGCAGGCCGAGGACGGCGCCGACCCAGACCATCGCCACCCGGTCCTCGGCGGGGTCGGCGGCGACCAGCGTCGGAAGGTAGCGCCCGACGTCGGCCCCGTCCCCGGAGAGCGCGGCCCAGAGGCGCGAGGGCCGGTCGCCGCGATTCAGCAGTCGCAGGTCGCCGGGAGCGGCGATGGCGAACAGCGTGAGCGCGATGCCGAGCGCGGGGAGAGTCCACCGCCAGCGGGCAAGGCCCGCCATGCGCTCGCACCGCAGGGCCACGAGCACCGCGAGACCGGGGACGAGCGGAACGAGGAACCGCGCCGGCGGGCACTGACCGCCCCACCACATCCGCCACCAGACGACGGGAGCCAGCACGGCGAGCGCGACCAGGGCATGCGGCCACAGGCGCCGCCGCGCGCCCTCGGGAATCCCCGCCAGGGCGAGCAGGAAGACCGGTGCGTGCCAGAGCAGCCCGTAGGAACGATCGAGCAGGAGCCCAACGAGGGCGCGTCCCGGCGATCCCTGCTCGTGGACCGGCAAGCCGCCGTAGAGGGCGAGCGGCGACGCGGTGCCGAAGATGGCGTGGTAGTAGGCGAGATAGGCGCCCGCACCGACGGCGCTCACCACCGCGAAAGCGGCGAGCGGTCGGCCGCGCAGGCGCGCCAGCGCGATGACACCGAGGGCCGCCGCGGCGGGGATCATCTTCACGTGCAGCCAGGGCAAGGCAGACGCGAGGAGGCCCGCCCCTACTGCCGCCGTCACCGACGGCGCGCCGAGGAGCAGCGCCAGCCCGCCCGCCGCGGCGAGCGCCGACGGGACTTCGGTATAGACGTGGAAGGAGTAGAACGCCACCGGCGGGCCGAGAGCCGCGAGCCACGCGATGAGAGACGGATGTTCACCCGCCCCACCGCGCGCCAGGCGCCAGGCGACCACCGTAACCCCCGCCGCCATGAGCCCGAGCACGACGACGCACAGCAGGCGGCCCCCGGCGGCGTACACCGGAGCGAGGAGCAGCGGCAGCCCCGGGCTGTGGGCCGGAAAGGGACGCCCATCGGCTCGCGGCGCACCGAAATGCGGCAGCACGGGCCCCGGCGTGTTCTCGCGCCAGTCCTCGCGGGCCAGGTTGTCGGCGAGGTCGAGATCGCCTTCGCGCCACAGGCTCTGCGCCATCAGCAGGTAGTGCGGCTCGTCGCCCGACACCCGCAGCCGGGAGGCGTACCAGAGGCCGAGGGCGACGTAGAAGACGGCGGCGGCGGCGCAGAGGGCGGCCGGCGAGACGGAGACCGCGGCCACCCGCGCGCGCGGGTGCGGCCAGCCGCGCGCCACCGCCACTGCGAGTCCGACCGCCATCGCGATTGCGCCCATCGGCCCGCGCGCGACGGCGAGGGCGGGCAGGATCGAGACCGCGGCGGGAACGTGAGCGGCGGCTACGACGAGCAACGGCCACGCCAGGGCCGTGAGGGCCGCGCGTGCGTTTGTGTCGCGGCGCACGCGGCATCGTAACGCACCCGCCGTCCGTTGAATGTTCGGGGGCCATCGGGCATCATCACCGTTCCCTCATGCAGTGCCCAAGGTGCGACGGGTCCAACGCCCCCGGGGCCCGGCGATGCGCGCAGTGCGGCGCCGCGCTGGCGGTGGCGCAGCTCGACGTGACACGTGGAGACGTCCCCGGGAAGACGTTCCTTCTCGCCGGCCGCGCCTATTCCATCGGGCGCGGCCGCCACAACGACCTGAGCCTCCCCCATCCCACCATCACCAAGGCGCACGCGCGGATAGACCAACAGGACGGCGCCTTCTTCATCGAGGACATGGGCAGCCTCCACGGCGTGTACGTGGACGCGGTGCGGGTGAAGCGCGCGGAGCTCGCCGATGGCGCTCAGCTGCAGCTCGGGAACGTGACGCTCCAGTTCTCGATCATCGGGCCCGACGGCCAGTCGACGGGGGCGGCGGCGGAGTTCCCCTGGGTGGAGCAGCAGCAGCTCCTCCTGTCGCTCGTGAAGGCGCTCAACTCCACGCTCGTCCTGAGCCAGGTCCTGGAGCAGGTGGTGGACGCGCTCATGCGCATCACGCGGGCGGAGCGCGGGTTCCTCCTCCTCGCCGAGCCGCCTCCGGATCAGAGGGGCGCGGACCCGGTCGGCGGGCTGCACGTGCGGGTGGCGCGCCGTCGCGACGGGGAGACCATCCCGCTTCCGGACGTGACGGGGCTGTCCGGCTCGGTGGTGACGAAGGCGCTCCGGACCGGCCAGACGGTGGCGACCGGCAATGCGGTCGCCGACCCGTCACTGGGCGCGGCCCGCAGTGTGATCCTCCTGGACCTGCGCACGATCGTCTGCATTCCGCTGCGCTTGCGGCGGGTCGCCGCCGACGCCGCCGGGGGCCGCGCCCTGGGCGCGATCTACGTCGACAACCCGGAGACCTCCGCCCCGGTGAGCGCGGACAGCCTCCGGATCTCGGAGGCGCTCGCCCATCACGCGGCCCTCGCCATCGAGAACGCGCAGCTGTTCGAGCGCGAGCAGGCGACGATCCGGGAGCTGCGCGAGGCCCAGCGGCGGATTCTCCAGTCGGAGAAGCTGGCCACCATCGGCCAGATGGCGGCCGGGATCGCCCACGAGCTGAACACGCCGCTCACCTACATCATGGGCAACCTCGAGCTCATCCAGGCCCAGTCGCTGACCCCTCCCCAGCAGGCCATGCTGGCTTCGATCGGCCGCGGCGCCGATCGGCTGAAGGGCCTCGCCCAGAGCCTCCTCGCCTTCTCCCGTCCCGCCCACGAAGCGGCGGTGCGCGTCTCCGTGAACGACGTGATCGAGCATGTGCTCGAGCTCTGCCACTACCAGATCCTGCGCGGAGGGGTGACGCTGCAGAAGCAGCTGGCGCCGTCCCAACCCGCGGTGAGCGGGGTGTCCAACCAGCTGGAGATCGCGCTCATCAACCTGGTGGTCAATGCGGTGCACGCGATGGAGGGCGGCGGCACGCTGACCGTCGCCTCCACGGCGCGCGAGGAGAACGTCGAAATCGTCGTCTCCGACACCGGCCACGGCATCCCCGCGGAGATCCATTCCGCGATCTACGAGCCGTTCTTTACAACGAAAACCGAAGGAAAGGGCACCGGCCTCGGGCTGGCGACGGTCCTCATGATCGTCGAGCGGCACGGAGGCCGGATCGAGCTCACGAGCGCCGCCGGCAAGGGGACGTCGTTCCGGGTCATCCTTCCCGCCGCCGGCTGACGCGGGTGCCGCGATCCAGCCGGCCGGCGCCGCGATCCAAGCGTGGCTCGGTGGCTACGCCATGCGTGACCGGCGCGCCACGCCACGCGCCGCGTTCACGCCTGTTTACGCGTATCGGCGCCGCGCGGAAGCTGGCACGGCGCGTGCTAGGAATCGCACGCGAGGGCGAGCGTGGTGACCAAGGGGATCCTTTTGACAGGCAGTGTCGTGGCGGTGGTGGCGGCGTTGGTCGCGACGGCGGGCATCGCCGGGCGCGGGACATCCGGAATACTCCTGGGATCAGCGGCCGTGATCGCGCTCGCGGTCACGGCGGCATCGAAGGGACGCGATTGATCAGCCGGCGGGCGTTGAAGACGATCGCGATCGTGTACGCCGTGAAGACGGTGGTGGTGGGCGCGGCCTGGCTTGCCATCCCCGATTTGCCTGAGCGCGCGCTGCACCACGCCCGTCAAGCCTGGGTGTGGGCCGCGGGCGCTCCTGCCCCTGCCGGCACCTCCACCACGCCCTAGTCCCGGATCGTGAACATCTCCGGCGCGGGACGCAGCGGCCGGTCGAGCCACAGCGGCCGCCGCAGGCCGTTCGGCCCCGGCGCCGGCTTCGTCCGCGCCAGCCATTCGCGGTAGACCTCCATCGACCGTCCGGCCTGCACGTAAACGTCGCCGTAAACGTCGGCGGCCGGCGCGCGGCCCACGACGACGCGCTGGTGCCAGCAGTGCATGCCGGAGATCGGATCGGGGTGCACGGCGAAGGTCAGGTTCTGGTGCACGCCGCCGTCGCTCCACCAGATGCGGCTGGAGTCGGGATCAGCGCTCTCGAAGGGGCCGAGGGCCTCCACCTGCCGGAGCAGCGTGCCGCCCTCGACCTTCCGGAACTGGACCATCGGCGTCGACCATCGGCTCCCTTCGCCCGCGTTCACGCGCCAGCGGCCGAGGTGATGCGAGCAGGCGACGATCCCGGGCGCGATCGACTCCGTCGCCCAGACGCGATTCACGAAGTACCCGATCTCGGTGGTCACGCGGACGAGGTCGCCCGTCCGCAGGCCCAGGCGCTCGGCGTCCGACGTATGCACCCAGAGGGGATTGCGATGGGAAATCTCGTTCAGGTATTTCGCGTTCCCGCTGCGGGTGTGGATGAGGGTGGGCAGCCGGAAGGTCGGCAGGAGGACCATCTCGCCCTTGTCACGGGCCAGCGCCTCGGGATGGATGTGGCTCTTGATGTACCCCGGCATGGCCTGGTCGCCCCAGCCCCAGTCGACCATCGTCCGAGAATAGATCTCGAGCTTGCGTGACGGCGTCGGGAACCCCGCCACCTGCGCGCCGTCGATCTCGACTCCGGCCGGGGCGGTCGCGGGCTTCTCCTGCAGGCCGCGGACGTCGGGCTCGATGAGGTACGCGCCCTTGCGCGACATGTAGTCGAAGGGCGTGAGGCCTTCCGCCGCCGCCGCCGCGGGAAGACCGGGGACGGCGTTCTCGAATATCCACCGGTAGTACTCGTGAACGGTGAGCTTCTTCCCGGCCTCGTACGGCGATTCGAAGAAATGGCGGATGCCGAGAGCGCCGTCGGGATCGATCCGCCAGCTGAGCTCGATCCAGAACTCGTCCTCTTCCCAGACCTCGCCGGGGTTCGTCTCCCACGTGTAGCGGAAGGTCTCCCCCATTCGCTCCCGCGCCGCGCGCAGGACGGGCTGGCGGAAGCTCACCCAGCGTCCGGACTGCGTCTCCTGGCTCTGGATGTCGTGGCGCTCGCCGCCGTGGCCCATGGGCAGCACGTAGTCCGCGAAGGCGGCGGTCTCGCTCCACGTCGGGGTGAGCGCAGCATGGAGCCCGACCAGCGACTCGTCCTTCAGCACTTCCATCCACGTCATCCCGTCGGGGTTGGTCCAGACGGGGTTGTAGACGCGGGTGAAGTAGGTGTCGAGCCTGCCGCGCCCTTCCTTCAGCATGTGCGGCAGCAGGAAGGACATCTCGTAGTGGCTGAGCGGCCACTCGCGCGGGAACAGGAGCTCGTTCCATTCCTTCTGGCCGGGGGGCTCGTCCCAGAAGACGGGCTTGTACTTGTTCCACCCGTGGGGCGAGGTGCCGCCGGCGGTGCCGACGCTCGCGGTCAGCACGGTCAGGAACTGCAGCGCGCGCGCGACCTGCCAGCCGCCCTCGTTGCCGCTGGCCGCCCCGCGCCACACGTGCGAGGCGAATGCGCCCCGCGCCGCGCCGATGAGACGCGCAACGTGGATGATCTGCGCCTTCGGCACGCCGCTCTCGGCCTCGGCGTACTCGGGCGTGAACTCCGCGTAGTGCGCCTTCAAGGCGGTGACGAAGTTGGCGAACGTCGGCTCCGTCCCCGGCTGGCGGTCGGCCATGTACTCCTGCCAGTTCGTCCACTTCTCCAGGTACTCGAGGTCGGCCAGTCCCTCGTCGAGGAGGATCTTCGCCATTGCCAGCAGGACGGCCGCCTCGCTGCCCGGATACGTCGGCATCCAGACGTCGGCCATGGACGCGGTGTTGGAGAGCCGCGGGTCCATCACCGCGAGCTTGGCGCCCGCGAGCTTCCCTTCGATGATCCGCTGCGCGTGGGGATTGAAGTAGTGCCCCGACTCCAGGTGCGACGACAGCAGCAGGATGAAGCGCGCGCGCGCGTGATCGGGGCTCGGGCGGTCGAAGCCCGACCACAGCGCGTACCCGAGCCGCGCCGAGGCCGAGCACACGTTGGTGTGGGAGTTGTGACCGTCGATCCCCCACGCCTTCAGGATCCGGTCCATCGTGCGCTCGTGGCCCGGTCGCCCGACGTGGTACATGATTTCGTTCTTGCGGCCTTCGAGGAAGGCCTTGCGGATCCGTCCCCCGATCTCGTCCAGCACCTCGTCCCACGTCACGCGGCGCCACTTGCCGCCGCCGCGCGGGCCGTCGCGGCGCAGCGGGTAGAGGATCCGCTCCGGGTCGTTGATCTGGTTGATGGTGGCCGGCCCCTTCGCGCAGTTGCGGCCGCGCGACGCGGGGTGGAGCGGGTTCCCCTCGAACTTCCGCACCCGCATCCGGTCCTTGTCGACGTAGGCGAGGAGGCCGCAGGCGGCTTCGCAGTTGAAGCAGATGGTGGGGACCAGCATGTAGCGCCGCTCGACGCGCCGCGGCCACATCCGCGGGTCGTACTCGCGGTAGTCGTCCCACTTCTCCTCGGGCGGGTAGGGTTGCAGCCCGCTTCCTTCGGTCAGCCGCTCGATGGTCACCGGCCGTCCTCCGTCACGCGAGGGGAATCCGCTGTGGCGCCTGCACGTAGAGATGCTCCCAGGCGAGGAGCCCGAAGAGGGTGAGGGCCCCGGCGAGGGCCGCGGCGAAGGCGGACATCGATCCGCCCCACAGCAAGGTCAGCGGCACGAGATGGCCGGCCGCGAGCACCCCGGTGGAGAACCGCGGGTCGTCCTGGATGAGGCGCGCGGCGCGGCGCGCGTCCTCCGTCTGATGGTGGCCCCAGACCTCGGCGGCGACGAGGAGGCCGTTCACGGGCAGGAGCACGAGCAGCCACGAGGGCTGGAAGACGGCCGCGCCCGCGGTCACGGCCTGCACGATCAGGTGCGGCCCGACGAGCGCGGACTGCCAGAGGTCGCGCCCCTTCGACTGCCCGAAGAGGAACGCCGTGTAGACGGCGGTGCCAGCGGCGAGCAGCACGGTGAGGCCGGTGAGCATCCGCGGCATCGGACGCCCGAGGAAGCCGAGGACGAGGTGCAGGCCGAGCAGCGCGCCGTAGGCGGCGATGATGTACGAGCCGCGGGTGAGCCACGAACGCCACTGCGGGCGGGTCAGCGTCCAGAGGAATCGCTTCGGCTGGCGCAGGTCCCAGACGAGCAGGATGCCGGTGACGGCGAGGGCGAGGGTCGCGAGGACGATGGCGGCCAGCGGCGTGCCCGCCCGCCACGGATCGAGCATCGCCAGCACCGCCGGCACGAGGAACGCGCCGGCCGCGATCGACTTCGTCCACAGATAGGCCGACACCTTCCAGCCCCACGAGTTGCGGTGCTGCTCCTTCACGCCGTACGTCCGCCGCGGCCCGCCGCCATCGCCACCGGCGCCGGCGACCAACGACGCGGCCTGGGGCGCGCTCGCCCACATGTAGGACTCGGGGGGCGGGGCCGCGCTCGGCACGAGCGAATCCGCATCGCCGTCGACGTAGAAGACCTTGGGCCGCGTCCCCTTCTCCGGCTTCCGCACCTGGAGGGGAATGCGTCCGACCATTTGCGAGATGCGGCTCGCGGGATCGTGGAGATCGCCGGCCACGATCGCCTGCGTCGGGCACACCGTCACGCACGGCGGCTCCAGCCCCACCTCGATCTTGTGCGGGCAGAAGTTGCACTTGGCCGCCGTCTCCGTCTGGGGATCGATGTAGAGCGCGTCGTACGGGCAGCCCTGCATGCAGGCCTTGCAGCCGATGCAGCGCCCGCCGTCGAAGTCGACGATCCCGTCGCGCCGCTGGAAGAGCGCCGTGGTCGGGCAGATCTCGACGCAGGGCGCATCCTCGCAGTGGTTGCAGCGGGTGACCTGGAAAGTGCGTCGGGTGTCGGGGAACACGCCCTTCTCGATGTACTTCACCCACGTCCGCGCGACGCCGAGCGGCACCTCGTGCTCGGCCTTGCAGGCGACGGAGCACGCGTGGCAGCCGATGCAGCGGCGGTTGTCGATCAGGAAGGCGTAGTTCACCGGCGGGGATTGTAGCCCGATGACCCGCGCGGCACCGCTTGCCCCCGGCGGCGCTAGGGCATCGTGCGCGCGGGAGAGGGGTCGGCGGCGCTGGTCACGCGCCAGACGGTGTTGCCGACGTCGTCCGCGACCAGCAGCGCCCCGCGCCCGTCGACCGCGACACCGACCGGGCGGCCCATCGCATTTCCCCGCGCGTCGACGAACCCGGTGAGGACGTCCACCGGGTCGCCCGACGGGCGGCCGGCGGTGAAGGGGACGAAGATGACCTTGTAGCCGCTGCGCGGCTTGCGGTTCCACGACCCGTGCTGGCCCACGAAGACGCCGTGCGTGAAAGGCGCCGGCAAGGCCATCTCCCGCGCGAAGGCCAATCCCAGGGACGCGGTGTGGGCTCCGAGCGCGTAGTCGGGGGCAATCGCCTTGGCCACCAGGTCCGGGCGTGGGGGCTTGACCCGGGAGTCGAGATGCTGGCCGTAGTAGCTGTAGGGCCAGCCGTAGAAGGCTCCGTCGCGCACGGCGGTCATGTAGTCGGGCACGAGGTCGCTCCCCAGCTCGTCGCGCTCGTTGACCGCGGTCCACAGCGCGCCGCTCTCGGGCTCCCAGGCCATGCCCACCGGGTTGCGCAGCCCCGACGCAAAGACGCGATGGGTCCCGCTGGCCGCGTCCACTTCCCAGATCGCGGCCCGCTCGTCCTCCTTTGCGATTCCGTTCTCGGCCACGTTGCTGTTCGAGCCCACCGCGACGTACAGCTTCGAGCCGTCGGCGGAGGCCACGACGTTCTTGGTCCAGTGATGGTTGAGGGGACCGCCGGGGAGATCAGTGACCTTCGTCGCGGCGGTGGCGATCTGCGTTTGCCCGGCGTCATAGGCAAAGCGCACCAGCGCGTCGGTGTTGGCCACGTACAGCACGTTGCCGACCAGCATCATGCCGAAAGGCGACGTGAGCCCGGACAGGAACACCGCGCGCGTCTCCGCGACGCCGTCCCCGTCCGCGTCGCGCAGCAGCGTGATCCGGTTCGCGCTCGGCGCCGCCCCGCCCGCCTTTTTCTGGAAGTGGTTGAAGAACCATCCCTTGATCCCCTTGTTGTTCTCGGGCCGCGGCGGCCCGTTGGTCTCCGCGACCAGCACGTCCCCGTTCGGAAGCACGTACAGCCATCGCGGGTGCTGCAGCCCGCCCGCAAAGGCGTTGACCGCCGTGCCTTTCGCCGCCACCGGCGTGGCGCCCGGCGACCAGCCCTTCGCGGTGACGACGTTGACCAGCGGGATGAGCGCGTGATCGGGAGGCGGCAGGGTCGGATGCGGCCCCGTGCCCGCGGAGACGGGCAGGTGCGCCTTCGCCCCGCAGGCGGCGGCGGCGAGAGCATAGGCCGCGATCAGCCATCGGCGCCTCATCGCTGCTCGGCCACGATGCGGAGATCGATCTCGACGTCGTTGGCCACTTTCACGGTGCCTCCTCCGGCGCTGACCGGCGTCATCCCGAATTGATCCTGGCGCACGGTCGCGCGCCCGGACGCGGTGAGCGTGCGGCCCTCGACGGTGACCGTGACGGGAACCGTCATCTCCCGCGTGACGCCGTGCAGGCTCAGTTCCCCGACGATCCGGAGGTCGTACCTTCCGCCGGACACGGCCTGCCCGCTGACCGTCTTCGACCGGAAGCGGACGTCGGGGAAGCGGGCGACGTCGAGCACCTTCGAGCCCTGCATGACCTCTTCCACCTTCGGCGCGTCGCCCGCGGGCTCGCCGTCCGCGAGCACGCGCAGGCGCGCGGCGGCGAAGGTGAGATCGACGATGGACGACGAAAGGCTCGCCGCATCGGCGGTGACCGTTCCCGAGACCGGGGCCTCAACCTCGTGCCGGTGTCCGGCAAACGAAAACGCGCCGCTCTTCCCCACGTGGATGCGGACCGAGCTCTTCCCGGTGTCGACGGCGTAGGTCGTGCCCGCCGCGCTCGAGACGGCGGCGAACCCGAGCGCC
>JANMPI010000257.1:0-8198 GCA_031369785.1 Acidobacteriota bacterium
GGAGAGGGCGGTGGACAAAGCTCTGGCCGAGGTCGCGGACGCGTCGGTGAAGATCGCGATCTGCCATTCCCCGGACGGCGTTTCCTGGCTCCGCGGGAAGGGCGTGCGCTTCATGATGTGCGGTCATACCCACGGGGGCCATCTGGCGCTCCCCGGCGGCAAGCCCCTCATCATGTCGAGCCCCATGGGCCGCCTCTACCCGTGGGGCTTCCACGACGTGGACGGCCTCGAGCTGTTCGTCTCCCGGGGGGTCGGCGGGAGCCTGGTTCCCGTGCGGACGTGGGCTCCGCCGGATGTCGCCGTCTTCACTTTCGTTGGGGGCTAAGTATTACGAATCTGTGACATACGCCCCCGAGCACGGATGCTAGTTTCGTTGTGCACTCGTGCGAGGAGGCCTGCCCTTGACCCTGACCTGGAACGACAAGAAATTCGAGTGGGTGAACGTCGCGTACTTCGGCGCCATCCACGTGGGCGCGTTGTTCGCCTTCTCCCAGTTCTCCTGGCCCGCCGCCTTTGCCTTCCTCTTCCTCTACTGGCTGACCGCTTCGGTCGGCATCTGCGCCACGTTCCACCGCCTGCTCACGCACCGTGGCTACGTGGTGTCCAAGCCCCTCGAGTACCTGATGACGTTCTTCGGGATGCTCGCGGCCGAGGGCGGCGCGATCACGTGGGTCGCGCGGCATCGCTACCACCACACGATGTCGGACCGCCCGGGCAAGGACATCCATACCCCGCGCGACGGCTTCTGGTGGAGCCACATGGGCTGGATCGTCTGCGAGATGAGCATCGACAACAAGACGGTCGAGGATCGCTACGCGCCCGAGCTGGTGGCAGACCCCGTGCACCGGTTCCTCAACAAGGTCCACGTCCTGCCGAACATCGTCCTCGGCCTGATCTTCTACGCCATCGCCGGCTGGCCGCTCGTGGTCTGGGGCATCTTCGTCCGCCTGGTCGTCGGCCTGCACGCGACCTGGTTCGTGAATTCGGCCGCGCACACCTTCGGCTATCGCACCTACGACACGCCCGAGGGCTCGACCAACTGCTGGTGGGTTGGGCTCGTGGCCTGGGGCGAGGGCTGGCACAACAACCATCATGCGTTCCAGCGCTCGGCGCGCCACGGCCACGAGTGGTGGGAGGTCGACGCCACGTGGGCGCTCATCCGGACCATGGCCGCGCTCGGGCTCGCCAGGGACATCCAGCTCCTGCCCGCCTCGGCCGATCGTTTCCGCATCGGCCGCGATCGAACCGCGGAGGGGATGGCGCCGCTCGAACTCCTCGAGGCGGATGCCGCGGGGCCGGTCGCGGAATCGGCCGCCTGATCCAGGGCTGACCCACGGGGGTCGGAATATGCGATCCTCGTGCATTCGATGAGCCTGGCCTGCCTAAGTCGCCGTGGGCTCTTCCTTCTCGCGGGATCCCTCTCGGTCTTCGCCGGAGGCCCGGCCGCAATCTCCGCCGAGCCGCGCTATTGGATCGTCGTCCATCCCGACAATCCGTCCGACACGATGCGCCGTGACGAGGTCTCGCGGCTCTTCCTGAAGAAGATGACGCGTTGGGCCGATGGCCGGGCCGCGGCGCCCGTCGACCTCGTGGAGAGCGCGCCGGCGCGGGAAGCGTTCTCCCGCGACATCCACCGGCGGTCCGCCTCCGCGATCAAGAAGTACTGGCAGCAGATGGTGTTCTCCGGCGAGTCCGCGCCGCCGCCGGAGGTCGCGACCGAAGAGGACGTGCTGGCCATCGTGCGGAGCGACCCTGCCGCCATCGGCTACGTCTCGGACGAGGTCGTGCTCCACGGCGTGAAGATCGTCGACGTCGTCGACCCGCGCCCGCGGCGCGCGTCGGCCCCCGCCCCGGCCCCCGCCCCGGTGCGGTGATGCTCGAGAACCTCAGGTTCTCGCAGAAGATCGTCCTCATGCCCGCCGTCGCGGGCGTCGCCTTCCTGCTGATCGTGGCCATGACGTACTGGGCCGGCGCGAGCAATGCCCGCCTCACCGAGCGCATCGAGCAGGGGCACAGCGCGGGCCTCGAGCTCGGGCGCGACCTCGAGACGAGCCTCGAGAAGCTGCAGCGCGGGCTGCAGGATTCAGCGGCGGTGGCCGACGCGGGGATGCTGCAGCAGACCGACGCCGCGCGCGACGCCTTCCTCGGCCGACTGCGATCGGGGCGGAGCAACGCGGTGCTCGACCCCGCCGAGCTGAACGCGCTCGAGACCGCGCTCTG
Source organism: Acidobacteriota bacterium (assembly GCA_031369785.1). Taxonomy (GTDB): domain Bacteria; phylum Acidobacteriota; class Vicinamibacteria; order Fen-336; family Fen-336; genus JANMPI01. Next base: position 2,221 of record JANMPI010000257.1, read on the forward strand.
GGATTACTACTCGGGCGCGCGTCCCGTCACCGAGCGCATGATCGCGGGCGAGACGGGCAAGCACCTCGCCGTGGACCTCGAGAAGATGCGCGTCGACTACAACGCGCTGCGCTCGCGCGTGCAGCTGTTCACGGAGCGCCAGCGCGCGGAGATGCAGGGGGGGTTCGCCACCGCGCGGAGCAACCATCGCCGGTCGATGGCCGTCATCGCCGGCATCACGCTCATCTGCCTCGTCGTCCTCGCGACGCTGTCGTACAGCGTGACGCGCTCGCTGACCACGCAGCTGACGGAGGCGGTGCGGGTGGCCAACGACGTCGCCCTGGACCGCCTGCCCGAGGTCACCGTCACCTCCCGCGACGAAGTGGGCCGCCTGCTCCTCGGGATGCAGCACATGGTCCTGAAGGTCAAGGAGCGCGAGGCCTCGCTGCGGGTGAGCGAGGAGCGCTACGCGCTGGCCGCCCGCGGCTCGAACGACGGCCTCTGGGACTGGGACGTGGTGGCGGGCACCGTCCACTACTCGCGGCGCTGGAAGGCGATGCTCGGCCTGGCGGAGGACGAAGTGCGGCCCGACGTCGAGGAGTGGCTGGGCCGCGTGCACCCCGACGACATCGACCGGGTGCGCCGGCGCATCACCGCCCACCTCGAGGGCAAGACCCATCACTTCGAGTGCGAGTACCGCCTGCGCGGCCGCGATGGCGCCTACCGCTGGATGCTCTCCCGCGGGGTCGCGGTCCGCGGCGAGGACGGCCATCCCGCGCGCATGGCCGGATCGCAGACCGACATCAGCAAGCGCAAGCAGGACGAGCAGCAGCTCCTCCACGACGCGTTCCACGATGCGATGACGGAGCTTCCCAACCGCGCTCTCTTCATGGACCGCCTGCGGAACGCGATCCGCCGGGCGAAGCGCTCGGAAGCGTACCGGCTGGCCGTCGTCTTCCTGGACGTCGACCGCTTCAAGATCGTGAACGACAGCCTGGGCCACACCGCGGGCGACGAGCTGCTGAAGGCGATCGCGCGCCGGCTCGAAGGCTGCCTCCGCCCCGGCGACACGGTGGCGCGCTTCGGCGGCGACGAGTTCACGATGCTGCTGGAGGACATCGGGCACGCAGGGCAGGCCACGCGGGTGGCGGAGCGCGTGCAGAGGGAGCTGGCGGTGCCCTTCCGCCTCCAGGGGCAGGAGCTCTTCGCCACCGCGAGCATGGGCATCGCCTACGCCGGCTCGGGGTACGCCCGCCCCGAGGACCTGCTGCGCGACGCCGACAACGCCATGTATCGCGCGAAGTCGCTCGGCCGCGCCCGCTACGAGGTCTTCGACTCCGCGATGCACACCCACGCGGTGGCCACGCTGCGGATGGAATCCGAGCTGCGCCGCGCCATCGAGCGCGGCGAGCTGATCCTCCACTACCAGCCGATCGTCGCCCTGCCCGACGGCCGCATCGCCGGGTTCGAGGCGCTCGTGCGCTGGATGCATCCCGAGCGCGGGCAGATCGAGCCGCAGGAGTTCATCCCCATGGCGGAGGAGACCGGGCTGATCGTCCCCCTCGGCCAATGGGTGCTGGGCGAGGTGTGCCGGCAGATCCGCGCCTGGACCGACAACAAGGACTGGCCGGCGCCGGTCCCGGTGAGCGCCAACCTCTCGAGCCGCCAGTTCAACCAGCCCGATCTCGTCGGCAACGTGCGCGAGGCCCTCTCCGCCGCCGGCACGCGGCCCGACTGCCTGCGGCTGGAGGTCACGGAAAGCGCGGTCATGGAGAGCGGCCCCGCCGCCCGCCACGTGCTCGGCGAGCTGAAGGCGCTCGGGATCCAGCTCTCCATCGACGACTTCGGGACCGGGTACTCGTCCTTGAGCTACCTCCACCAGTTCCCGGTGGACACGCTGAAAATCGATCAGTCCTTCGTCTCCCGCCTCGACGCCACGATGCAGAACCTCGAGATCGTCCGCACGATCGTCATGCTCGCCCACAACCTCGGCATGGACGTGATCGCGGAAGGCGTCGAGACCGCCGACCAGGCGCTGCAGCTGCGGCGCCTGGGCTGCGAGTACGCGCAGGGCTTTCTCTACTCGCGCCCCGTCGACGCCGCGACGGCGATGACGCTCGTCCGCCGGCGGGCGTTCGCGAGGGCGAACTAGAGGCGTACAATCGCCGTCGATGCGCCTCGTGGACCAGCTGGTCCGGCATCGTCCCGAGGACGCCGACGAGACGGCGCACCTCGCCGCGATCGTCGCCTTCGTCAACGCTCACGATCGCCCCTTCGACCGCGCGATCCCGCATGCGCACCTGACCGCGAGCGCCTTCATCCTTTCGTCGGACGGGAACCGGGTGCTGTTGCTCCACCACCGCAAGCTGGACCGCTGGCTGCAGCCCGGGGGCCACGGCGAGCCCGGGGAGTCGGACGGCGAGACGGTCGCGCTGCGCGAGGCGCGCGAGGAGACGGGGATCGCCGAGCTGCGCCTGCACCCCGAAGCCCCACGGCCGATGGACGTCGACGTGCACCAGATCCCCGCTCGGGGCACGGAGCCGGCGCACCTCCACCTCGACCTCCGGTATGCGGTCATGGCGGAGTCGTCGGTGGAGCTGTTACGGTCGGCGAAAGAAACCAACGCTTTGCGCTGGTTCGGCTGGGACGAGATTCACGCGCTCGGCCTCGATGCGGGGCTGCGGCGCGGGCTGGCCAAGGCCCGGAGGTTCTTCGCGTAGGCACGAAGCTTGCTTTCGCGAACGGATGGGAGGCGCGACGTGAGGCTGGGACGGCGGACGGCGGCGGCGCTGATGGCGGTCGCGGTGACGGCGGCCGGACCGGGAACGAGCGGAGCCGGGCCGGAGCACCGCCCGCTGCCGTCGTTCGGGGCCGACGTCGAGATGGTGAACCTGAGCGTCTCGGTCGCGGATGCCGGCCGCCGGTATGTTACCGATCTGGGCCGGAAGGATTTCACGATCCTCGAAGACGGCGTCCCCCAGCAGGTCGCCGTCTTCGCGCAGCAGCAGGCGCCGGTCTCGGTTTCGCTCCTCATCGACTGCTCCTTGTCGATGCAGCCCAGCATGGCCCTCGTCCAAGCCGCCGCCCTGCGCCTCGTCCATGCCCTGCGGCCGATCGACGAGGCCCAGATCGTCCGCTTCAACCACCGGCACTCCGTGGTCCAGGACTTCACGTCCGACCAGGCTCTCCTGGGGACGGCCATCCATTCCATCCATCCCGAGGGCGCCACCGGTTTGTACAACGCGGTGTACCTTTCGCTCCACGACCTCGCCCGGCAGCCCGCGGGAGGCGCGGTGCGCAAGCGCGCCGTCGTGCTTCTTTCGGACGGCGCGGACACCACGTCGCTGCTGAGCGACGACCAGGTGCTGGACGCGGCCCGCCGAGCCGAGGTCACGGTGTACGCGGTCGGCCTCGGCATCGCGGCCACGCGACCGAACGCGGCCGACGACAACGGGCGGGCGCGCTACTTCCTGACCGCGCTCACCGGGGAGACCGGCGGCCAGCCGTTCTTCCCGCGCGGGCTCGGCGAGCTGGACGGCGTGTACGACCGAATCGCGCGCGAGCTGAGCACGCAGTACAGCCTCGGCTACGTTTCGAGCAACATGCGCCGGGACGGCAAGTGGCGGAAGGTGGTCGTGCAGTCCGGGCGCGGCGGTCTCGTGCTTCGCCACCGCGCGGGCTACTTCGCGGCCGGCAGCCGCTCCCGCGCGGCCGTGGCGCCGCCGCGGGCGACGCAAACGGCGGCGGCCACCAGCCCCCGCTAGTCGAGCCTCACGTACTCGTACTCGAAGGGCAGGCCCTTGATCCCCCGGGCGGGGCGGCCGATCCAGTTCGCGATCTGCCCGGGCCCGGTCACCGGCTTCTGCAGCGTCGCTACGTAGGCGCGATCCTCCTCCGTCGGCAGCCACTCGCCCTTTTTCTTTTCCCAATCCTCGCGGGAGAGGAGCGCGCCCTCCATGTCGAAGGGCATCCCGGCATAGAGGCCGATGTGGCGGGAGAAGCGCTTCGAAGGGAGGCGGAGCCGCGGCGCCACGCCGGCTTCCGCGAGCCGCTTGTTCCAGCGATCGACGCCGCGCTGACAGTCCTCCACGTACGCGTCGCGGAGGACCTCGTTCATCGCGTTCCGCAGCGGGACGTCCTCTTCGGCCACCGCGCCGTCCCTGGGGACGACCATGCGGTACGTCTCCTCGAGCGCGGTGTGGTCCGCGTAGGAGTCTTCCTTGTAGCGGCCCTTCAGCCCGTTTGCGAAGAAGGATGCCGCGTTGCTCGAGATCTCGCCCCCGAAGAGATCGAGCGACAGCGCGAACCACAGGTTCAGGTAGCGCTGCACCATGTCGATGGGGATGCCGCCCTGCGCGCGGACGTCCTCGTTCGGGTCCTGCTTCATGAGCTCGGCGCTGCGCTGGACGATGCGCTCGACGCCCGTCTCGCCCACGAACATATGGTGGGCTTCCTCGGTCAGCATGAAGCGTGTGGTCCGCGAGAGCGGATCGAACCCGCTCTCCGCGAGGGCGAGCAGCTGGTACTTTCCGTCGCGGTCCGTGAACATCGTGAACATGTAGAAGTCGAGCCAGTTGTCCACCGGCGCGTTGAAGGCGCCGAGGATGCGGGGCTTGTCGGGGTTGCCGCTCCTCCGCTGCAGCAGCTCCTCCGCCTCCTCGCGGCCGTCGCGCCCGAACTGGCTGTGCAGGAGGTACACCATCGCCCACAGGTGGCGGCCCTCTTCCACGTTCACCTGGAAGAGGCTGCGCAGGTCGTAGAGGCTGGGCGCGGTGTGGCCGAGCAGGCGCTGCTGCTCGACGCTCGCGGGCTCGGTGTCGCCCTGGGTGACGATCAGGCGCCGCAGGACGTTCCTGTGCTCGCCGGGGACGACCTGCCAGGCCGGCTGGCCGATGTTGTCGCCGAAGCCGATGCGGCGATCGGGCACGGGGTCGGCGAGGAAGATGCCCCAGCGGTAGTCGGGCATCTTCACGTAGTCGAAGTTGGCCCAGCCCTCGGCGTCGACGGAGACCGCGGTGCGGAGCCAGATCTCCTTGTCCTGGAAATCCGTCGGCCCCATCTCTCCCCACCACTTCAGGTAGTCGGGCTGCCACTGCTCGAGGGCGCGCAGCAGCCGCTTGTCCTGCGAGAGGTCGACGTTGTTCGGGATCTTGGCGGTGAGGTCGACGTTGGACATGATTGGTTCCCTAGGTCCTGGTCCAGTTGAAACGGGCCCGCTCGGGGCGGCCGTAAAGGGTGAGGGCGCCCTTCTCCCCCACCGCGTTCGGCCGCTGGAAGATCCAGTTCTGCCACGCGGAGAGGCGGCCGAAGATCTTGGTCTCCATGGTCTCCGGTCCGGCGAAGCGGAGGTTCGCCTCCATGCCGGTGAGGGCGTCGGGGGAGATGCTCGACCGCTCCTCGATGGCGAGGCGGACCTCGTCCTCCCAGTCGATGTCGTCGGGGGCGAACGTGACCAGGCCGGCGGCGAGCGCCTCCCCGCCGTCGAATGCGGCGCCGACCTCGATCGCCGCGTCGCGGCCGAGGAAGCGCGTCTGCATTCGCGAGAGGCCGTTCGACATCGGGAGCGCGCCGCCGTTCAGGACCGAGAGCGCGATCTTCGGCCCCTCGTCCGCCGCCAGCATGTAAGACCGGTCGGCGGCGAGCGCCAGCTCGAAGAGCGACCCCGCGAAGCACGAGTCCCGGTCGATGACGGCGAGCAGGCTTCGCGCCGTGAGGTCGAGGCGCTTCAGCACGCGCTTCATGTGATGGAGGACCTCGGAGACGAACCAGTCCGGTTGAGCTGGGGGGTGCTCCGGCGCACCCCCCAGACCCCCGCTCGCGTCGGGAGTCAATCCCGCCGCTCGCGCGAGCGCGGCGTCGACCGCCAGCACGCGCGCCGCGTCACCGGCCGTCTTCAGGACGAGGACGCCGATCTCGGGGTGGTTGAAGCGGAGGTCGAGGAGGGCGTCGTCGAGCTCGCGGAACGCGCGCAGGGCCCAGAGCTCGCTGCCCCGCTCGCG
>JANMPI010000517.1:0-8458 GCA_031369785.1 Acidobacteriota bacterium
CCGATCCGACGAAGACGAAGCAACCCGGCGTCCGCTCGAAGTAGACCGCCATGTCCTCGCCGCCCATCGTCGCCTCCGGGATCACCACCTTGTCCGCGGACAGCACGCGCAGCGCGGCGCGGCGCGCGATTTCCGCCACCCCGGCGTCGTTGATGACCGCGGGGTTCCCCGGCTTCACGACCACCTCCGCGCGGCAGCCCAGCCCCTCCGCGATGCCGGACGCGATGCGGGTCACCCGCTCCGGCATCGACCGCCGCAGGGCGGGGTCGAAGGTACGGATGGTGCCGAGGAGGGTCACGTCGTCGGGGATGACGTTGAAGGCCTCGCCGCCGTGGATCGACCCGATGGTGACGACCGCGGCCTGCAGGGGGTTCACTTCGCGGGCGACGACGGTCTGCAGCGCGGTGACGACGTGCGCGGCCGCCACCACCGGGTCCGCCGAGGCCTGGGGCCGGCCGCCGTGGCCGCCGCGCCCGTGGATGACGATGCGCAGGCGGTCGACCGCCGCCATCAGCGGCCCCGCCTTGACGCCGAGGGTACCCACCGCCAGCTCGTTCCAGAGGTGCACGCCGATGGTGACGTCGACGCCCTCGAGGACACCGCCCGCGACCATGTTCTGCGCGCCCGCTTCGCCTTCCTCGGCGGGCTGGAACAGGACGCGCACGGTGCCCGACAGCTTGCGGCGGGCGAGGATGCGCGCGGCGGTGACGCCCATCGCGACGTGCCCGTCGTGGCCGCAGGCGTGCATCGCGCCCTTCACCAGCGAGGCGTACTCGGCGGTGTTCTGCTCCTGGATGGGCAGGCCGTCCATGTCCACGCGCAGCATCACGGTGCGTCCGCCCCCGCCGCCGATCGTGGCCAGCACGCCGGTCCCTCCGATGCCGGTGCGGAGCGCGATGCCCTCCTGGCCGAGGTCGCGCGCGACCCGCGCGGCGGTGGCCGTCTCCGCGTAGGCGAGCTCGGGGTGGCGGTGGATCGCGCGGCGGAGCGCGACCAGCTCCGGGCGCAGTCGCACGACGTCTTCGGACAGCTCGGGCATGAATCGATTGTAAGTGCACGCGCCCGCTACAATGCGCGGCATGGGGCGACGCGTCGCGACGGCGGTGGCGGCGCTCGCGCTGGCCGCCCTGATCATCCTCGCCTTCGGGTACCTCCGCGGGAAGCGCGCGACGCATGTGCGCCCGGGGCAGGACGCGCCGGACGCGACCCTCCAGTCCGTGGAGGGCGGGCCGGGGCGTCTCCGCGAGAACCTCGGCGCGGCCACGGTGGTCGTCTTCTTCCACTCCCGGTGGGAGATGATGCCGCGCTACGCCGAGGTGCTGGAGCGCCTGTACCGCAAGTACCAGCGCCGCGGCCTGCGCATGATCGGGATCTGCCTCGACGACTCCCGCGACGACGCGCGGGCTTTCATCCAGAAGCAGGCGATCACGTTCACCGTGTTCCACGATCCCGGGGGCCGCGCGAGCCGGGACGGGTGGGGAGTGCCGTCCGGGCCGGAGAGCTACCTGCTCGACCGCTCGGGCCGCGTGGTGGCGACGTTTCCCGAGCCCGTGAACTGGATGCGGGACGACCGGCGCTCCCAGGTCGAAGCGCTGCTGCCGTCCCCGCCCCCGGGAGCGTGGTGAACAAGGGTCCCCGTTCGAGCCGGCGCAGCACGTCGCCCACGAGGTAGAGGCTCCCCGCCACCACGACGAGGCCGTCGGGACCGGCGAGGCGCGCGGCCAGCGCGAGGGCGCGCCCGATATTGGCCTCCCGCCGCACCGGAGCGGCCATGGGGCCGACGCGGGCCGCGATGTCCACCGGCGTCGCCGCGCGCTCGCCGGGCGCCTGCGTGACCACCACCGCCTGGGCCAGCGGAAAGAGCCGGCGGCCCACCGCGGCGATGTCCTTGTCCGCCATCGCGCCGAACACCAGCACGAAGGGCGGCTCCTCGTGAAGGGCGGCGGCGAGAGCGTCGGCGCCGGCGACGTTGTGCGCGCCGTCGAGGAGGAGCGAGGGCCGTCCCACGATGCGCTGCAACCGCCCCGGCCAGCGCGCGTCGGCGAACCCGCGTGCGGCCCGGGCGAGATCGAACGCGAGGCCCGCCGCGCGCGCTTCTTCGAGGAGCCGCCGGGCGACCACGGCGTTGTCGCGCTGATGCACGCCGGGGAGCGGCGTCACGACGCGCTCCCCCTGCGGGGTGCGGATGCGCAGGCCGGCGGTGGAGGGCTCCGCGGAAGCGCTTTCGAAGGCGTCGACGCACCGCGCTCCGATCGCATCCGCGACCCGGAGGATGGCGACGCGCGGCTCCGTCCCCATCCGGCCGAGCACGGTGGCCCGGCCCGCGCGCAGGACGCCCGCCTTCTCGCGGGCAATGTCGGCCAGGGTCGCGCCGAGGTACTTCTCGTGATCCATGTCGATGGTGACGATGGCGGACGCGATCGGGTCGCTGACGTTGGTCGCGTCGAGCCGGCCCCCCATGCCGACCTCGAGCACCGCGATCTCGACGGCGCGCGCGCGGAAGTGAACGAACGCGGCCGCGGTCACGACCTCGAAGAACGTCGGGTGCGCGGCGAGCGTGCCCGCGCGCACGAGGCGGCGCGCTGCGCGCCGGACTTCGTCCACCGCCTGCTCGAGCGCATCCGCCGCTATCTCCTCGCCGGAGACGGTGATCCGCTCGTGGACGCGCACGAGGTGCGGCGATGTGTAGCGGCCGCAGCGCATCCCGGCCGCTCTGAGGCCGGCATCCACGTACGCCGCCACCGATCCCTTGCCGTTGGTGCCCGCGATGAGAACCGTGGGAGACGCGAGCTGCGGGCGGCCGAGCGCTTCGAGCAGGGCCTCCATGGTTTCGAGGCCGAACTTGATGCCGAAGCGCGTGCGCGACGCGAGATACGCGGCCGCCGGCGAACGGCGCTCCTGCGCGGTCATTGCGACGCGATGATACGTTTTCCGCGCTTCGCGGGGTGCCGGTACAATCGAACCACATGAAGAAGCGGATCCTCATCGTGGACGATCTGGCCGAGAACCGCGAGATCCTCACCGGCCTCCTCGAATCGGGGGGCCACGACCTCGAGACCGCGAATGACGGGTTGGAGGCGGTGGAGCGCGCGACCGCGAACCCGCCGGACCTCATCCTCATGGACATCACGATGCCGCGCCTCACCGGCTTCGAGGCCTGCCGGCGCCTGAAGGCCGACCCGCGGACGGAGCTCGTGCCCATCGTGCTCGTCACCGGGCTGCTCGCCCGCGAGGATCGTATCCAGGGGATCGCCGCCGGCTGCGACGACTTCCTCACCAAGCCCGTGGATTCGGAGCAGCTCCTCGCCCGCACGCGCAATCTCCTGCGCACCAAGGCCCTCGTCGACGAGCTGGAGCAGGCGGAGAACGTCCTCGTGAGCCTAGCCACCGCGCTCGACGCCAAGGACAACTACACGAGCGGCCACTCGCAGCGCGTGGGCGAATACGCGGAAGCGCTCGGGGCCGCGGTGGGGCTCGCGGGCAAGGAGCGCCGCAACCTGCGCCGCGCGGGGCTGCTCCACGACATCGGGAAGATCGGCACCGACCTCGCGTACCTGAACAAGCAGGGCGCTCTCACCACCGCGGAGTACCAGGAGGTGAAGCGTCATCCCGTCATCGGCTACGAGATCTGCCTGCCGCTGCGCACGATGGCGCCGCTCCTGCCGCTGATCCGCGGCCACCACGAGCGCCTCGACGGCCGCGGCTACCCGGATGGCCTGAAGGCGGACGCGATCCCCGTCGCGCTGCGCTGCCTCACCGTCGCCGACGTCTACGACGCGCTCACGTCCGATCGCTCGTATCGGAAGGCGATGACGATCGACGACGCGCTCGCGCTGATGCGCAAGGAGGCCACGGTCGGGATGTGGGACCTCCGCATCGTCGACACCCTGGGCGAGGTCGTCGCGAAAGGCTGATCAAGGCTCTCGCGGTACGTCGACGGTCAGCCGCACGGGGATGACGTGGCACTCGTCGCGGCCGACGCGAATGCCCCGGACGCTCGTCGTCTCGTACCCGGGCCGGGCCGCGAACACTTCGAACTGGCCCGCGCGCTCCTCCGCTCCCGCCCGGTGGTGGGTCTGGGGGGAGCGAAGCGCTGTCGTTGATGGTTGCTGCGCCGGGCAGCCATGGCGGCACGAGAACCCGATCAGCCATGGCGGGCGTTCCCCCAGCTTAACAATGTGGAAAAGTGGAAGAAAGTGTGGAATACTCCTAGCCCGTTGTGCTGAAAGGGACTTACCGCCACCGCATCGATCCCAAGGGCCGCCTTCCGGTGCCGGCGGCCTTCCGCCGCGCGCTTGCGGAGACGGGCCCCGCGACGGTGGTGATCACGCCGCTCGACCAGTGCCTGGCCGCGTATCCGGTCGTCGAATGGGCGCGCCTGGAGCAGCAGCTCGCGCAGCTTCCACCGTTCAGCGGACCGGCCAAGGCGGTCACGCGCCTCGTGGCCAGCCGCGCCGTCGATTGCGATCTCGACGTGCAGGGCCGCGTCCTTCTGCCGGCCGGGCTCCGCGCCGCCGCGGGCTTGCGGGGGGAAGCGGTGATCATCGGCGTCCTCAACCGCTTCGAGATCTGGTCGCCGGAGCGGTGGGACTCCTTCCTCGCCGAATCGGAGCGCCTGCTCGAGGATGCGAGTCTCGGCGTGGAGTGGCCTCCGTCACCTAAGCCCAGCCGTTAGTGGATTTTCGCTTGACACCCCCCGGGGTGCCTTCTAGACTCGCGGTGGACCAAAGTGGAGAAAAGTGGCTGCCGGTGTCGCAAGACGCCGGGAGTCCAGGACCATCAACATGCTGCGCGGCAACCATCCCGCTCGCATCGACGACAAGGGCCGGATCAAGGTCCCGAACGGGTTCCGCGCGCTCATCGAACAGCACTACGGCTCGGAGCTGTTCGTCACCAGCGTCACCGGCGAATACGTGCGCCTGTACCCGATGGCGGTCTGGCTGGAGGTCGAGCGGCGCCTGGCCGAGGTTCCTTCCGCCAACCCGTCGCGCCAGCGCTTCCTCGATCGAGTGAACTTCTTCGGCCAGGCGGCGGCGATGGACAAGCAGGGCCGCGTCGTCGTCCCGTCGCTCTTGCGCGAGAGCGCGGCGATGGCGGGCGAGGTCAGCGTGCTCGGCCTGCAGAACCACCTCGCGGTGTGGAACCAGAAGCGGCTAAAGGAGCGGCTCTTCGACAAGGAGCCGTTCACCGACGACGACGGGCGCGTGCTCTCCGGGTTCGGGATCTAGCGTGAAGCGCCATGGCCCGCGCGCATGAACCGGTCCTCCTCGCGGAGACGCTGGCCATGCTGGCGGTGAGGCCGGGCGGCTTCTACGTGGACGGCACCGTCGGCCTCGGCGGCCACGCGGCGGCGATCCTCGAGGCGGGCGCGCCCGGCGCGCGGCTCCTCGGACTCGACAAGGACAACGAGACGCTGGAGCGCGCGCGCGAAACCCTCGCGCCGTTCGGCGATCGCGCGGACCTGCAGCACTCCGACTTCCGGGAGATCCCCGCCCGCCTCGGCGGCGCGCGCGCGGATGGGATCGTCCTCGACCTCGGCGTGAGCTCGGTGCAGCTCGACACCGCCGAGCGCGGCTTCAGCTTCCAGCAGGACGGCCCACTGGACATGCGCATGGACCGCTCGGGCGGAGAGACCGCGGCCGACCTCGTGAACGAGATGGACGAGGAAGGCCTCGCGAACGTCATTTACAGCTTCGGCGAGGACCGCCGGTCGCGCCACATCGCCCGCGCGATCGTGAGCGCGCGCCAGAAGCATCGCATCGAGACCACGTCCGAGCTCGCCGCCATCGTGCGCCGCGCCTCCGGCCGCCCGGCGTGGAAGCCGGGGATCGATTCCGCCACGCGCACCTTCCAGGCTTTCCGCATCGCCGTGAACGGCGAGCTCGATGCGCTCTCCGACACCATCCGCGCCCTCGCCGCGTGCCTGGCCCCGAACGGACGGCTGGCCGTCATCGCGTTCCATAGCCTCGAGGACCGCGAGGTGAAGCACACCTTCCGCGCGCTGGGTCGGGAGGGATACGAGGTGCTGGCGAAGAGGCCGGTGCGTCCGGGCGACGCGGAATCGGCGCGCAATCCCCGCTCGCGCAGCGCGCGGCTGCGTGGCCTGCGGCGGGAGGAGGCGGCATGAGGGCGCCCGCGCTCGACCCCGTGATCCTGATCCCGAAAGCGATCGACAACTCGCAGGTCGTGCGCGAGGTCGACCCGCGCAGCAGCCGCGACCTCTGGTGGCTGGTGGCGGTGGTGGGGACGCTGGTCCTCGGCCTCGTCCTCTACGCCTGGCCGCACCTCCAGGTGCGCCAGGTCGACGGCGAGCGCGTGCGCATGTCCCGCGAGCACGACCGGCTCGTCGAGGTGAACCGCAAGCTGCGCCTCGAGAAGGCGAGCCTCGAGAACCTCGGCCGCGTGGAGCAGATCGCGGTGCGCGACCTCGGCCTGCGGCCACCCGCGCCGGAGAGCCTGATCGTCGTCGAGCGCATGGCGCCGGTGCCGCCGGGCGCGCGGCTGGCCGCGGGGCCGGGGGTCACTCCCGGCAACGGCGCCCCACCCGGGGTGCGCAATTGACGATGGGGCGCCTGCCGCGGCACGACGCCGACATGCCGACGCCCTCCCAGCGGCGCGTCCGCCTGCGGCTCATGCTGTTGGCGCTCGGCGCCTGCCTGTGGGCGGGCATCATCGTGGTGCGGCTCGTTCAGCTGCAGGTCCTCGACGTACGGAAGTACGAGCTGCAGGCGGCGCGGCAGAGCGAGCGCACGATCAACCTCGATCCGCGGCGGGGGACGATCGTCGACCGGAACGGGCGCGAGCTCGCGGTGTCGGTGGACGTCGAGAGCATCTACGCCGTGCCCACCGACATCGCGGACCCGGTGCGCGCGGCGGCGCAGCTCGCCAAGGCGCTCGACCTCGACGCCAACGCGCGGCGGATGCTCCAGGCCCAGCTCCAGCGCAGCCGGGCCTTCGTCTGGGTGCGCCGCAAGGTGGACGCCGCGACCGCGCAGGCGGTGCGCGACCTGCAGCTGGAAGGCGTCGGCTTCGTGACCGAGAACCGCCGCTACTACCCGCAGAAGGAGCTGGCGTCCCAGGTCATCGGGTACGTCGGCCTCGACAACACGGGGATGAGCGGCATCGAGTACGCGTTCGAGGAGGACATCAAGGGCCGCGCGGCCAAGATGGTCATCCGCACCGACGCCCGCCGCCGCCCGCTCGGGCACATCGATCGCCCCTCGACGGAAGGGCACACCGTGATGCTCACCCTCGACGAGTCGATCCAGCACGTGGCGGAGCGCGAGCTCGAGCGCGCGGTCGCGGAGACGGGGTCCGTGGCCGGTGTGGCCATCGTCATGGAGCCGCACACCGGCGAGATCCTCGCCCTCGCCAACCGGCCGACCTTCAATCCCAACCGCTTCCAGGCCTACCCGAGCGCGCGCTGGCGCAACCACGCGGTGTCGGATTCGTTCGAGCCGGGGAGCATATTCAAGATCTTCACGGCCGCCGCCGCGCTGCAGGAGCGCGTCGTGGATCCCGACGAGGTGATCGACTGCGGGCACGGGTTCGTGGAGATCGCCGGGGTGCGCATCAACGATCACAACGTCTTCGACCAGCTGACCTTCCGCGACGTGCTGGCGAAGTCGAGCGACGTCGGCGTGGTCCGCGTGGCGCAGCGGCTCGGCCGCGAGAACTTCAATCGCTACATCCGCGGCTTCGGGTTCGGCGCGCCCACCGGCGTCGACCTGCCGGGCGAGACGGGCGGCCTGTTGCGGCCGACGCCGCGCTGGAGCGCGCTCTCCCTGGCGTCGCTTTCCTTCGGCCAGGAGATCGGCGTCACCGCGCTGCAGCTCGCCGCCGCGGTCTCCGCGGTGGCGAACGGGGGAACGCTGATGCGGCCCACCATCGTGCGCCACGTCGAGGACCGCGAGGGGCGGATCGTGCGCGCCGCCCACGGCGGAGTGGTCCGCAAGGTGCTGGAGCCGGCCACCACGGACGCGCTCACCACCCTCCTCGAAGGCGTCGTCGAGCACGGCACCGGCCGCCTGGCCGCGATCCCCGGCTACCGCGTGGCGGGGAAGACGGGCACGGCGCAGAAGATCGACGCCAACGGGCGCTACTCGATGATCGACCACGTGGCATCGTTCGTCGGCTACGTGCCCGCGACGCACCCGGCGCTGGTCGTCCTCGTGTCCCTCGACACGCCGCGCGGCCCGAGGAACCAGGGCGGCGACGTGGCCGCGCCGCTCTTCGCCCGGATCGCGGAGCCCGCGCTGCGGCGGCTCGCCGTGCCGTCCGACGACCCGGCGCGGGTGTTGCGGGCGGAGGCGCTCCCGGCGTCGGCGTTGATCAACGCCGTGTACGTACCGAACGCCGTCCCGCCGCCCGTCGTCCCCGAGGACGGGCGCATGCCCGACCTCCGCGGACAGTCGGCGCGGGAAGCGGCGATCGCCGCGGCGCGGCGCGGGCTCGTGGT
>JANMPI010000521.1:0-2698 GCA_031369785.1 Acidobacteriota bacterium
GTTCATCCTCAATGTCGTTGCCGGCTTCCTATGCGTGCTCGCCGCCGCGATGGTCCTGCGGCGCCGCGCCGCCCCCTGGGTGCTGGCCGTGCTCCTCGCCCTTGTCATTTTGGTTCCTCTGCCCACGCTCGTCGTGCGCGGGATGGAGCACACGCTCCACGTCGCCGCGGCGCTCGCGCTGGCCGGGCTCGTGGCGCGGACGATGGAGGACGACGAGCCGCGTCCGGCCCTCGCGGCGCTCGTCCTCGCCGCCGCTGCCACCACCACCCTGCGCTACGAGTCGCTGTTCCTCGTCGCCGCGGCGTCGGGAATGCTCGCCATCGCGCACCGCTTCCGCGCGGCGCTTGCGCTCGCGGCCGGCGGGATCGCGCCCCTTGCCGGCTACGCGCTGGTGTCCGTCTCGCGGGGTTGGTATCCGCTGCCCAATTCCGTCCTCCTGAAGGGCGCGCGATTCGACGTCACCACGGCGGGCGGGATGGTCGAAGCGCTGGGCGGGCGCAGCTTGCGGATGCTCGCCGGCGCGCCTCACCTGCTCGTCCTCGTTCTCGCCTGCCTCGCCCTCATCGCCTTCGGCGGCGCGCGCCGGACGATGCCCGCGCTGGCCGTCCTCGCGACGCTCCTCCACCTGCAATTCGCCGACACCGGATGGCTCTATCGCTACGAGGCGTATCTGGTCGCGCTGGGCGTGGTGGCGATCGGCGTGTGCGGTCCGGTGATGAGCGACGGCCTGCGGGCGGCGCGCGCCCGGGGCGCGGTGGCGTGCGCGGCGTCGATCGCGCTCGGCGCCATCCTCGCCTACCCGCTGGTGGACCGGGCGATCCTCGCCGCGCGGGAGACGCCGCGGGCGGCGAAGAACATCTACGACCAGCAGTACCAGATGGGACTCTTCCTACGCCGCTTCCATCCGGGCGCCGCCGTCGCCGCCAACGACATCGGCGCCGTCACCGCCTTCGCCGACGTCCGCCTCCTCGATCTGTATGGGCTGGCCTCGATGGACGTCGCGCGCGCGCGTCGCGGCGGAACCCTGGACCGCGACACGGTCACGCGGCTCACCGACGCCCACGGGACCGAGGTCATCGCGGTCTACCGCTCGTGGTTCTCTCCCACCCTGCCCGCGAACTGGCTGGAGGCGGGCTCGTGGCGCGCTCCGGAAAAGGTGGTGGTGGCGGATCGCGTGGTGACGTTCTACGCCCGCGACGCGGCCGCGCGCGATCGCCTCGCCGCGAACCTCCGCGCATTCGCGAGCGCCCTCCCCCCCGATGTCGAGTCGCGTACCGCCCCTGCGCCCGAGGCGCCGTAGGACGTCGATGAAGCGCGTGCTCCTCGTCGTGTTCGTCGCGTTCTTCGCGCTCGGGGTGCTCCGCGCGACGCCGTCGCTGCAGTGGCCGATGGTGTACGACGACCTCCATCTCATACGGGTCTTCACGCCGGCCGAGATCGCGGGAGCGTGGCACGGGAACTGGGACCCCGACGGCATCGAGACGCCGGGTTACCGCCCGGGGACGCTGCTCTTCAACCACGCGCGGGCGCGCCTGTTCGGCGAGAACGTCGTTGCGCACCGCATCTTCCTGATCCTGCTCTACGCGGCGTTCGTGACGCTCCTGGTGCCGGTCGCGGCGGCGTTCGGCGCGGGAGCGCGGACCGTGCTCCTCGCCGGCGCGCTCATGCTGTGCGCGCGGTACGAGGTGTACGGGTACGTCTGGCTCACCGACGGCACGCACATGCCGCAGGGTCTCGCCTTTGCCGGCGCGGCGCTCCTGATGCTGCGCGGCCTGCAGCGTGGCGAGCGGGGTCAGCTCGTCCTTTCCGTCGTCTGCCTCGCCGCGGGGATCCTCGTGCGCGAGGACACCCTGGCCATCGTCCCCGTGATCCTTCTCCTGGGCGTGGTCGACGCGCGCCGGCGCGGCGCCCCGCCGGGCCGGGCCTTTCACGGATATGCCCTCGCGGTCGCGATGGTGTGCGTGGGGCTCCTCGCCTATCGCGCGATCGTGGTTCCCGAGGCGGCGTCTCCCGGCGTCGACGTCCGCGGGCTCGCGGTCGCCATCGCGCGGGTGCTCAATCCGATCGGCGTCGAGGCCGCGAGCGGCGCCGGCCTCGTCCTCGGCGTCGTGGGCTGGCTGGTGCTCGCGGCGTTCGTCGAGGCCCTCGTCCGCTGGCGTCGCGATGTGGACTGGCGCGCGCCCGCGTTGTGGCTGGCGGCCGCGATCGTCTCCTGCTCGCCCGCCCTCACCGTGCAGCGCGACGATCTCCTCTTCTTCCCCGGCACCTTCATGGCGCTGTTCTACGCCACCGCCGCCGTCACCCTCGCGGAGCGCAAGGGGCACACGCGCGCGCTGGCCGTGGGCGGGATTGCGATCCTGATCGCGGTGGCCGGCGTCGTCGGCGTCGTATTTGCCGAGAACTTCCATCCCGACAGCTCGCGGGCACTGTGGTGGAACGCGCAGTTTCTCGATGGCGAATATGCCTCGCGGGCGACGATCCCTCCGGAACGGAAGCGCGCGCTCGTCGCGATGCTCGAGCGTCACAGCATCCGCGCCGGCGCCCACCCCCGGCAGCGCATTCGCGAGCTCACCTTCGAGGCCAAGGCGGCGGGCCGGCGGCGGCCCTCGGCGGACGGCGCGGTGTTCGTGCCCCTGCTGCCCGAGGGCTTCTGAGAGCGGCGCGGGTGATTCTCGTGGCACTCGCCGCGTGGGCGATC
>JANMPI010000561.1:0-5325 GCA_031369785.1 Acidobacteriota bacterium
GTAGAGGTTCCCGACGCCCGCGCGGGCGCCCGGGTTCTCCTCCGGATAGTGGTTGAGGATGTTCGTCCCGCCGAGGACGAACGTCGTGCGCTTGCCGAACTTGTACGCCGCCTCGGCGTCCACGAGGACGTTGGTGCCTTCGTAGGAGTACGCGTCGTCGGCGTCATACCAGCCGCTGTACGAGCTGACGCGGCCCATCAGCCGGAGCTTCTTGAGGGTCTGCGTCAAGGCCACCGCCGCGCGCGTCTTGGGCAGCGCCTCCTCGAGCTGCTGGATGCGGCCCTCGGACAGGGTTTCGGGGTTGAAGCCGGTGACCTTGGTGTCCGTGTGGTTGAAGAGCAGGTGCACGTCGGTGTTGCCGGCGGTGTACGTGCCCACCACGTCGATGCCCTGGGTCTTGGTGTCGAAGTCGTTGGTGAAGAAACGGAAGTTCGCGATGCTGCCGGCGCTGGTGATGCCTTCCGCCAGCAAGCCCTGCACCTCCCGCGGCGTCAGCGCGAAGTTCTGGGTCACGGCCAGGCGGTCGCGCAGGTCGACGCGGAACAGGTCGGTCGTCACCGAAACCCTGCCCCCGCGCAGGATGAACCCCGCCGAGTAGTTGCGCGACTTCTCCGCCTCGAGGGGCTTGCCGCCGCGCAGCGCGGCCACCCGCGAGATCGACGGGATGGTCCCGTTGTTCACGAGGTCCATCAGCGTGAGATCGAACTGCGTGGAGACGTTGTAGGCATTCGACTGCCCGGGCGTCGGGGCCCGGAAGCCGGTGCTGACGCTGCCGCGCACCGCGACGTTGGGGTTGAACTCGTAGCGGCCGGACAGCTTGCCGTTCAGCGTGGAGCCGAAGTCGGCGAAGTGCTCGAGGCGGGCGGCCGCTCCCAGCGTCCAGTTGGAGCCACGGCCCGCTTCCGCGTCCACGTAGCCGGCGAAGTTGCTGCGGCTCCAGTTGCCGCCGGAAATCGGGGCGAAGCCGGGGAAGCCGTTGGACGCGGCGCTGAAACCCTGGTCGGCGAACGGGCCGTTGACCCACGACTCCGTCTGTCCGACACCGATCGTGAACTTCTCGTCGCGCCACTCCAGGCCGCCCGCGAGGTTCACGTTCGACCGGATCGGGTAGGAGGCGCGCAGGTTGAGGTTCAGCTCCTCCTGCTTGTACAGGCCGGGGTCGAACGTAGTGGGGGAGTCGGGGCCGAGCGAAGCGTTCACGGTGTTCTCGATGTGGAATTGCACCTGGTTCGAGCCGTAACCCGCGCTCGCGCCCCACGACAGGCGCTTGTCCGTCTGGCCGCGCAGGCCGAGGATCGCCGAGTAGTCGCGCACCTTGCCGCCGAAGTTCGGTGTGAACCCGCCGGGGAACAGCTCCTGGTACGAGAAGCAGTTGGGATCGGCGAATACGCGGGCCAGCGCCGCCGGATCCGGGCGGTTGTTGACGACCCGGACGACCGGGCAGTTCGACGAATGATCGAGGACGCCGTCACGGGCATCGCGCACGTCGCCGATGAGCAGGGTCTGGCCGCCGTCGCCGCTGAACACGCCGCCGCGCGTGTTGGGGTTCCGGTAGTAGAACCCGCCGGTCACGTCCTTGGACGCGAAGTTCCCGATCAGGTACAGCTGCTGGCCTCCACCGAAAAGGTGGCCGGAGTTGAGCCAGACCTTGGTGTCGTTGTCGATGGTCGGCGTGCCGAAGATCTGCGCGGGGACGCGGACGTTGGTGTTGCCGGCGTCGATCAGGGCCTGCGCGTCGTCGCGCTGAACGCTGCGATTGGTCGGGTTGGAGTTGCCGTACTCGCCGGTCACGTTGGCGAAGCCGTTCGTTCCGAGCTTGAACCCCTTGTTGCCGGTGATGGCGTAGGACTCGCCGTCGCCCTCCTGCGTGGTCCCGCCACTCAGCTGGAAGGTGCCGCCCTTGTTGGTGTCGCGCAGCATGAAGTTGATGACGCCCGCGATGGCGTCCGAGCCGTACTGCGCCGCGGCGCCGTCGCGCAGCACTTCGACCTGGCGGAGCGCGATGGAGGGGATCAGGGAGATGTCCGGGCCCTGGGCCCCGTCCGCCACGCCGTTGCCCAGCCAATAGATGACCGCCGCGCGGTGACGGCGCTCGCCATTGATGAGCACCAGCGTGTGGTCGGGGGCGAGGTTGCGCAGCGAGGCGGGGCGCACGATCGTGGAGGCGTCGCTGATCGGCTGGGTGTTGACGTTGTAGGAGGGGACGAGGGTCCGGATCTGGTCGGAGAGATCGCCGGAGAGCCCCTCGAACTCCTTCGCCGAGAGGACGTCGATGGGCGCCATCGACTCCGTCGTCGTGCGCGCCTCGCCGCGCGTGCCGGTGACGACGACCTCCTCCTCGAGGCGTGCGGACAGCGAGAAGTCCGCCGTGCCCGCGCCGCCGGCGGTCACGGAGACCTTCTGCTTCGACGCGCCGAACCCGCGGAGCTTGGCCTCGACGGTGTAGGCGCCGGGGGCGGGGACGGTCACGGAGTACGACCCGTCGCCGCCGGAGACGGTGGACTGCGTGGCCTGGGTCTGGTCGTTGGTGACCGTGACCGCGGCCCCGGGGACGGCCGCGCCGGACGAGTCCCGGACGACACCGGACACGCGGACATCGTTGGACTGGGCGAAAGCGGGGGAGACGGCGACCGCCGCCGTCATCAGCGAAATCATGAACACACGTATCAAGCGCAAGGGAGGCCTCCTTGTCGGGAGCGTGGGCCGGGACTGCCGCAGCGTAGGAAGTTCGTGGGTGCTTGTAGAATGCGCCGCACCCGTTGTCAAGGAGGCCCACCACCCCATGTACCGCGTGATCCGCGCCGACGCGATCATCCGGACGACCTCCCGCCTGGTCGACCGCGTGCGCGAGCGGTTCCCGGAATCGGGCCTCCTGAAGGTCTCCGAGGAGATCCTGTCCGTCGCGCGGGAGAGCGACGAGCGCTCCCGGCTCATCCGTCGGCCGAACCTGCCGCTGCGCATTGGCGTCGGCATCCTGATCGCGCTGGGCATCGCGCTCTGTTCACTCGTGGTCCGCAACGTCCGCATGAACGAAGAGGTCTGGGACGCGTCGAACTTCGCCCAGGCCTCCGAGTCGCTGCTGAGCGACGTGGTGTTCATCGGCGCCGCGGTCGCCTTCCTGGTGACGCTGGAGACCCGCATGAAGCGCGGCCGCGCGCTCTCCGCGATCAACGAGCTGCGCGCGCTGGCCCACATCATCGACATGCACCAGCTGACCAAGGATCCGGAGATGGTGCTCGCTCGTCACGCCCCGACGGCGGCCTCGCCGGCGCGGAACATGACGCCGTTCGAGCTCAACCGCTACCTCGACTATTGCAGCGAGATGCTCGCTCTCGTGTCCAAGATCGCGGCGCTCTACGTGCAGGGCTTTCCGGACTCGCAGGCGCTGGCGGCGGTGGACGAGATCGAGAGCCTGACCACCGAGCTCAGCCAGAAGATCTGGCAGAAGATCATGATCCTCGACCGCTACTCGTCGGTTGGCGGCGCTCCGATCCCGTAGGGTGGGTCAGTTGCTCCGGAGGCACCCGGCGGCGCCTCCGGAGAACGAAACCGTTGCTAGTTCGTCTTCTTCTTTGCCGCGGGGGCCCAGAACGCCGCATCGGCGTCAACCCACGCCTTGGGCGGATAGCTCATCTTCGGGCTGAAGCGCATGATCATGGTGCTCGACATCTCCAAGCTCTCGTTCAGCAGGTCGCCCATCTTCTTCTGGTTGTCCGCGCCCATCGCGGCGTCGTACGTGTCACCGTGCATCCCGGCGGCGGCATCGAGGTCGGCCAGCGACTTCAGGGGCAGGAACATGATGAAGGTCCCGGCCGGCATGCCCGACGTCACCTGGTACATCGACCAGTGCTCGTTCATGTCCAGCTTCTCGTGCAGCGCCTGGGTCATCTTGCGGGCGGCGGCGAACTGGGCCGTGCGGCCGGGCTTCACGCGGAAGATGACGGTCTGGAAGTACCGCATCGACGGGATGCTCACCGGCGCGCGGTAGCTCAGGTCCTCGCGGTACGTGGCCAGGATGCTCGACGTATTCGACAGGTGATCGCCGTCGGCGGCGCCCAGCCGGTCCATCTCCGCCTGCAGCGCGGCGTCGGCCTCGACGGCCGCGCCGTCCTTCTCGTACGCGGCGTACGAATCCCAGCCGCTGATGAACCACGCCTCGTTGGGGCCGGTGGTCGAGGTGAGGGCGATGTAGTGGCCGGGGGCGTTGGCCTTGCCGAAGGCGGCGGGCCAGCCCGCTTCCGTGGCCGCGTGGGCCGCGGTGTGGCCGGGCTTCACGATCTCACGGTAGATCTGGATGACCTTCGGCGGCGGCGGGGGAGCAGCGGTCTGCGCAAGGGACAGCGACGCAAAGCCGCACAGGGCGGCAACGACGAACGGTGTCTTCTTCAAGGCTTGCCCACCTCCAGGGGTGGCGCGACATGGCAAAGGGTGATGAGGGAGGGCGTGAGGATAGTCTTTCGCGCCCCCGAGTGCTAAGGTCAGGGCTCCTTCCCGACCCGTTCCCCCCTTCAAAAGGAGATGAATGAAACGATCCATGCTACCCACCCTGGTGGGCTGTCTCGCCGTATCCGCGCTCGTGCTGAGCGCGCGTCCGACCCTCGCCGGAGACACCGTTCCGGTGACCACGAAGTCACCCGAAGCCGCCGCGGCGTACGCGACCGGCCGTGACCTCCTCGACAACCTGCGCACCGACGAAGCGCAGCAGCAGTTCAAGAAGGCCGTGAGCCTCGACGCCGACTTCGCGCTCGCGACCGGGTACCTCGGCACCGTCACCCCCGGCGCCGAAGGCAACGCGCTCATCGAGCGCGCGGTCGTCCTGTCCGCGAAGCTCGGCGAGCCCGAGCAGATGGTTGTAAAGGCCCTGGCCGCCGATCGTCGCGGTGACGAGAACGAAGCGATCGCGCTCCGGCGCAAGCTCGCCGAGATGGCGCCCGCGGACTGGCACGCCCAGTACGACCGCGGCCAGTCCCTGATCGCGTCGCGCAAGTTCGACGAAGCCGCGGCGGCGTACCAGAAGGCCATTGCCGTCAATCCGAAGGGCGGAGCGGCGTACAACTCGCTCGGCTACGCGCACCTCGCGCAGAGTCGCCACGAAGAGGCCATCGCGTCGTTCAAGAAGTACGCCGAGATCAACCCGACGGAGCCGAACGCCATGGATTCGCTCGGCGAAGCGCTGATCCGCGCCGGCCGCTTCGAAGAGGCGGAGGCCGCCTTCCAGCGCGCTCTCGCGATCTCGCCCGGCTTCTACACCGCGTGGGAAGGCATCGCCAAGGCGCGCGCGATGCGCGGCGACTGGGCGGGCAGCTACACCGCGATCGACAAGGC
>JANMPI010000563.1:0-5304 GCA_031369785.1 Acidobacteriota bacterium
CGACTTCGCGCCGCCGAGAAAAGGCGCGCCCCTCGGCCTCCTCATCGGGGGCGCCCTCGCGGCGGCAGTCGTCGTCGGGGTGGGCGCGTGGTGGCTGTTGAGCCGCGGCCCCGCCGCGCCCGAAGCGGGCACCGCGCCGCCGCCCACGGTCGCCGAATCGCGCCCCGTCCAGGCACCCGTTGCTCCCACCGCGGGAACGGTGTCCGCACCCACGCCGGCGCCGGACGTGCCGGTCGAGGAAGAGCTCACCATCGTTCCCCGGTCGCAGCCGAGCGCGGGCCCCTCGCCGTCGCGCGCGCCGTCCGTTGCGCCGTCACCGACCCAGGTGGCGAGGGCAACGCCGCCGCCGGTGACCGCCGCGCCCGCGGGACCGGCGCCGGGAGTGATCGCCGCCGGCCTCGTCGGCCGCGCCGAAGCCGCGCGTCATTCCGGCGATCTCGACGCCTCCGCCGATCTCTTCGAGCAGGCGCTGCGCGCCGATCCCCAGAACGCGGCCGCCCTCGCCGGCAAGGCCGCGGTCACCACCGCGCGCGCCGCCGCCCGCAAGGCCTTCATGCCCGGCCGCACGGTGGTGCAGACGCAGAGCGCGAAGGCGGACCTCTCCGGCTTCGACACCGCCGACGTCAGCGTCAAGAAGGCGCCGGACTTCAGCGGCCGCATCGAGTTCGCGGTGAGCCCCGCGCGCGTCAAGCCCGGCGACCGCTTCTCGGTGCAGGTCTTCCTGGTGAACGAGGGGAAGAAGCCGATCAAGATCTCCGGCGCGTCCGCGATCACGAACGTGAACGGCTCGAAATCGCCGCGCGCGCTCGCGCCGCGGGTGAAGGAAGTGGCGCCCGCGCAGCGCGCGCTCCTCGACGAGATGCCCGGCGTGTGGGGCGACGACGTCAACTGGTGGAGCGCCGAAGTCACCGTCGCCGCCAACCGGGGCGACACCCTCAAGAACACGCTCAACTGGAAGTAGTCAGGGCGGCGGTATGCGCCAAACCACGGACAATGGTGTTAGGGTCTCGCGCCGCCCACCCGCACGATCTGGGGCAGATGATCGAAGTGCCGGTCGCGGGCGTGGAGCACGAGGTCGTGCTGGAGCACGAGCGCCGCGATCCAGATGTCGTTGGTCGGGATGGGAGTTCCCTGGCGGCGGAGCTGCCGAAATACAGCGGCGTAGTGGTGTGTGGTCTGCTCGTCCGGAAAGAGGACGGACACTCCGTCCTTCATCAAGAAGCGTCGCAGGACCTGCTCGTTCTCCGCCGCGCGGCGGCCCAGGGCGAAGCCGGCGCGCAATTCCGCGAGGACGGCGAAGGGCAGGTAGATGGCTTCCGCCGCAGCCAGCAGGGCGGCGGTCTCGGCGGCCCCCCGGCAGAGGTCGACGTACCGATTCGTGTCGAGGGCGACCCTCACTTCCAGAGGTCTTTGTCTACCCGATCCTGGGCGAGGAATGCCGCCTCGACGGCCGCGTCCTTTCGCCAGGTTCCCACGACGTCGCTGAGATCGCGCCTGACCTCGCGGCCCGGCGTGAAGCCGAGCCCCTGAGCGAGGGCCTCGACGGCCACTGCGTTCAGGCTCTTGCCCGAGGAGCGGGCCCGCCGGCGGATGAGGGCGTCGAGGGCGGCCGGGATCTTCCGGATCGTGTACTGCATGCACTGACTGTAGGCGATGCCTGCATGCGGTGCAACGACCAGCCGACCCACGGAAGTTCGCGTCGGCACGCGAACGGCTCGGCCGACCGTGGGGGCCGCGGGAGCGCTCGAAGCGCGACCCCCGCGGCCACGGCTGGGGCTAGCGGGCGACCCGGACGGCGATGGTGTCGGAGTGCGTGCCCGCGTGCTCGCGCAACGCGAGCCCCGCCGGCTGCGTGAGGCCGGCGCGCCGCTCGCGCTGCTCGGCGGTGGCATCGACCATGTCGGCGGCGAGCTCCTGCCAGGAGTCGTAGCGCATGAGGACCATGGAATCCCAGGCCCCACCCTCGACGTGGCGCAGGATCACGCCGCGGTCGGGCTTCGCCGCCGCGGCCTGGACCATCTGGAGCGTCTCGTCGAGCTGCGCCCGGTGGCCGGCTGCTCCGCGGTAGGTCGACACGACGTACACCGCGTTGGCCGCGCCGTCGACGCCCATGGCCTTCATGAAGACATCCCACGGCGGGCCGGCCACGAAGGTGTCGTCATGCCACGCGCGCAGCTCGCGCGCCGGTCCCGGCCAGCCCGTCTCCACCGTCGCCGTGGCGCCGATGTGCTCGATGGTGACGAAGTCCCACGGGCTCCCCTCGCGATGGCGGAGAGCGAGGACATGCCTCGGCGACATGGCACCGGGCGCGGGGGTCATCATCATCTTCTCGAGCTCGCCGATCTTGCCCGGAGCCGCCTGCACGAAGCTCACATGGTAGATCTGCGAGAAGGCTGCGGGCACGGGGCGCTTGTCGGCGGCCGCCGGCGCCTGGGCGTGGACGGCGGGGACCGCGAGCAGTACGAGTCCGGCGATGGAAAGGCATCGAAAACGGTTCATCGTTCCTCCGACTGTGAGCGTAGGACGTCTCTGGCAAGAAGGAGCCGCGATGCTAGGCGCAACGCGCCGGCCGGTCAATCGCCGATCCCCTCGCGTCAGCGGGCGAGGATGTCCGGCGTTAGCGGAAGGGCGTGCCGGGCGGCGGTGTCGGGTCGGCGCTCGGAGACGGGCTCGGTGAAGGGCTCGGCCTCGGAGTCGGCTGCGGGGTCGGCGGCGCCGGCGGCGGTGTGGGCGGCGGCGTCGGCTCGGGGTTGAACACCGTGACGGCGGCGGTGATCCCGGCCGCGGCGGCGCCGCCGAGAACGAGCGCGAGCGTCCCGAGGGTCAGGGCCAGGCCGCCGGCCGCGAACCCCGCGGGCGCGACCGCGGCGCCGGTGGCGGCGGAGAAGACGGTCACTTCGCCGGGCCCGCCGATGGGCGCCAGCGCCTTGTCCTCGCACTCGCCGGCGTCGTTGACCACGATCGACGAGATCTCGCCGATCTGCGCGTCGCCGAACTCCGTGGTCGTGGCCTGGATGTAGTACGTGACCGGGCTGGCCTCGAGCTTGGGGCGCGGCAGCTTGCCGCTGAAGCCCAGGCCCTCGACGGTGACGGCCTCGACGTAGTACCAGTTCGGGCTCTGCGCGGACTTGAAGTAGACACGCGCGCGGGCGACGCTGGCCGCGGGTTCGATGCGCGCGTTCACCAGCGGGAACTGGCCGGCGATCATGCAGCCGATGGGGTCGTGGATGATCGTGGTCGCGGTCACCGGCTCGGTGGGCGCGGCGGGAAAGGTGGAGGGGATGTCGGCCTGCGCGGCGGCGTCCTGCAGCAGGGCCCCCGGCTCGGCGAGGAGGCCGATGTCGGCGATGACCGCCCGCCCGCCGTTCACGACGATCGCCGAGGGCGCATGGTCGATGACGAGACCGGCGCGACCTTCGGTGGTGACCGCATACGAGCCGGCGGGAACGGACGCCGCGAAGCGGCCGGCGGCATCCGACGACGTGCGATGAATGAGGCCGGACGAAAGGTCCACGAACGCGAGCGTGGCGCCGCTCAGCGGGCGATCGCCGACGGTCACCGATCCTTCGATCGTTCCGTTACCGGCGGCGCGAACGTCGGCCGACGGGCCCGCGAGGGCCAAAGTGAGCAGTACAGCCGTTGCTCGGCGAATCATCGGCCACTCATGAGGCGTGAGTTTAGTGCACAAACCGGCCCGAAATCAAGCTAAACCGCTACTTTCGGCGGATCGGCCGCGGCCCGGCGGCGACCACTGCCGCTTTCGGCTCCGCCGCGTCCGCGTAATAGCTCCGGTAGTACTCCCCGTAGTACTGCGAGTAGTAGTACGAATTCCGCTTCAGGTCGACCTTGTTGAGGACGGCGCCGATGACCGTCCCGCCCACGCTCGCGATCTGGTCGATGGCTCTCTGGACCGCGGGCCGGTGGCTCGCTTCGGACGCGATGACCAGGACGACACCGTCGACGAACGGGCAGAGCACGGGCGTATCGGCCATGGCGAGCACGGGCGGCGTGTCGATGAGCACCCAGTCGTAGCGGGTCTTCAGGGCCTTCACGATGTCGCGCATGACCGTCGATCCCAGCAGCTCCGCCGGGTTCGGCGGGATGTAGCCGCAGGGCAGCACGTGGAGCGCCTTTCCGCGCGCGGACTGGATGGCCTCCGAGATCTGCCGCTTGCCGACGATGACGTCGGAAAGGCCCGGCGTCTTCGAGATCGCGAAATGCGAGTGCAGCGTCGGGCGTCTGAGGTCGGCGTCGACCACCAGCACCTTGGCGCCGTTGGCCGCCAGCGAGATCGCGAGGTTGGCGGTGGTGGTCGTCTTGCCTTCGCCGGGGTTCGAGCTCGTGACGATCAGCGCCCGCCCGCCCTCGGCCGCGGACGAGAAGAGCAGGTTGGTGCGGACGACGCGGTACGCCTCTGCGACGGGCCCTTCCGGGTAACGCAGCGCGGCCGGCCGCGTCGTGGTCGTTCCCGCCGCCGGCGCGACGGCAGGAATCATCCCCAGGAACGGCAGGTTCATCGCCTTCACGTCCTCGGGCGTGCGCACGGTGTTGTCGAAGTTCTCGAACAGGAGCGTGAGCCCGATCCCGATGGCGAGGCCGATGAGCATCGCGATCTGATAGTTGCGGCGGCGGTTCGGAGAGATGGGCGCGCCGGGCGTCTCGGCCTTCTCGACGATGCGCACGTTCGTCGACTTGAGCTCGCTCTCGAGCCCGGTCTCCTTGCTGCGATCGGTGAGGGCCTGGTAGACCTGGCGGTGGCTCTCGACCTCGCGCTTCAGCGCGCTCAGCTCCACGCTGTCGCGATCGACGTCGAGCGAGGCCTTCTTCTCCTGCTTCACGTTCGCGACCAGAGCACCTTCACGAGCGCGCGCGGCCTGCACCTCGCTCTCGAAGGCACGCATCGCGCCGCGCACCTCCGCGCCCAGCTTCTCTTCCGCCTGTGCGATCTCGTTGCGCACGCGCATCATGTCGGGGTGGCGGTCGCCGAGCGACTCCGCCAGGCGCGACTGCTCGGACTGCAGCTCGGAGATCCTCGACCGCGCCGCCTGAACGGCCCCGCTCGATGCAATCTGGGGAAACGACGCGAGCTGGCTGGTGCTGACCCCGCGCATCTGGGCCAGCGTGGATTCCTTCGCCATCCGGTCCATGCGCGCGGTCATGGCGGCGGCGGACAGCGCGCCATCGTCGGAGCCGCCCTCGCCGGTGCTGCTGAGGCCTCTTTCCTGCTGGTACTTGATCAGCGTACTCTCGGCCTCTTCGAGCTTCGTCTTCTCGTCGCGCACGCGATCGGACAGCCAGCCGGTG
>JANMPI010000578.1:0-1727 GCA_031369785.1 Acidobacteriota bacterium
GCACGGCCGCCTGCGCGGCCCGTAGCGATGCCGCGCCGCGCGCGGTGGGATTCGCCAGCGTCGGCGGCGGGGCGGCGGTCGGCGGGGGCGTCGCGGCGGCCCTCGACACCGGCGGCGGCAGCGTGGCCGCGGGCAAAAGCGTCGTCGCGGGCACGGCTTCGGCCATCGTCGTCGACGGCGTCGGCTTGTCGTCCGGATGCCGGCCGAGCGCGATGAACGTCGCCGCCCCGAGCAGGGCCACGCCGAGACCGCCGACCACGACATAGAGGACGGGATGCCCCGTCGACGGCGGCGCCGGACGCGCCCCCGGCGTCGCCACGGTGCGCGTCCGTGAGCGGGGCTCGGAAGCGATCACGGTGGGCGCCGCGGCCGACTTGGGCGGGATGGCGGTCCGCGCGCTGCTCCCCGGCCGCCCCTTGCCGCCCCGCGGCTCGAGGATGGTGGGACCGACCTCGAGCGTCCCCTGCCCGCCGGTCGCGCTGCCGGAGACGACGGTCGCGCCGGGGACGTCGGTGAACGGCTCCGGGATCGGCCCCGCCGGGGGCTCGATGTCGAGCAGCTGCTCGAGGACGTGCTCTCCGGAGGCCGACGTCGCGTAGGCCTTCAGGTACTCGCGCAGCTCCATCGCGAATTCGTACGCGGTCTGGTGCCGGTCGCCCAGCTCCTTGGCCAGCGACTTCTTGAGGATCGGCATGAGCGCGTCGTACTCGGCGCCCTCGGGGACGAAGTCGAAGTTCGGCTCCTCGTGGGTGATCTTGTAGAAGATCGCCATGAGGTTCTCGGAATGGAACGGGCGGCGCCCGGCGAGCAGCTCGTAGAGCATGCAGCCCACGCTGAAGAGGTCGCTGCGCCCGTCGACCTTGGCCCCCTTCACCTGTTCCGGGGACATGTAGTCCGCGGTGCCGACGATGTTGCCCGTGCCGGTCATGGAACCGGAGGTGAGCCGCGCCACCCCGAAGTCCATGATCTTCACCGTGCCGTCCTGGTTGATGAAGACGTTCGCCGGCTTGATGTCGCGGTGGACGATCCCCTGCTGGTGCGCGTGGGCGAGGCCGGCGAGGACCTGCACGATGACGCCGACCTTGCGATCGAGCGACATGGGCGGCGGCGTGCGCATCGCCTTCTGGAGGTCGTGCCCCTTCAGGAGCTCCATCGCGATGTACGGCGAGCCGTCGGTGTGGTGGCCGAGGTCGAAGACGTTCACCACGTTCGGGTGGTGCATCTTCGCGACCGCCTTGGCCTCGCGCACGAAGCGCTGGTTGAGCTCCGCGTCGTCGGCGATCTGCGAGACCATCACCTTCAGGGCGACGTCGCGCTCGAGGATGGTGTCGTGGGCGAGGTAGACCATGCCCATGGCGCCCTTGCCGATGGGCCGCACGATGTCGTAGCGGCCGATGCGACCCTTGATCTCCTTGATCGGGGAATCGGACCCGGGCTTGGATTCAGGGTCGCTCATGGCACCAGGGGGCTTGCCGGCCCGGCTCGGCTAGCGGACTTTTCCGGTGACGGCAAAGTGGTCGCGGCGGTTCCGGGACCAGCAGTCCTCGTTGGATTGCTGGCACACCGGGACTTCCTTGCCGTACGACACGCTCTTCAGCCGGTCCGCGGCCACCCCGAGCGAGACCAGGTAGTCCAGGGCGTCGCGCGACCGCCGCTCGCCGAGGGCGAGGTTGTACTCGACGGTGCCCCGCTCGTCGCAGTGGCCCTCTATCGTCACCCTGATGAAG
>JANMPI010000581.1:0-4353 GCA_031369785.1 Acidobacteriota bacterium
CACTTCCGCGCGACGGAAGACATCGCGGGCGCGTTGATCACGCCCAGGTGCGACAGCCGCTCCGCGCTGGGCAGCCCCAGGTTCGATTGCACGCCGAGGCCGAGGACGAGCCCCTGCGTCTTGCGATCCTCGGGCAGGAAGCCCACGCCGCGGCGGATGGCATCCGCGGGGCCGCGCGAACGGATCTCTTCGCCCTGGATGATCACCCGGCCGGAGTCGGGCCGATCGGCGCCGACGATGGCGCGCGCGAGTTCGGTGCGCCCGGCGCCGAGCAGACCCGAGATCCCGACCACTTCGCCGGCGCGGAGGACGAGGCTCACCCCGCGCAGGCGGCGGCCGCGGGAGAGGTTCTCAACCCTCAGCAGCTCGCGTCCCGGCGCCCCGCGGCGGCGGGGGAAGTGCTCGGTCAGCTCGCGCCCCGCCATCATCCCGATGAGCGCGGGGACGGAAGAGCCGGCCGCGTCGACCGTGGCCACGTGCCGCCCGTCGCGGAAGACGGTCACGCGATGGCCGACCTGGGCGATCTCCTCCATGCGGTGCGAAATATAGATGATGCCGACCCCGCGCGCGGTCAGCCCGCGCATGGCGGCGAAGAGCTCGCGGATCTCGGAGTCGGTGAGGGCGGACGTCGGCTCGTCCATGATCAGCACGCGCGCCCGGGTGGAGAGGGCCTTGGCCACCTCCACCATCTGCTGCTGGGCCACGCCGAGGGTGCGCACCGGCGTCTCCGGGTCGAGGGTGACGCCGAGGCCGTCGAGGAGGCCCTTCGCTTCCGCGTTCAGGCGCCGCCGGTCGATGACGCCGCCCGCGGCGGGCTCGCGGCCGAGGAAGATGTTCTCCGCCGCGGAGAGCTGCGGCACGAGGTTGAACTCCTGGTAGATCGCGCTGATGCCCAGGTCCTGGGCGTGGCGCGGGCCCTTGATGTCGATGGGAGCGCCGTCGATCTGGATCGTCCCGGAGTCGCGCGCGGTGGCGCCGCTCAGGATGCGCACGAACGTCGACTTGCCGGCGCCGTTCTCGCCGAGGAGGACGTGCACCTCGCCCGCGCGCAGGTCGAAGTCGACCCCGTCGAGCGCCACCACGCCCGGATAGGCCTTGCGGATGCCGCGCAGGCGGAGAAGGGGAGCGGCCTCGGCGGCCTCGATCAACGGCTGACCGGGAATCCGAGGTCGGTCCCACGGTGTCGCGGGTCGGGCCATCGGCTGGTGACGACCTTCCCGCGGGTGTAGAAGCGAATGCCGTCCGGCCCGTGCACGTGGGAGTCTCCGAACAGGCTGTCCTTCCAGCCCCCGAACGAATAATAGGCCATGGGCACGGGGATCGAAACGTTGATCCCGACCATGCCGACCTGGATCTCGTTCTGGAACTTCCGGCCCGCCCCGCCGTCGTTGGTGAAGAGGGCGACGCCGTTGGCGCGCGGGTTCGCGTTCACGAGTGCTATGGCCTCGTCGTAGCTCCCCGCCCGCACCACGGAGAGGACGGGGCCGAAGATCTCGTCCTGGTAGATCTTCATTCCCGGCTCCACGCGGTCGAAGAGCGTGGGGCCGAGGAAGAAGCCCTCCTCGTGGCCCGCGACCGTGAGCCCCCGCCCGTCGCGGACCAGCAGAGCGCCTTCCGCAACACCGCTATCGACGTACGACCGCACGCGGTCGAGATGCTCGCGCGTGACGAGCGGCCCCATCTCCGACGCCGCATCCACGCCGTTTCCCACCTTGATCGCAGCCAGGCGGTCCATCACCTTCGGCAGCAGGCGATCCGCGGCGTCGCCCACCGCCACCAGCACGGAGATGGCCATGCACCGCTCCCCGGCCGACCCGTAGGCCGCGCTCACCACCGAGTCGGCGGCGAGGTCCATGTCCGCGTCGGGAAGGACGACCATGTGGTTCTTCGCCCCGCCCAGCGCCTGCACCCGCTTGCCGTTCCGCGCCCCCGTCTCGTACACGTGCTTCGCGATGGGCGTCGAGCCGACGAAGCTGATCGCGGCGACGTCGGGATGGGCGAGCAGGCGATCGACCGCGGTGCGGTCGCCGTGCACGACGTTGAACACGCCGTTGGGAAGGCCGGCCTCGGCGAGGAGCTCGGCGAGCAGGTTCGCCGCCGAGGGGTCGCGCTCCGACGGCTTCAGAACGAACGCGTTTCCGCACGCGATCGCCACCGGGAACATCCACATCGGCACCATGGCCGGGAAGTTGAAAGGGGTGATCCCCGCCGCGACACCGAGCGGCTGGCGCAGCGAATAGCTGTCGACGCCGGAGGAGACGTTCTCCGAGAACTCGCCCTTCAGGAGCTGCGGGACGCCGCAGGCGAACTCCACGACCTCGATCCCGCGGGAAACCTCGCCCTGTGCGTCGGAGAAGACCTTGCCGTGCTCGCGGGTGATGAGGCGCGCCAGATCGTCGGCGCGCCGCCCGAGGAGATCGCGGAAGGCGAAGAGGACACGCGCGCGCTTGCCGAGCGACGTGTCGCGCCAAGCCGGGAACGCGCGCACGGCGGCGGCCACCGCCTGGTCGACGGTGGCTGCGGCCGCGTACGCAACCTTCGCCGTGACCGACCCCTGGGCCGGATTGAAGACGTCTCCCACGCCATCCCCGACGCCGTCGGCGTACGCGCCGTCGATCCAGTGCCGCACCGTGTCCATGGCCGCCTCCCCTTCGTGCCGCGATCGCACCGCGATCCGCTACGGTAGTATGTGGGTCTCCTCCCCGTCCACCGCGGGCGGAGCAACCCGAAATGGCCCCTGTGATCGCGCTCCTCGCCCTGCTCGTCCTCGCCGCGCCGCCGGCTCCGGCCGTTGGCCCGGCACTTTCCCCGCCGCCGCGGCTGGTCCTCGTCCTTTCCGTCGACCAGATGCGCTTTGACTACCTGACGCGGTTCAAGCCGCTCTTCCACGGCGGCTTCGCGGCGCTCAACGAGCGGGGCGCCGTCTTCGGCAACGCGCACCAGAACTACGCGTTCTCGGAGACGGGCCCCGGACACGCCGTCATCCTGAGCGGCCGCTACCCCAGCCACTCGGGGATCGTGGCCAACGATTGGTACGACCTGCTGGCCCGGGCCATGGTGAACGTGGTGGACGATCCCGTCCAGCGCGCGGTCGGCGGTGACGGCCGCGGGGCGTCGCCGGCGAACATGATCGGCTTCACCGTCGGCGACGTCCTCAAGAGGGCCTCGCCGCAATCGCATGTGGTCGCGGTATCGCTGAAGGACCGCGCGGCGGTGCTCATGGGCGGCCGGCGGGCCGATGCCGCCTTCTGGTACGAGGGGGGGCACGGTGGGTTCGTCACCAGCACGTACTACATGCCCACCGCGCCGGCGTGGCTCACGGCCTGGAACGCGCGGCATTTCCCCGACCGGTACTTCGGCAAGCCGTGGACGCGCCTCCTGCCCGACGCGGGCCTGTACGAGAAGTTCGCCGGGCCGGACGCGGTCGTGGGCGAGTGGGACGGCAACGACATCACGTTCCCGCACTCGATCCGCGGCGAAAAGGGAACGCCGAGGTTCTACGACGAGTTCCGCCGCACGCCGTTCGCGGACGAGATGACGCTCGATTTCGCGCTCGAGGCGATGGACGCCTACGGCCTCGGCAAGGACGAGGCGACCGACATCCTCGCCATCAGCTTCTCCGCGACGGACTACATCGGCCACACGTACGGGCCGGACAGCCAGGAAGCGATGGACCAGATGCTGCGCCTCGACGTGACCGTGGGGCGCCTCCTCGAAGAAGCGGAGCGGCGCGCCGGCGCCGGCCGCACGCTCGTCATCCTGAGCGCCGACCACGGAGCGCTGCCGCTCGTCGAGACCCTGCGCGCCCAGGGCGTCGATGCGCGCCGAGCCAAGCCCAGGGTCATGGAAGACGCCGTGCGCGCGGCCTTGATCGCAACCTATCCGTGGATGTCGAACCTCATCGCGAAGTTCGATATGCCTCACGTCTATCTGGACGTCGAGGCCATCGCGCGGCGCGGCCTGGACCTCTCCGCGGTGCAGGCGGTGGTGGCGAAGGCCCTTCTGGGGACGGGCCTGGTGCAGGCCGTGTACACCCCCCAGCAGCTGATGACGGGCACCGCACGTGACGATCCCTTCTTCGCCCTCTTCCGCAATTCCTTCTTCCAACCCCGGAGCCCCCACGTGATGGCCCTCCTGAAGCCGAACATCTATCTCGACGAGCACCTGGGCGGCACCGGCCACGGCACCGCCCACGAGTACGACCGGCACGTGCCGGTGGCGTTCATGGGCCCCGGCATCGCCCCCGGCATGCACGACGCCGCCATCGGACCCGAGCACATCGCGCCGACGCTCGGCGCCCTGCTCGGCCTCGCATACCCGCTCCAGGATGCGGACCGCCTGCTGACCGAGGTG
>JANMPI010000598.1:0-2627 GCA_031369785.1 Acidobacteriota bacterium
CCGCGGATCTCATCGCCGTCCTTCAGCACGATCACCATCTTCGTGCGGTTGTCCATCTGCTTCTTGTAGTAGAAGGCTTCGGCGCTGGTCTGCTCGGGCGGGGTGGGCTTGCGCGCGCGATACGCCTTGGACGACGGGAGCTGCTCCTTGATCTCGGAGAGATCGGGACGGATGAGCTTGCGGTTCATGCGGGCCTTTCAGGGTGCACAGGTGAGGCGGGAGCGTCGTTGATCCACTTGTAGCACGGGACGGCGATCAGCCGGCTACGGCGTCGACCAGCACGTCCATGGTGAGGAGCGGGTTGGCGTTCTGGCGCAGGCCCGTGCGCGTCTCCTCGGTGACGTCCCCGAGGGCCACCGCGCGCGCGCCCAACGGGCCCTGGGCGATGGCGGCCAGCGGCTCGGCGGCGTCGCGCTTGAGGATGGCGTCGGGCGCGGATCCAGCGCGCAGGGCCGCAACGTCGCGCAGGATCGACCGCAGCGCGGTCAGCACCAGCATGGGGTCGTCGGCATCGGCGAGCCGCTGCGCGAAGTCCATGCGCTCGAGCGTTCCGAGCGACGGAATGCGGGCGAGTCCCGCAATCAACAAATCGCGCACCGCGCGATAGCCGTCGGCTTCAAAGGCGAGGGCGGCGCCGAGGCTGCCCCCCGACAACGACGCGCGCAGCCGCGCTTCGTCGGGGGTGAGCCCGTGGCGCTCGGCGAGATGGTGCTCGAGGATGGCCGCCGGGATGGGCCCGAAGCGCAACACCTGGCAGCGCGAGCGGATCGTGGGCAGGAGTCCCTGTGCCGATCCCGTCACCAGCATCACGTGGGACGTCGCCGCCGGCTCCTCCAGGCTCTTGAGCAGCGCGTTCTGCGCCTGCTCGGTCATCGTGTGCGCGTCGTCGATCACGAAGGCGCGCGCGCGGCCTTCGAAGGGACCGGACGCGATCTCGCGCACGAGCGTGCGCACCTGCTCGATCTTGATCACCGCCGTCTCCGCCTGCAGGACGATGACGTCGGGATGCAGGCCGCGCGCAACGCGCTGGCAGGGTGCGCAGGTGCCGCATCCCTCGCCGTCTTCCGAAGCGCACAGCAACGCGCGTGCAACGGCCAGCGCGAGCGTCCGCTTGCCCACGCCGTCGGGACCGGACAGCAGCAAGGCCGGCGGAAGACGGCGGCCACGCAGCGCGCCCGCGATCAGCCGGCGGACGCGGTCGTGGCCGAGGACGCTATCGAACGCCATGAGCCGCCAGCAGTCCGCGCGCGGCCACGGCGTCGAGCATCCGGCGCTCGACCTCGTCCTCCGCCGCGTCGCCGTCGATGGTCACCCAGCGGCGCCGGTCCGCGGCGGCCAGCGTCTTGTATCCCTCGCGCACGCGCTCGTGGAACTCGCGCACCTCGCCTTCGAGGCGATCGTGCGCCCCACGCTTTCCCACCCGTGCCAGGCCGACATCGACCGGGACGTCGATGAAGAGCGTGAGGTCGGGCTGCAGGCCGCCGGTCGACGCACGCGCGACGACGCGGATGAAGTCGAGGTCGATGCCCCGCGCGTGGCCCTGATAGGCAAAGGACGTGTCCGCGTAGCGATCGGAGAGGACGACCCGCCCCGCGGCCAGGGCCGGGCGGACGACCTCGGCCACGTGCTGCGCGCGGTCCGCGAAGAAGAGCAGCACCTCCGTCTCCGGGGTCATGCCCTTGTGGGCGACGTCGAGGAGCAGGCCGCGGATCGCGCGGCCGATGACGGTCCCGCCAGGTTCCTTGGTGAGGAGCGTACGCGGACCGAGGGCGCGGGCCAGGCGCTGGGCCTGGGTGGACTTGCCGCTGCCTTCGATCCCCTCGAACGTGATGAACGCCATCGCAGGACGATTCTATCAGCCGGGGTAGGATCGCCCCGTGCTCGATCTCGAGGGGCGCGCGTGCCTCGTCACCGGCGGAAGCCGCGGGATCGGCGCCGCGACCTGCCGCCTGCTCGCGCGCTCCGGGGGGCGCGTCGCGTTCAGCTATCGCGCCGATGCGGACGCCGCGCAGGCCGTGATCGCGGACATCGCGGCGGTGGGGGGCACGGCGGTCGCCATCCAGGCCGACCTCGGGGTGCGCGAGGCGGCCGAAACGCTGGTGGCGGCGGCTGAAACGGCCATCGGCCCTCTCGATGTCCTCGTCGTCAACCACGGCATCTGGACGCCCGCGCCGATCCTCGCCATGACCGACGCGGATTGGGACCGCACGCTCGCCGTCAACCTGACGTCCGCCGCCGCGGTCTGCCGCGCTGCCGCCCGCCGCATGGCGCCCCGCCGCTCCGGGGTGATCGTCACCATCGCGTCCACCTCCGGCCAGCGTGGCGAGGCCGGGTACGCGCACTACTCGGCGAGCAAGGGCGGCATCCTGGCCCTCACCAAGTCGATCGCCTCGGAGCTCGCGCCGCGCGGCATCCGCGTGAACGGCGTGGCCCCGGGCTGGGTGCTCACGGACATGACCCGCGACGTGCTCGAAAGCCCGGCGGGCGCCGCCGCGGCGGCGAAGATCCCGGTCGGCCGCGCGGGGACGCCGGACGAGATCGCGTGGGCGGTGGCCTTCCTCGCCTCGGACCTCGCGTCCTACATGTACGGCGAGATCCTGTCCGTGAACGGCGGCGCGGTGATGAAC
>JANMPI010000013.1:0-1727 GCA_031369785.1 Acidobacteriota bacterium
CACCTCGGCGTGGCGGTCGCGCTGCAGGACCTGCGACGACACCGGCGCGGGGCGAAGGCCGAGCGCGGCGCAGACGGCCTCTTCGACCTCGGGGCCGAGATGGGAGAAAGTACCCACCGCGCCGGACAGCTTGCCCACCGCGATCGTCTCCCGCGCATGGTCGAGGCGATCGAGCGCACGGCCCATCTCGGCGTACCACAGCGCGAGCTTCAGGCCGAAGGTCATCGGCTCCGCGTGCATGCCGTGGGTGCGGCCGATCATGGGCGCGTGCTTGAACTCCTGCGCGCGCGTCCCGATGACCGCCTGCAGCGCGAGGACGTCCTTCCGGATGAGGTCCACGGCATCGCGCATCATCAGCGCGAGCGCGGTGTCGACGACGTCGGACGACGTCAGCCCGTAATGGAGCCAGCGTCCTTCGGGTCCGATGCTCTCCGCGACGTTGGACACGAACGCGATCACGTCGTGCTGCACCTCGCGCTCGAGGGCGTCGATGCGCGCGACGTCGAAGCGCGCCTTGCTCTTGATGGCGGCCAGCGCTTCCTTCGGCACGACACCCTGCCCGGCCAGCACCTCGGTGGCCGCGATCTCGACGCGCAGCCAGGTGGCGAAGCGGTTCTCGTCCGACCACAGCCGCGACATCTCGGGCCGCGAGTAGCGCGGGATCATGGAGGGCGGCAGTCTAGCATCGCCCCGCGGCGGCGCGCGCCATCCGCGCTATAGTCACGGGCCGTGAAGGCGTGCATCACCCTCGATCTCGAGCCCGATCACGCCGGACGCATGGCGCCCGCCTACACGGCCTGGGACCGGGACCGCGTGGGCACGCTGCTCGACCTGCTCGCGGCCCACGAAGCCCCGCTGAGCGCGTTCGCGGTCGCGGGCAGCCTGGGCGCGGTACCGGGGGTGGTCGAGCGGTTCCAGGAGGCGGGCACCGAGTTCCATCTCCACTCGTACTCCCACGACCTCGCCAACCCGGACTCCGCCGACGAGATCAGCCGGGGGCAGGAGGCCTTCACGCGCTTTTTCGGGAGGCCGGCGGAGGGTTACCGCGCCCCCGAGGGACGCATCTCCCCCGAAGGCCTCGCGCGGCTGGAGGCCGAAGGATTCCGCTTTGACTCCAGTGTCTTCCCTTCGTTCTGGCCGCGGCCCCGGTACGTGACCTTCCCCCGGCGGCCGTATCGGCCGGGGGGAGGGCGCATCGTCGAGATGCCGGTGGCGACGGTGACGCCCGCGCGCATCATCGTGTCCCTCAGCTGGATGAAGCTGCTGGGCTGGCCGGTCTTCCGCCGGCTGCTGGACGCGCCCCTGCCCGATCCGCTCGTCTTCGACATGCACCTCCACGACCTTTGGGCGCTTTCGTCGAAGACGGCGCTCAAGGCGCCCTGGAGCTGGCTCTATGCCCGCAACGCCGCCGCGGGCTTTCCCATCCTCGCGGCGTTCCTGTCCTTGCTGCGCGAGAGGGGATACGACCTGATCACCATCGGTGAGGCGGCTCGCCACGCGGAGGCCGTGCTTGCCGTGGCCGGAGGCGCCGCCGCCCCCGTGCCCGCCGTCCGCGCCCGCTGAGCTCACGATGGTGAAGAGCGCCGCGCCGTCATGCTGATCCTCGGCCTGTCCGCATTCGGCCAGAACCCCGGCGCGTGCATTCTCCGGGACGGCCGGCTCCTGGCCTTCGCGGAGGAGGAGCGCTTCCTGCGGCTGAAGGGCGCGAACGGCCGCTTCCCGGGCCG
>JANMPI010000016.1:0-3079 GCA_031369785.1 Acidobacteriota bacterium
CACCTCGGCGTGGCGGTCGCGCTGCAGGACCTGCGACGACACCGGCGCGGGGCGAAGGCCGAGCGCGGCGCAGACGGCCTCTTCGACCTCGGGGCCGAGATGGGAGAAAGTACCCACCGCGCCGGACAGCTTGCCCACCGCAATCGTCTCCCGCGCATGGTCGAGGCGATCGAGCGCACGGCCCATCTCGGCGTACCACAGCGCGAGCTTCAGGCCGAAGGTCATCGGCTCCGCGTGGACGCCGTGGGTGCGGCCGATCATCGGCGCGTGCTTGAACTCCTGCGCGCGCGTCCCGATCACCGCGCGCAGGGCTTCGACGTCCTCTCGGATGATGTCGGTGGCGTCGCGCATCACAAGGGCGAGTGCCGTGTCCACGACGTCGGACGACGTCAGCCCGTAGTGGAGCCAGCGGCCTTCGGGGCCGATGCTCTCCGCCACGGTGGAAACGAACGCGATCACGTCGTGCTGCACCTCGCGCTCGAGGGCGTCGATGCGCGCGACGTCGAACCGCGCCTTGCTCTTGATGGCGTCCAGCGCCGCCGGCGGCACGACACCTTGCGCGGCGAGGACCTCGGTGGCGGCGATCTCGACCCGCAGCCAGGTGGCGAAGCGGTTGTCGTCCGACCACAGCCGCGACATCTCGGGCCGCGAGTAGCGCGGGATCATGGAGGGCGGCAGTCTAGCATCGCCGCGCGGCGGCGCGCGCCATCCGCGCTATAGTCACGGGCCGTGAAGGCGTGCATCACCCTCGACCTCGAGCCCGATCACGCCGGACGCATGGCGCCCGCCTACACCGCGTGGGACCGCGCCCGCGTCGGGACGATGCTCGACCTGCTCGCCGCCCACGAGGCGCCCCTCAGCGCCTTCGTGGTCGCGGGCAGCCTGGGCGCCGTACCCGGGGTCGTCGAGCGATTCCAGGAGGCGGGCACCGAGTTCCATCTTCACTCGTACTCCCATGATCTCGCCAACCCCGACTCCGCCGACGAGATCAGCCGCGGGCAGGAAGCCTTCACGCGCTTTTTCGGGAGGCCGGCGGAGGGATATCGCGCCCCCGAGGGACGCATCTCCCCCGAAGGCCTCGCCCGCCTGGACGCGAGCGGGTTCCGCTTCGACTCCAGTGTCTTCCCGTCTTTCTGGCCGCGGCCGCGCTATGTGACCTTCCCCCGGCGGCCGTACCGGCCGAGGGGCGTGCGCATCGTCGAGATGCCGGTGGCGACGGTGACCCCCGCCCGCATCATCGTCTCCTTGAGCTTCATGAAGCTCCTGGGCTGGCCGGTCTTCCGGCGGCTGCTCGAAATGCCCCTGCCGGATCCGCTCGTCTTCGACATGCACCTGCACGACCTGTGGAAGCTGCCGTCGAAGACCGCCTTGAAGGCGCCCTGGAGCTGGATCTACGCCCGCAACGCCGGCGCCGGGTTCCCCATCCTGGAAGCGTTCCTCGGTTTCCTGCGGGACCGCGGTTACGAGCTCATCACCATCGGGCAGGCCGCCCGTGAAGCGGAAGCCGCTCTCGCCCTGGCCGGAGGCGACGCCGCTCCGGTGCCGGCGGTCCGCGCCTCCTGATCGCGCCGAGGCGACGATGAGCAGCGCCGCCCCGTCATGCTGATCCTCGGCCTGTCCGCGTTCGGCCAGAACCCCGGCGCGTGCCTCCTGCGCGACGGCCGGCTCGTCGCCTTCGCGGAGGAGGAGCGCTTCCTGCGGCAGAAAGGCGCGAACGGCCGCTTCCCGGGCCGCGCGGTGACGTACTGCCTGAAGGAAGCGGGCGCGCGCCTCGAGGACGTCGACCGCATCGCGATCGGCTGGGACGCGGAGAAGTATCGCTGGCGGATGCCGCTGTTCTTCCTGCGCACGTGGTGGCGGCACGGGCGGAGGAGCGCTTCCGGCGGCGCTTCGGGAACGATCGTCAAGGAGATCCTCGACCAGCAGCCGGCGTCCATCCGCCATCGCCTGGGGCTCGCCCTGCGGGCGGCCGGACACGCGGGGAAGATCCCGGAGATCGTCTACGTCGATCATCATCTCGCCCATGCGGCGAGCGCATTCCACGCCTCCGGCTTCGACGCGGCCGCCATCGTGATCGTGGACGGCAGCGGCGAGGACCACTCCACGAGCCGCTACGACGGCAGCGGGCTCGGCATCGTCTCCCGCGGCCACGTCGACATCCCCGACTCCCTCGGCTGGTTCTACGCCGCGGTGACGGCCTACCTCGGGTTCGTGCCCTACGAGGAAGAGGGGTTCACCATGGGCCTCGCTCCCTACGGCGCGCGGAACCCCGAGGTCGAGGAGAAGATGGCGCGGCTGCTGGCCCTGGACGGCGACGGCTACCGCGTCGACCCGCTCTACACGCTCCTCGGCGCCCACGGGTACGGCGAGCACTTCTCCGACCAGATGGTCGCCCTGCTCGGTCCCCCGCGGATGCCGGGCGATCCCCTCACCCAGCGGCACAAGGACATCGCGCTCGCGGCGCAGGATCGCCTCGAGCAGGCGATGCTGGGCATCGTCCGCCGGGCCACGGACGAGGGGCGCGTGCGCAAGCTCTGCCTCGCGGGCGGAGTGGCGCTCAACTGCAAGATGAACGGCGTCCTCGCCCATTCCGGCCTGGTCGACGAGCTCTTCGTGCAGCCGGCGGCGCACGACTCCGGTACCGCCCTCGGCGCCGCGCTCTGGGTGTCGCGGGAGTCCGGCGAGGATCCGCGCTTCGTGATGGACCACGCGCAATGGGGCCCGTCGTTCGCGCCCGCCGACGTCAAGAAGGCGCTCGACGTGGCCGAGGCGCCGTATCGCGAGCATCCCGCCATCGAAGAAGCGGCGGCGGACGCGCTCGCGGAAGGCAAGATCGTGGCCTGGTTCGACGGGCGCATGGAGGTGGGGCCGCGCGCCCTCGGCGGGCGGTCGATCCTGGCCGATGCGACCCGGCCGGGCATGAGCGACATCGTCAACGCGCGCGTGAAGTTCCGCGATCCGTGGCGCCCCTTCTGCCCGTCGCTCACCGCGGAAGCCGCCGGGGACCTGCTCGACCGCCCCCTGGAGGCGCGGTTCATGACCGTGGCCTACCCGGTGAAGGAGGATCGTCGGGAGGCCC
>JANMPI010000036.1:0-13614 GCA_031369785.1 Acidobacteriota bacterium
CAAGGGCCTACATCCACTGCCGGTACGTCTTCACGCGCGTGGAGAAAGTCGTCCCGGAGGTGAAGACGCTCGACCGCAGCACCGTCGAGGCCGAAGCGGGCGCCATGGCGACGAGAAGGCTCGGTCTGCGGGCCCTGGCCATCCGCCAGATCACCCACGGCGGCCTCGACCTCGAGGACATGCGGACGAATCCGAACTTCTTCCGGACCCACGACCGTGCCGCCCGCACCAACTACCTGAACGTCGGGGGCGGGGCCACCTTCGCGGCCATGCCCGCGGTGGACATCTTCGCAGTGTTCCTGAGGACCGTCGCGGGAGAGAACGCCCACCGCGCGCGGTCCTTTTCGGTGGGCGCGAGCTGGCAGTTCGGCGGAGGCTTCGGGCGAAACTAGGTCCGGCCGAACAGGCGATCGGCGAGCCCCCGCCGGCGGGGCTCGAACCCTTCGATGATCCAGAGGTCGCCGCGCAGGCGCAGGATGGAGGTCAGGTACGACTTCCCATCCGGGGCGAGGCTGAATCCGCGCAGCGGATCGTCGCTCGGGGGCGAGGGGCCGACGTCCTTCGAGACGACGGTCTCGGCGCCGGTGGCCCGCTCGATCGCGACGAGCTGAAGGCGTCCGCCCTCCGCCGGACGCATCGCGAAGACCCGCGCCCCGTCGGCCGACCACGCGTGGGCGAGCGGCGTCTCCTCGCTGAGGACGTGCGCGCTCCCGTCCTTCGTCGACACCATGGAGAAACCCTCCCGCGTGTCGCAGGTGATCCAGTCCCCGGCGGGGGACCATCGGGGATTGGACGGATACACGATTCCCTCCTTGAGGACGACGGGGGCGCTGCCGCCGCCGACGCGCGCCCTCGCGAGTCCCCATCGCGTCTGACGGCGGAAGACGAAAGCGATCCACTCCCCGTCGGGCGACCAGGTGGGCGCGTCCTGGTAGCTGTCGTCGGCCGCCAGCTGGACCGCCGGCCCGCCGGCCACGGCGGAGATCCAGACGCGGAAGCCGCCGGGCCCGCGACGCTGGTAGGCGAGCCGTTGGCCGTCCGGGGAGAACGCCAGCGCGCCCAGCATGAAGGTCTCGGAGCCCGGGAAGCTCGCCGCGGTGACGAGCGGGCGCTCGAGCGTTCCGTCGCGGCTGCGCATCCAGATCTCGTCGCGACCGGCGCGATTGGTGACGTAGGCGTACTGGTCGCCGGCCGGCGACCACGCGGGATCGCTCTCGGTGCGCGATGTCGACAACACGGTCTGCATGGGGCCGCCGTCGAGCGGCACCGCCACCAGGTCGTAATCCTCCTCGTGCTCCGTGAAGGCCAGACGTCGTCCATCGGGGGACACCGACGGGTAATTTTCCGAGGCGCTGGTGGCGGTGAGCGGGGTGGAAAACCCGGTTTCCGTGTCGGCCCACCAGAGGTGCGTGCCCGGCGACGTGTCGCGAAACTCCGCCGCGAACACGATGTGCCGTGAGTCGGGCATCCAGGAAAACGGCGCGGGATCGGGTAGCCGAGGGAGCGCGCCCAGAGCCTGAAAGGGAGGAGCCCCGCGCAGGGGCACGATCCAGAAC
The DNA here is from genome assembly GCA_031369785.1 of Acidobacteriota bacterium. GTDB lineage: Bacteria > Acidobacteriota > Vicinamibacteria > Fen-336 > Fen-336 > JANMPI01. Next base: position 1,557 of record JANMPI010000036.1, read on the forward strand.
TCGGGGTTCGCATACCCGGTCTCGCCCGCGGGCTCGTCCGCAGTCGCCGCCGCCCACAGGCCGAGCTTCGAGCCGTCGGGCGCCATGCGCAGGAATCCGCGCGCGAACCGCTTGGCGGCCAGCGGCGGCACCGCGTATCGAACCGGGTCCGTTCCCGGCGGGGTCGACATCCAGAGGGCCTGGAGGAAGTCTCCCTGGTGACCCTCCTCGCGCAGCAGGAACAGGGACTGGCCGTCTCGGCTTACCGCTCCCGCGCTCACGTTCGGGAAGAGCAATTCCGGCGCGCCGCCGGCGGCGCCGACCGACCACAAGCCCTCCGATTCACCGGCCAGCGAGACGTAGAAGAGTCGGCGGCCGTTGGCGGACCAGAAGGGTTCCTTGCAGTCCCGCAACGCGTGGGTGATCTGCGCCGCGGTGGATGCGCCGAGGCCGCGCGTGAACACCTGCAGCACGCCGTTCTTCTCGCCGAGGTAGGCGACGTTCTGCCCGTCCGCCGACCACGCCACCGATCCCTCGTACCCCTGCTCGGTGGCGAGCGGCGTGAACCGGTACGCCGACAGATCCGCCACGGCGGTGGGGGGGCCTCGTCGAGCGAGACCGAAGGCGGCGAGGACGGCCAGAATTGCCGCCAGCATCGCTGCGCCAAGGCCGCGCGTCGGGCGGCGCCGCGGCCCCGTCGTCGTCGCCGCGGGGCCGGTCACGCCGGACCCCGACACCGTCTGCAGCGCGAACGCGAGATCCTGGGCGGATTGGAAGCGCCCGACGGCCTCTTTCTCCAGGCACCTGCGCACGATGCGTTCCAGCGCCGGGTTGACGTCCGGCCGCTCCGCCAGGAGGTCGGGCGGATCCTCCTTCAGGATCGCGCTCATCGTATCGGCGATGGTCGCGCGCTTGAAGGGGCGGTGGCCGGCGAGCATCTCGTACAGCACCACGCCGAAGGAGAAGAGGTCGGACCGGTGGTCGACCCTCTGGCCCCTCACCTGCTCCGGCGACATGTAGGACACCGTGCCCAGGATCGTCCCGGGGTCGGTCTCCATCCCGCGGGCGGAGGCGGTCTCTCCGTCGTCCGACGCCGACGCGTCGCGCCTCGACAGGCCGAAGTCCAAGATCTTGACGTGTCCGTCGGGAGTGACGAAGAGGTTCTCGGGCTTCAGATCGCGGTGCACGATTCCCTTTCCGTGCGCTGCCGCAAGGCCGTTGGCGATCTGGATCGCGTAGTCCGTGGCCTTCCGGATGGGCAGCGGCCCGTCGAGCCGGTCACGCAGGGTCTGGCCGTCCAGGAGCTCGCTGACCACGTAGAGGACGCCGTTCTCACGTCCCACGTCGTACACCGCCAAAACATTCGGATGGTTGAGCGCGCCCGCGGCGCGCGCCTCTTCCTCGAAGCGCCGCCGCCGCCCCTCGTCTTCGGCAACGGACGCGGGCAGGACCTTCACCGCCACCGCGCGGCCGAGCCGCGTGTCCCGGGCGCGATAGACCTCGCCCATGCCGCCCGAGCCGAGAAGCCCGATTATTTCGTACGGACCGAGGCACGCCCCGGGCGCGAGCATCACGAAGACGCCTCCGCCCGCGTCAATTCGCGCGTGGCGTTCCCGGCAGATCGTTCCAGTTCAGGATCGCGTTCCAGACCAGGCGGAAATCGGACAGCGTCAGGTACCGGTGGATGGGATCGAAGTCGAACGCGATCACGCGACCCTTGCCGATGGGAATGTCGAGGATCGCGGGCTTGCCCGCGATCTCGGACGCGCCCTTGATCCCTCCGCTCACTACGATGGCCTCAGCTTTTTCCTTCTTCGGCTTCGCGCCGCCGGAGGCCACGCGGGCGCCCTTCTCCGGCGAATTCGATTCCTTGCCCTCCGCGACGAGCGGCGGGTCGCCGGCCTCGGCGGCGTCGGCATCGCCGGTGTCGTCCCCCACGTCTTCATCGGCATCGTCGTCGTCCTTCGGCAGAGCCGTCCCCCACTGCAGGACGATCCGGCCTTCGTCGGAGTGGCGCACCGCGTACAGCGGGCGCCCTTCGCGGAAGACGGACGTGCGCTCGGAGTAGCCGTACGCGATCGGGTGATCGGGGCGGCGGAAGCGGGCGCGGAGCTCGCTGCCGGGCGTGTACAGGTCCTTCGTCCGCGCGCGGCGGACGTTCCGCGCGATGCCGCCGTCGAGCGGCAGCGTCGAAGCGCCGCCCAGCGTCACCAGCAGGCCGCCGGCCCGGACGAACTCCTCGATGTGACCGACACCCGCGAAGGTAAGGCCGCCGGTGATGTCCGGCGACGACGTGGGCGCGCCGTGGGTCGGAAACTCGGGGGTCCTGGTGTACGCGAGGGGCGAGTACTTCGGATCGATGCCGTTCACGATGTCGCGCAGGCTGTCATCGGTGTTGGGCATCACGATCACGTCGAAGCGCGCGCCCAGCGCGCCGCGGCGCACGTCCTCGTCCATGATCAGCGCGTAGGGAACCTTGCGCTCGTCGAGGACCATCCGCATCCATCCCGCGGATTGCGTGTCGGACCAGGTCTGGAGCACGGCCAGGCGCGGCCAGTCCGCCGTGTGACGCGGCACGTCCGGCATGTCCGCGGAAACGAAGTCGAGCCCGAGCTCGGCCGCCGTCCCCGCGATCGCGTCGCGCGCTCCCGCGTCGCCGCGGACGATCCAGGTGCCCGCCGGATAGTCGGCTCCGCCGGCCCGGAACGAGCGCTCCGCGATCTCAACCGGGAAGCCCGCGAGGCGGACACGCGCGGCGAGGAGCGCCTCCTGGCCCGTGTCCTTCAAGAGGAAGGCGGGGCCGGACCCCGCCACCGTCCCCCGATACCGCGGCGCCGCGGTCAACGGATGGACGGCCACTCCGCGCACGGTCACGTCGCCGATCGCCTTCACGTCCACGCCGAGCGTGAAGGGCAGCGCCCACGCCACGTCGTCGTACGGCTCGTACGGCGTCTTGTCCGCGGGGAATTTCTGCGCCGTGAGCAGGTCGAGCGCGTACCCGCGGTAGGGCTGGTCCATGCGCACGAGATACGTGCCCGCCGCGAACTCTCCCTCCTTGACCGTGAACGACGCGGGCGTTTGGCCGACCTCGATGCCGTGGGCGAGGAGCAGCTCGACGAGGCGCTCCACCCGTCGCCGATCCGCCTGCTTGTCCGCGATCGCCACCGCGTACGGCGCTTCCGCGCGACCCTTGTCCACCGAATGCGAGGCCCGCCGCCACACGTTGCGCATCATGTCCGGGGCGTGAAGCGCGGTGTACTGCAGCGCGGCCAGCACACCCGTCTCCTGGTAGTTGACGTTGTTGCGGAGCGACCAGCGGAAATGTTTCGGCGGCGGCGACGTGCGATACCACTCGGGATCGGTGACCGCGACGCCGGCGTACTTCTCGCTCTCGGGATCGATGCGGCGGTCGACCGTCTCCGCCGTCCCGTTGCCGAAGGTCTCGTAGCCGCGGCCGATGGCGTTGTGGTTGACCGCCACCGAGTCGGCATAGAAGTGCCCCCAGCCCTCGCCGAACCCCCACGTCCAGACGCCGGGCATCCCGAGCGCCGTCATCGTCGAGACCTCGTGGAAGGCGATGGTGTGCCACTCGGAGGTGAGGCTCGGGTCGAGGTGGACGTTGTAGGGACCCGTCCCCGTCCAGATCGAGAGCAGCGGGATGGACTCGTGCAGGTCGTGGACGACGATCGGATGCCAGCGCAGGAAGGCGTCCTGCGTGGCCTGCGTGAGTGCCAGCTTGCGCTGGACGCCGTCGCGGTTGTTGTCGTGGAAAACGTACTTGCCCCAGTAGGGAGGCGAGATCGGCGGCAGGTTGTCGAAGTCGGTCTTCCCCTTCAGGTGGCGGTAGAACCAGTCGACGCTGCGGTCGCGGCCATCCGGCTCCGCCACGGGATTCACGAGCACGACGATGTGATCGCGGATCTGGCGGAAGAGCGGCGCCTCGGAAACGGCGAGCCGGTAGACGAGCTCCATCAGCATCTCGGGGCTGCCCGTCTCCGTCGAGTGCAGCCCGCCGTGGAGCATGTAGATCGGCCTGGCCTCCGCGACGATGCGCTCGAGCGCCGCCTCGTCCGTGCGCCGCGGATCGGCGATCGAGGCCATCGCGTCGCGGAGGCCGTCGGCACCGGCCACCGCCGCCGCATCGCCCACCAGCACGAGCAGGATGTCGCGCCCCTCCTCGGTGTGGCCCGCGACCTCGACGGAGACGCGGTCGGACGCGGCGTCGAGCGCGCGGTAGTAGGCATAGATCTTCGCGGTGCGAGTGAGCTCGCCGGGCGCGCCCGCGATGTGGCCCAGGAAGTCGGACGGCGACGGGATCGTCGGATGGTCGGGGACGTCGGCCACCCAGGGGGAGACGAAGCGCGGCTCGGTGGTCGCGGCCGCGATCGCCTCACGCGACCCGGGCTCGGGACGGTCGGCCATCTGTGCGGCGGCAGGCGTCGCCGCCAGGAGCAGGGCGGCGAGGGTACGCGCTCTCATCGAGGGCCTCCAGGGGCGAAAACGGCGGATTCCACGCGGCGGCCATGATACCGTCAACGTCTATTCCGATCATCGATCCAACCCGCCTGATCGACCTTGGATGGAGCGACGCGTGGGCGGCCCACCTCGACGCCTCCGGGCCGGTGGGTCGTCCCGGCCGCGTGCTCGTCGCGCATCGCGGCGCCTGCGTCGTCGCCACCGCGGAAGACGAGGTCACCGTCGAGGCGTCGGGCGCCCTGCGGCGTGAGACGCGGGCGGGTGGGATCGTCCCCGCGGTCGGGGACTGGGTCGTGGTCACGTCGGCCATCGAGCGGATCCTCCCCCGCCGATCCGCCATCTCGCGCAAGGTGAAGGGCAAGGCGGCCCAGGTCCAGGTGATCGCGGCCAACGTCGACACCGTGTTCCTCGTCTCCGGCCTCGACGGCGACTTCAACCTGCGGCGCATCGAGCGCGCGCTGGTCGCGGTCTGGGACACGGGCGCGCAGCCGGTGGTCGTGCTCACGAAGTCCGACCTCGTCACCGATCTCGCGGACAAGGAGGGCGCGGTCGAAGCGATCGCGGCCGGAGTCGCCGTGCACGCGGTGAGCGCGCGCGAGGATATCGGGCTCGAGGCGCTCGCCCCGTACCGCCGGCGCGGCTCGACGATAGCACTTCTCGGATCCTCGGGCGCCGGCAAGTCGACGCTCGTCAATCGGCTCCTCGGCTGGGATCGGCAGGACACGGGCAGCGTGCGCGAGAACGATTCCCGCGGCCGCCACACCACGACCAAGCGCGAGCTCATCGTCCTCCCCGCGGGCGGCGTCCTCGTCGACACGCCGGGGCTGCGCGAGCTCCAGCTCTGGGAAGGCGAAGGCGGCCTCGACGCCGTGTTCGCCGACGTCACCGCGGACGCGGGCGCCTGCCGCTTCCGGGACTGCGGCCACGAAGAGGAGCCGGGGTGCGCGGTGCGCGCGGCCTGGGCCGCGGGCGGCGTCACGCCGGAGCGCATCGAGAGCTACCGCAAGCTCCAGAAAGAGCTCGGCCACGTAGCGTCCCTGCGCGACGAGCGGGTTCGCCAGGAGCGCTCCCGGCAGGTGAAGATCATCCACCGCGCGGCACGGAAGCAAAAGCCGCGCGACTGACCAGGAGGCTCCCTTTGTCCGATGACGCCCCCAAGAGCGCGCTCGAGCTGGCCATGGAGCGGCTCCGCAAGAAGGACGCGGACGCCGGCATCGAGGTCACCGCCGTGACCGACACCCAGCGCGCCGCCATCGCGGAAGCGCGGAGCGTCGCGGAAGCGAAGCTCGCCGAGCGCGAGATCCTCTTCAAGTCGAAGCTCCGGTCGGTGCGCGAGCCCGACGCCCGCGAGACGCTGGAGCAGGAGTACCGGCGCGACCGCGAGCGCATCACGGGCGACCGCGACCGGAAGATCGAGGAGATCCGCAAGCCGAGGTAGGGGTCCGCCCTCAGATCAGCGTGCCGTCCTTGATGACGCCGTTCTTCGGCACGACCACGATCCCCTCCCGGATGTAGTAGCCGTCGCCGTCCTTCTCCTGCACCGCGGCCTCGTTCACGATCCGCACGCCCTTGCCGATGCGCGCGTTCTTGTCCACGATCGCGCGCTCCACGACCGTCTCGTCGCCGATGCCGATGGGCGGCAGGCCCTGCCCGACGGCGCGCGCCGCCTCCTCCGGCGTCTCGTACAGGTCCGCCCCGAGGACGAGGCTGTTCGTGACGCGGGCGCCGCGGCCGATGCGGCTGCGGATCCCCAGCAGCGCGTGACGCACCTCCGCGTCGACGACGATGCAGCCCTCGGAGAAGAGCACGCCTTCGATCACGCAGCGCTCGACCTTCGTCGCGGGGAGGAAGCGCGGGTGGGTGTAGATGGGCCGCGTGAAATCGTAGAAGTCGAAGGGCGGGACGGGCCGGCTGAGCGCGAGGTTGGCGTCGAAGTAGGAGCGGATCGTCCCTACGTCCTCCCAGTAGCCGCGGTAGACGTAGGCCTGCACGCGCGCTTCGGGCACCAGGTTGGGGATGACGTGGCGCCCGAAATCGGGCTGCGTCGTGTCGCGGACCGAGCTCTCGAGCAGGGGCCGGTTGAACATGTAGATGCCCATCGACGCGAGATACGCGGGGCCGACGCCGGGGACCTCGGAGACGAGGTCGGGGAGCCTCTCCAAGGGCGGCTTCTCGTCGAAGTGGACGATGCGCCCCTGCTTGTTCATCTTCAGGATGCCGAAGGACGACGCCTGCTCCGCGGTCACCGGCGTCACCGCCACCGTCACGTCCGCCATCTGCCGCCGGTGGCTGTCGACGAACTTGCGGTAATCCATCTGGTACAGCTGGTCGCCGGAGAGGATCAGGACCTCCTTCGACCGATGGCTCTCGATGTGGCGCAGGCTCTGGCGCACCGCGTCCGCCGTGCCCTGGAACCACTCGGGGCTGTCCTCGGTCTGCTCGGCGGCGAGGATGTTCACGAAGGCCGGCGAGAAGAGGTCGAACTTGTAGGTGAAGTTGACGTGCTTGTTGAGGCTCTCGGAGTTGTATTGCGTGAGGACGAACATCCGCCGCAGGTCGGAGTTGATGCAGTTGCTGATCGGGATGTCGATCAGCCGGTACTTCCCGCCGATGGGGACCGCGGGCTTCGAGCGCGAGAGGGTGAGCGGAAAGAGGCGCGTGCCGCGCCCGCCGCCGAGGATGATCGCGATGACCTGATTCATTGGGCGAGCTCCGAGAGCCTGTTCTTCGGTCGATTCTCCCCGACTTTGATAGTCTCTGGGCGTGGCAGACGCGACCTATGTGCCGAACCAGAGGCCGGGCGCGCTGCGCCGCACCGCGGCCGGGGCGTGGCACGTCCTCGCCGGCTTCGGGTTCCTGATCCGCCGCCCCGCGCTCTGGCCGCTCGCCGTGCTGCCGGCCCTCCTCGCGGCCGTGTGTCTCGCGGGGGGCCTGCTGCTCGCCGTCTATTCCGTCGGCTGGATGGAGGGCCGCTTTCTCCCGTCCCACGGCCGGCTCTCGGTGATGAGCTTCCTCCTCACCATCACGATGTACATCGGGACGATCGCCGCCGGCCTCGTCCTCGGACTGGCGGTGGCGCTATTGCTGTCCGCGCCCGCGCTCGAGGCGCTGTCGAGCCGCGTCGACGCCATGGTGCGGGGCGGGACCGTCGATCGCTCGCGCGGATGGCGCTGGGAGATGGCCCAGGCGTTCCGTGGCACCCTCTACTTCCTGGTGGCCGCGCCGGGCGTCTTCCTCCTGACTTTGGTCCCGATGGTCGGACCGCTGCTGGCGGTGGGTTGGGGATCGTACGCGCTGGCCTTCCAGCAGACCGATGCCGCCCTCGCCCGCCGTGGCCTGAGCTTCGGCGAGCGAAGGGCGTGGCACCGCTACTGGAAGCTCGAGAGCATGGGCTTCGGGTTCGCCGGTCTTCTCACCCTCGTGGTGCCGCTGGCCAACTTCCTCATCGGGCCCGCGCTCGCGGTCGGCGGCACGCTCCTGGTGCTCGAGCTCGAAGACCAGCTCATCCCTCCCGACGTCGCGGCGAAGTAGACCCCACCTTCACGCTCAGGTCCATCGGGCGCCCCTCGCGCTGCACGCCGATCGTCGTCGTGCTTCCCGCTTCCGCGTCGCGAACCGCATCGCGCAGGTCGCCGCCGTCCTTCACCGACTTGCCGCCGACGCGGACGATGATGTCGCCGGCCTTCAGTCCGGCCTTCGCGGCCGGCCCGTCCTCGTCCACCGCGGTCACCAGGACGCCACCGTCGACCTTGAAGTAGCGGGCGAGCTGATCACCGAGCTCCTGGTAGGCCAGGCCGAGGCGGCGCCCGCCGCGGAAGCCGAACCCGTCCATGGGAGGCATCGGCGGGACGGGCGGAGTCGGCGGCGCCGGGAAGTCGGCGATCTCCGGCACGTCCGGCATCTCGAAGTGGAAGCCCTCCCCCATGCGCCCGGGCCCGAAGAAATGGTCGCGGTCCGGCTTGGCCAGGGTCACCGACAGGGTCTGCGCGGAGCCGCCACGGCGGAGGTCGATGGACACCGTACGCCCGGCCGGCGTCTCGTGGACGACGCGGGCCAGCTGCGCCGCGCTCCGGACATCCTCGCCCGCGAATCGCACGATCACGTCGCCTTCCTTGATCCCGGCCTTTTCCGCCGCCGAGTCCTCCTCGACCCGCGTCACCACGGCGCCGCCGTCGCTCGACTCGACATCCTCCAGGGAGATGCCGAGGCGACCGCCGCCGTTCAGCATCCGCGTGAACTCCATCCGGCGCGGGCGCCGCGTCTCGCGCTCTTTCTCGTCCGCGGCCTGGGCCGCGCTCGTCGCCATCCACCCGGCCAGAAGCGCCGCCCCACCCATCCCGACCACGAGCATCCGTCGCATGACTCTTCCTCCCGCGGGTGATCCCGCCAGTCGTCCGATTAGACGCGGCGCCGCGAGGGAAAGTCGGAGGAGGCCAGGGAGCGGGCCACCTCGCCCGCCTCTTGACGTTTCGTCCCCCCCAAGGTTACGCTTCCGCGCCCAACTCCAACCCGTGTCGCACCCCACGGACCCGACTCACTGAACGCCCGTGAGCTCGCGCAAGCGCGCTCCGAGGAGGTTTGAAGATGTCCCATCGAACGCGTTTGCTCTCCCTCTGGGGGCTCGCCGCCCTCTGCCTGATCGCAGCGCCACCCGACTCCGCCCATGCCAAGCCCGGCGAAGGGGTAGCACTCTCAGGCGCGCGAGTGTCCATGGTCGGGGATGACCGCGTCGTCGCGTCCTTCGAAGCGGCGGGCGAGATCCGGGGCCTGTTCACGGCCTGGATCAGCCGCGATGCCAAGGGAGCGCTCACCGGTGACTGGTTTCTGGTGTCCCGGTACGCGGTCGACCTGAACGCCGACGGCGAGGTGGACGATTCCCTTGCCATCGAACGGGGGACGCTTCCGGGCGCGGAGCTCCATGCCCGCCACCGTGAGTACATGACGATCCACGAGGGCGGAACGCTGCGCGGGACGATCACCGGCGGCGCCCTGACGGTGGACGTCGATGGCGTCGTCACGGGTATCGAGTCGCTGCAGCTCGTGATCGACGGCGGGAACATCGAGTTCGAAGGCGCGCGCGGCTCCGGGTCACTCACCGCCTCCAACCTGCGCGACGAGAACGGGAATGGGACGCTCCGCATCACCCCGATCGCCATCACGAAGACCGAAGGGGTGAACTAATGACGACTCTGGGCAACCGCCTTCGTCTCATCTTTGCCGCTGCCGTCGCGGCCGTCGCTATCCTCGGGCTCGGCGCGACCGACGCCCATGCCACCCACTTCCGTTACGGCACCCTCCGCTGGGAAAGGATCTCGCAGACGGACACCACGGTGACCATCCTCGCCACCACGGAGACGGCCTGGCGATTGAACTACGAGTCCTGGGGCAGCACGCCGACGATCGGCACCCCGTTGACCATCGTCCCCGGGACTTCCCTGATAGTCCAGCGAACCGTCGCCCCCTTGAACCAGCTGTTCAATGCGCCGCTCCGGGTGACGCCCTCGTCGATCAATGCCGCCGAGAACTGGTTCGTCGGATCGTTCACCTACACCTTCACGCTCAACAAGTCCGACCTGCCGGCAAGGATCTACTGGGACGGGAACGCCCGTCTCAGCTCCCTCCAGGACGGCAACGGCGACCGGGGCTTCCGCGCGGAGGCCATCGTCTCCGCCACCGAAAACGCCGCGTCGCCGGCGTCGAGCATCCTCCCTATCATCACGGTCGGCGTCGGACCCGCAGTCAAGTTCTTCATTCCCGCGGCCGACGCCGACACCCTCACCTGGAGCATCGCTCCGACCAACCGCTCCAACCTCCTGAAGGCCGCTCCCGACGGGTTCCCGGATGGCGCCACGACGCTCAGCATCAATCCGACCACCGGCGAGGTGACCTGGAACACGGCGGCCGAGCGTGCGCCGGCGGTGAACTTCGAGTTCTACGCCGTGCAGTTCATCGTGCGGGACAGCAAGGGTGCGGAGACGCCGGTCGACGCCCTGCTGCGCATCGTTCCCACCACGGGGAACCCGCCGCAGCTTTTGATCAACGGAGTCACCGGGGCCTACAGCGTCTCGGTCCGGCCGAACAATCCCGTTTCGTTCAGCGTGTCCGGCACCGACGTCGACCCCGGCGCGAGCATCACCTTGAACAGCGGCGCCCGGCCGCTCGGGGCGACCATGACGCCCTCGCTGCCGACGACCGGCGGCTCGCCCACCAGCAGTCAGTTCAGCTGGATGCCGACGTTTGCCGACGCCGGCCGAACCGAGGTGATCAGCTTCTCCGCCACCGACAACTTCGGCCTGCAGGACCAGAACTCGGCCACGATCACGGTCCTGAACGACGCTCCGACGGCGACGTGCCTCGCAACGGTGAACGCGGACGCGACCGGCCCGACGGGCGCCAGCGTGACGCTGTCCACGACCGTCGCCGATCCCGACGGCCAATTGATGACCGTTCGGTGGTTCGTCGACAACGTGCTCGTCCGCACCGACCCCAATGTCTCCGGGCCCGCGACGCTCTCCCTCACCCGCGTGTACGCGATCGGAACGCATACGGTCCGTATCGAGGTGACCGACGGCGTAGCGACGTCGACGTGCACCACGACCGTCAACATCATCGACGGTCCGCCGGTGCTGACCCTCCCCGCCGACTTCTCGGTGGAAGCGACGAGCGCCGCCGGCGCGGTGGCCACGTTCGTGGCTACGGCCCTCGATGTCGTCGACGGCCCGCGGCCGGTGACTTGCGCCCCCGCGTCGGGCAGCACCTTCCCGCTCGGCCAGACGATCGTCGCCTGCTTCGCGATCGATGCCTCCGGTCACCGCGCGGATGGCTCGTTCCGCATCACGGTGGTCGACACGACCCCGCCCGTGCTAGTCGTGCCCGGGCCCATCGTTCAAGAGGCGACGGGTCCCCTGGGCAACCTCGTGACCTTCACGGCGACCGCGACCGACACCGTCGACCCCGCGCCGACGGTCACCTGCACGCCAGCGTCCGGGAGCCGCTTCGCGGTGAACGGACCCGTTCCGGATGCCACCACGGTCAGCTGCACCGCAGCGGACCACGCCTCTCCGCCGAACGTCTCGGCGGCGCAGACGTTCACCGTCCGGATCCAGGACACGACTGGTCCGGCGATCCCGGTGATGCCGAATCTCGAAGTCGAGGCCACGGACCCCGGCGGCGCGTCCGCCACGTGGGCCACGCCGGATGCGATCGACGTCGTGGACGGCCCGCGCACGCTCACCTGCGTGCCGGCGCCCGGGAGCACGTTCGCGATCAATCCGCCCGGGCCGGTGACCACGGTCACCTGCTCGTCCACCGATACGCGCAGCAACACGTCGCAGCGCCAGTTCACCGTCACCGTCGTCGATACGACCGGCCCGGCCATCCCCGTGATGCCGAACCTCGTAGTCGAGGCGACGGGCCCTGCCGGCGCACCCGCGACGTGGGCTACCCCGGATGCGATCGATCTCGTCGATGGCGCCCGCACGCTCACCTGCGCCCCGACGCCCGGAGGCACCTTCGCGATCAATCCGCCCGGTCCGGTGACCACGGTCACCTGCTCGTCCACCGATACGCGCGGCAACCGATCGCAGCGTCAGTTCACCGTCAC
>JANMPI010000128.1:0-2414 GCA_031369785.1 Acidobacteriota bacterium
GCGGCCGTCGGCGTCGATGACGGCGGCGGTGTTGTAGTACACGCCCGTCGCTTCTTCCTCGTAGACGGGGACGACGAGAGCCATCTGGTGCTTCTTCGCGACCTCCTGCATGAGCTTGATGGTCGGGCCGTCCGGGACGCGCTCGGTGAACTCGTACCAGCGCGGATCCTGCTCCGCGGCGAAGTACGGCCCGTAGAAGAGCTCCTGCAGCGAGAGGATGCGCACGCCCTTCTCCGCGGCCTGGTCGATCATCAACAGGTGCTTGTCGATCATGGCCTCACGGATTTCGGGGAGGCTGGCCTTGTCCGGGGACAGGACGTTTCTGGCCTGGATCAATCCGCAGCGGACGATGCGCGCCATCCCGTGATTATATGCGGCGTCGTGACGGCGCGGCCGGTGACAGTGATTGCCGCCTCCTCTCGCCGGGCGAAAGGTCAAGGGCGGCGCCCGTTCCCCGGGAAATCGCGCCGTTCCGGAACGGCGGCGCTGTGGTCAACTAATCGTGGTCCGCCCAATCAATCCGAAAAACACTTGCGTCATCGAAAATACTTATGAGAATTCGCCATGGCCCCTTGGCGAGACGTCCGTGATGGCTTCAGTGATAACGGTGTCGCGAACACTGTGCGCCTGCGGCGACCGTTGCGAGCATTCCTTGATTCAATTGATCAACTGGTCCGCAATGGTTGATCCTGGCCGCGTCCAGGGCCGGCGAAAAGCGAGTGCCGGGGTGCGTGCTACACAGGGACATGAATGAAAACATCCTTGCTGATGCTCACCGGTTGTCGGATGACGCGCTCCACGCGCGGCTGCAATGCCTCGTACTCGGTGAACGAGATGCGACGGTCGAGGTCGTCGCTCACCTCGCCGAGCTCGAGGCGCGCCGTGCCCATCTCGGGGAAGGCCCGAGCAGCGTGTGCGCCTATTGCCGCGACGTCCTCGGCTATTCCGAGGACGCGGCGTGGAATCGCGCGGCGACTGCCAACGTGGTGCGAAGTTTTCCGGTCGTCCTCGGGTGGCTCGCGGATGGGACGCTGAACGTCACGACGGTGCGGATGCTTCGGCCCGTGCTGACGCCCGAGAACCATATGGCCGTGTTGGACGAAGCGCGACGCCGCAGCAAGCGGGACGTCGAGCTCATCGTGCGGCGGCTCGACCCGAAGCCCGACGTGCCGCCAACGATTCGAAGGGTCGCCGTGTCCGCGCCGGTAGCTGGGCCCACGCTCCTCCAGCCCGTCGATCCCGTTGGCGCGCCCCCCAACCCACCGCCGCCGTCGACCCCGCGCCCCGTCATCGCCCCCCTCACTCCGGAGCGCTATCGACTTCAGTTCACCGTGTCGAAGGAAACCCACGACAAGCTGCGACGACTTCAGGATCTTCTGTGCCGCGAGGTGCGCAACGGCGATCCCGCGATCATCTTCGATCGCGCGCTCGACGAGCTGCTGGAGAAGGTGGAGAAGAAGAAGCTCGCCGCAACATCCCGGCCGCGCGCACCCCGGGATACTCGCCCGGGGACGCGCACCATTCCTGCCCACGTTCGGCGCGCGGTGTGGCGACGGGACGAGGGGCGCTGTGCGTTCCGCGGACGGAATGAGCGTTGCTCGGAAACCAGGTTTATCGAATGGCACCATGTTCAACCGTTCGGCCATCAAGGACCGGCGACGGTCGACAACATCTCGCTGCGGTGCAGAGCCCACAACGTTTACGAAAGCGAGCAGGTGTTCGGGCGTTTCGATCCGTCGATCGTTCGCGAGACGCCGGAGAACTACGGTATTTTCAAGGATATCGCGCCGTTCCGGAACGGCGGCGCAGGCCGTACGGCTTACTCCCACCCCGGCAGTCGATAGTGGAGAGCTACTGCTGCCGCGACGTGACGCCCATTGATGTTCGGCTCCTCACGATCGACCGTCAGGCGACGGTCCTTCCACAACTGGCGAAGCGACTCTTCCTCCTCCGGCGTGTGTGGGAACTTGTTACCGAGGGGGGACCCGAGTCGACCAGCCCTCGTCAGAGCGTCATCCGCTCCCAGAGCGCGGCGGCCGCGACCCGCGCCGCCGCGGCGGCCACGCCCGCATCCACATTCACCAGCGCGCGGTCGCGCACGACCCACTTCCCCGCCACCATCACCGAGCGCACGTGGCTGCGGTCGATCCCGAACAAGAGGTGACCACCGACGTTCGCGGTCGTGAGCGGCGTCGGCGGGCGATAGTCGACCACCACGAGGTCCGCCGGCCCCCCGACGTCGAGCTTCCCGAAGGGCAGGCCGAAGAGCGCGGCGCCGAGGCGATGGCCGCCCGCGAGCAGCTCGAGCGTCGCCTCCATGGCGTCGCCGCGGCCGGTCTCGCGCATCTTCAGGTACGCCACGCGCGCTTCCGCGAGCATGTCGCCGTCGACGCCGTCCGTGCCGAGCGCCGCGC
>JANMPI010000152.1:0-16210 GCA_031369785.1 Acidobacteriota bacterium
GCCCGGTCCCCCCTTGTACGCGGAGACGCTGGCTCCTCGTCTCGACTTCGGATGGAGCGAGTTGAGATCGATCCGATCGGGACAGTACAAGCTGATCCGCGCCCCGCGCCCGGAGCTCTACGACGTCGCGGCCGACCCCGCGGAGTCCCGGAACCTCGCCGCGAGTGACGCGACGACGGTGGCGCGGCTGTCGGCGGAGCTCGACGGCATCCTCGCCGCCTCGGGCGAGGCGCAGTCGCGGCGCACCGTCGATGCCGAAACCGCCGAACGCCTGCGTTCGCTCGGCTACGTGCAGGGGATTGCCGCGTCGGGGACCGGCGCCGATCCCAAGGACAAGGTGGCGGTCGCGATCCGCATTGCGCGTGCGGCGGGGCCCTTCCGTGACCAGGCGGCGGCCGTCGCCGCCTACCGCGCGATCGCCGCCCTCGATCCCGGGGTGCCCATCGTCAACTTCCGGCTCGCCGACGCGCTGCTGCGATCGGGCAAGGCCGCGGAATCGATTCCGTACTATCGCAAGGTCATCGCCGCCGCGCCGCGTACCGCCGATCCGTTCGTAGGGCTGGCCACCGCCTACGCGGGCCTTGGCCGTCTCGACGATGCCGCACGGACCCTCGCCGATGCCCTGCGGGTCGACCCCGCGAGCGGCCAGGCGCAGTTCAACCTCGGCGAGATCGCGCGGGTCCGCGGCGACGCGACGGCGGCACGCCGGGCGTACGAGGCCGCGCTCGCGGATCCGATCACGCACGACCGCGCGCGGGATCGCCTGGCCACGCGGCGATGAAGCGGATCGCGGCCGTCCTGGCCTTCGTGGTCCTCGCCGCGCTCGTCGCCGGCCGCTGGTGGCGGCGCGACGCGAAGCCGCCCGCAAGGGGTCCCCGGCCCAGCGTCCTGCTGGTCACGATCGACACCCTGCGCGCCGACCGCGTGGGCGCTTACGGCGGACCGCAGGGAGTGACGCCGAACATCGATGCGTTGGCCGCCCAGGGCGCCATCTTCGACGAAGCGCTCGCCTCCGTGCCGCTCACCCTGCCGTCGCATTCCACGATCCTGAGCGGCCTCGACCCGCCGCGGCACGGCGTTCGAGACAACGGCACCTTCGTCTTTCCGCCCGACCGCGCGACGCTGGCCACGATCCTGAAGGGCGGGGGGTACTCCACGGGCGCGTTCGTGGGCGCGTACGTGCTCGATCGCCGCTTCGGGCTCGCCCGCGGATTCGACGTCTATGACGATGCCATCGAGCGCAAGGAGGCAGGCAACGCGCTCGAATCGGAGCGGCGCTGCGACGCGGTGGTGACCGCCGCCGCGCAATGGATCGCGAACCAGCCGCCGCCGTTTTTTGCCTGGGCGCATTTCTACGACCCGCACGCACCCTACGATCCGCCGAAACCGGTGGCGGACCGCTTTTCCAAGCGCCCCTACGACGGAGAAGTCGCCCACGCCGACGAATGCTTCGGCCGCTTGAGCGAAGCCGCGCGGGCCAGGGCAGGGGACGGGCTCGTGATCGCGGTGCTCGCCGACCATGGCGAGTCGCTGGGTGAGCACGGCGAGAGCACGCACGGGTTTTTCATCTACCAGTCGACCTTGCGCATCCCGCTGGTGATTGCGGGCCCCGGCGTTCCGGCCGGCGTCCGCCTCGCCGGGCGCGCGCGGACGACGGACGTTCTTCCCACCCTGCTCGGCCTTCTGGACGTTCCGGCGGCGGAAGGCGTCGACGGGATCGACGTCCTCCGCGGCCCGCGCTCGCGGGAGAGCTACGCGGAGACGGTCTATCCGCGCACGCTGGGCTGGGCTCCCCTCCATTCGTATCGGGTCGGCTCGCTGAAGTACGTTCACGCTCCCCGGCCCGAACTGTACGACCTCGGGTTGGATCCCGGCGAGGAGCACGATATCGCCGCCACACGGCCCGCCGACGTGGCGCGCCTCTCCGCGGCCCTCGCTGGCATGCGCCGCGGGGAACGGACGGCGGCACTCGCGCCGTCCGACGCCGAGACCGCGGAGCGCCTGCGGGCGCTCGGCTACGTGAGCGCCGCTCCGGTGACGGACGGACAGGCGGACGCCGTGGCTGATCCCAAGGACCGCATCGCTCTTTGGCAGCGGCTCCAGGACGCGACGGCCGCGGAGGGGCGAGGCGATCGCTCCCGGGCCCTGCGTTCCCTGCGCGCCCTGGTTCTCGAGGATGCGCGCAACCCCGCCCTCCGCCGCTCGCTCGCCGCCGCCTTGCGCCGCGCGGGGGCGGCCCGCGAGGCGCTGCAGGTCCTCGCCGCCATCGAAAACGTCGCGCCCGAAGACGCGCTCGCGTGGCACGAACGATCGGCCGCCGCCGAAGCGGCCGGCAACCTGGACGACGCGTTCCGGTCGGCCCAGCGTGCGGTGGCGCTCGGGCCGGACATGCCCGACCTCCACAACCATCTCGGGATCCTGAGCTCGCGCCGTGGGGCTTCCGCGGCGGCGCTCGACTCCTTCGACCACGCCCTGCAGATCGATCCCAACAACGCACGCGCGTGGACGAACAAGGGGAATGCCCTCCACGCTCTCCGTCGCGGCGCGGAAGCGGCCGACGCGTTCCGCCGCGCGATGGCGCTGGCCCCCGCCGATCCCGACCCACGCAATGGCCTCGGCGTCCTGGCCGTCGAAGCGGGGGATCTCGCCCGCGCGGCGACGATCTTCCGGGAGGTGCTGGCCACCCATCCCGGCCTCCACGAGTCCCGCCTCAACCTCGCCGTCGTCTACGCGCGCCAGGGGCTGGTCGCCGATGCCCGTGCGGAGCTGCGCGCGCTGCTCGCGGGGCATCCCGATCGCGAGACGGCCGTCCGCGCCGCCGCATTCCTGCGCGACCTTTCCTGACGCGGCGGCCGGAACTTTCAATTGCGTGGACGTTTTCTTGTCAGGTGTATGATACGGACCCTTGAAACAGCGATCCAGCGTGTTGAAGCCGGAGGCGTGTGGTGTGACCGCTCTTCGTTGCGGTGCAACGACTTGACCGATGGCCCTGTGCTTGCAAACCAACGAAGCATCTGGGACTTCGCTGCAGGGGGCAGGGCGTGACGGTGGGGGCTTTAGGTCGCCCCCGATGCGCTCTGGCGAACAACGAACGGGTTGGTCAATCGGCCACCCGGAATATCAGTCTAGGAGGACGTTAATGAGCAGACTTCGCCTCTGGGCGATCGCTCTCGTGGCGGTTCTCGCCGCTGCCCCCGGGTTCGCCCAGGGCACGACGGGAACGCTCGCGGGCACCATTACGGACGATCAGGGCCTCGCCCTTCCGGGTGTCGTCGTGACCGCGACGAACCTCGGCACCGGCTTCACGCGGTCCGCGACGACGGACGCGTCGGGCGACTACAGCTTGCCCGGCCTCCCCGTGGGATCCTACGAGATCAAGTCGAACCTCTCCGGGTTCGCCGCCCAGTCGCGCAAGGACGTGTCCGTCAACGTCGCGGGCACGACCAGCGCCGACTTCAAGCTGGCCGTCACCGGCCGCACGGAAGAGGTGACCGTCGTCGCCGAGGCCCCGCTCATCGACGTCCGTGAGTCGGGCGTGGGCGAGATCATCAGCACCACCCAGATCGAGAACCTGCCCCTGAACGGCCGCCAGTTCGGCAACCTCGCCGCCCTGGTCCCCGGCGTGGGCCTCGGCTTCCACACCGATCCGACCAAGTCGACGCAGTTCGCGCCCCAGGCGGGCGGCGGCGGCGGCCGCAACATCAACTACCTGATCGACGGCGGCGACAACAACGACGACACCGTTGGCGGCCTGGTGCAGAACTTCCCGCTGGACTCCATCGGCGAGTTCAACTTCCAGACCCAGCGCTTCAAGGCCGAGTACGGCCGCGCCAACGGCGGAGTGCTGAGCGTCGTGACCAAGAGCGGCACCAACGACCTGCGCGGATCGGTGTTCGAGTACTTCCGCGACAAGAGCCTGAACTCGATCACCGAGACCGAGAAGCTGGCCGGAGCGCCGAAGGGCGATTACCGCAAGCACCAGTTCGGCGGCAGCCTCGGCGGACCGATCGTGAAGGACCGGACGCATTTCTTCCTGTCCTTCGAGCGCGTCCAGCAGGACACCACCCAGGTCGTGAACAGCGACGGCCTCTTCCCGAACCTCGACGGCGTCTTCGCCATCCCGTACCGCGAGAACCTGGGCCTGGCCAAGATCACCCACCAGCTGAACCCGAACCATTACCTCTCGCTCCGTTACGGCTACAACGACAACTCGCAGCCCTACGGCGCCGGCGTCCAGTCCCCGGTCGAGAATTGGGGGGACAACACCAACAAGTTCCATTCCGCGAACGCGAACCTGAACTCCGTGCTCGGCACCGGGAAGCTGAACGAGTTCGTGTTCCAGTTCTCGTACTTCCTGAACCACATCAGCGAGAACTCCACCTCGCCGTCGGAGGTCTTCCCGGGCGGCTTCACGACGGGCCAGAACGTCAATACCCCGCAGACCACCGAGCAGCACAAGTTCCAGTTCCGCGACGACTTCACCGTCACCCGCGGCAGCCACGAGTGGAAGATGGGCGCGCAGTTCATCAACGAGCCCGTTCTCGACATCACCTTCAACTCCGGCAACTCTCCGACCTTCACCCACTTGACCGACGACCGCAACGGCCCCATCTCGAACATCGTCCAGTCCGGGACGGTCGGCGAGGGCAGCGACACCGCGAAGATCCCGACCAAGCAGTACGCGGCGTACATCCAGGACGCGTGGCGGGCCACGAGCAGGCTCACCCTCGACCTGGGCGTCCGCTACGAGTACGTCACCGGGTTTGCCTTCGACCAGAGCCCGAGCATCCTCTTCCAGGAGCTGCAGGCGGCCGGCCGGGCGGGCCAGTTGAACGGGGTCATCGGGATGGAGGATTTCGGGAAGGAGCCGGCGGAGGACAAGAACAACATCGCACCGCGCGCAGGCTTCACCTTCGACACCAGGAGTGACGGATCGCTGGTCGTGCGTGGTGGCGTCGGCCGCTACTACGACTTCGCCTATACCAACGCCAACATCCTCTTCGCGGTGGCCTCGGCCCAGGTGCCCCACGGCACGATCTACCAGTTCGACGACGAGACCGGCATCCGCAACGCGGACGGCAGCTTGTTCCGCCCCGGCCAGCCGCTACCTCCCAACCAGATCCGGTCGGTCGCGCGTCCGAGCTTCAACCACGCCGCCTCGCCGCTCATCAAGCAGCCCTTCACCGACCAGGCCAATTTCGGCTTCTCCAAGGCGCTCGGCAAGCAGTACGCGCTGGAGCTGGACGGCGTCTACGCCGAGGGCAAGGACCTCGGCGTGCGTCCGCGCCTGAACGTGCGCATCAATGGTGGCGCTCGCCGGTTGAACGCCATCCTGCCCACTTTCGGCGCCACCCGCTTCCGGGTGGACGTCTCCAGGGGCCGCAGCCGTTACAAGGGAGCCAGCCTCGCCTTCAAGAAGCGGTGGGACGGCCACCTCCAGTTCCTGGCCAGCTACACTCTTTCCAAATCGACGAGCACCAGCCGCCGGGCCACCGACGAGTTCATCTCCGACGACCTCGTGAACGCGTTCGACCCCTTCGGCGACATCCAGGAGGGCGTGACCAACAACGACGCGCGCCACCGCGTGACGATCAGCGGCGTGTGGAACCCCGGCCTGGACTTCCGGATCGCCCCCATCTTCCGGTACCACTCCGCGAGTCCCTACAACGTGACCACCGGGACCGACGACAACCGCGACGGCAACAACTTCGACCTGCCTCCGGGCGTGGGTCTGAACTCGGCGCGCGGCGCCGATTTCAAGCAACTCGATCTCCGGGTGTCCAAGAAGTTCAAGGTGAGCGGCCGGACCGGCATCGAGGTCATCGCCGAGGGTTTCAACCTCACCAACTCCAAGAACCCCGCTGGTTTCTCCGGCGCCATGACCGCGACCAACTTCGGACAGCCGACGGAGTACGCCGGCGACTTCCAGCGCGGCGACTCGCGCATCTTCCAACTCGGCGCCCGGTTCGAGTTTTAACCTCAGTCCGTAACCGGCCGTAGATCCGGCCCGTGGCAGCGAATCGCCACGGGCCGTTTTCATTTCACGGATATGATTTCCGTCGATGCTGCCCGACGCCGTGCGCAACGCGATCCTGTGGGCGGCGGACGCCGTTTTCGGGCCGTGGACGATCGGCCTCCTGTTCGCGACCGGCATCTTCCTTTCCATCCGGCTGCGCTTCGTGCAGGTGCGGCGCTTCGGGGACGGCCTGCGCACGCTCATCCCCGCGGCGCAGGAGGGCGCGCGCGGGCCGCTGACCCCTTTCCAGGCCTTCATGACCGCGCTCGGCGCGTCCATCGGCACCGGCAACATCGCCGGCGTGGCCACCGCGATCGTGAGCGGCGGCCCGGGTGCGATGTTCTGGATCTGGGCCTACGGCTTCGTCGCCACCGCGATCAAGTTCTGCGAGGCCGTCCTCGGCATCCAGTTCCGCCGCCTCGAAGGGGACCGCCTCTCCGCGGGGCCGATGCACTACCTGCGCGACGGCCTGAAGTCGCCGGCCCTGGCCTGGACCTACGCCCTCGTCGCCGGCATTGCCGCCCTCACCACGACACCGTTCACGCAGCCGAACTCCATCGCGGTCGCGCAGAAGAGCGTGTTCGGCATCCCCACGTGGGTCACGGGCGTGGTCGTCGCCGTCCTCGCCTGGCTGGTGATCATCGGCGGGATCAAGTCCATCGGGCGCGCGGCGGAGAAGCTGGCGCCGCTCAAGGTCGGCCTCTATCTCATGGGCGGCCTCTACGTCATCGCCGTCCACGCCGGCAACATCCCCGAGGTGTTCTCGCTGATCTTCCGCGAGGCCTTCTCCACCCAGGCCGTCGCCGGGGGCGGGGCCGGCATCGTCATGATGAACGCGATGCGCTACGGGCTGGCGCGCGGCATCTACGCCAACGAGGCCGGCTACGGGACCGCCGCCGTGGCCTACGGCACCGCGCAGAGCCGCGAGCCCGTGCAGCAGGGGCTGAACGCGGTGATGGAGGTGTTCATCGTTTCCTTCGTCACGTCGTCGATCAGCGCGCTCACTATCCTGCTGAGCGGGGCGTGGCGGTCGGGGCTCACCAGCACCGCGGTCGTCGCGCAGGCCTTCGACAGCGCGATCCCCGTCGCCGGGGGATGGATCGTGGCCTTCTGCGCGTTCCTGTTCGGCTACACGACCCTCATCGGATGGGCGTACTACGGCGAGCAGTTCCTCGAGTACGTGTTCGGGCCGCGGATCACCATCCCGTATCGCTGGGTGTACTGCGGGTTGATCGTGTTCGGCGCCATCAGCAAGGTGGAAGTCGTCTGGGCGTGGGGCGATCTGATGAACGGGCTGCAGATCTTTCCCAACCTCGTGGGGGTGATCGGCCTCAGCGGCGTCGTGGCGGCGACGCTGCGGGAGTCCGAGCGCCGCCCGCGGGCATGACGGCGTTCGCGCGTGTCGGAGGCGCCCTCGCCTGCGACGGCGTGTCGCTGGAAGACGCGGCGCGCGCCCACGGCACGCCGCTGTTCGTGTACAGCCGGGCCTCGGTCGAGGATGCGTACCGCGCCTACGACCGCGCATTCGCCTCCGTGCCGCACCGCATCTGCTACGCGCTGAAGGCCAACGGCTCGCACGCGCTGCTGCGGATCCTCGCCGGCCTCGGCGCGGGCGCGGACATCGTCTCCGGCGGTGAGCTGCGCGCGGCCCTCCGGGCCGGCTTCGCGCCCGAGCGCATCGTCTTCTCCGGGGTGGGGAAGACCGATCCCGAGATCGCGCTCGGCGTCGAGCGCGGGATCGGCGAGTTCAACGCGGAGAGCGAAGCGGAGATCGCGCGCATCTCGGCCGCGGCCTCGGCGGCTGGACGGACGGTGCGCGTTTCGCTGCGCGTGAACCCCGACATCGACGCGCGCTCCCATCCCTACATCTCGACCGGCCTTCGCGACAACAAGTTCGGCGTCGACATTGCTTCCGCCCCCGACATCCTGCGCCGCGCGCGCCTCTTGCCCGGCCTCGAGATCACCGGCGTGCAATGCCACATCGGGTCGCAGATCGCCGACCTCCTTCCGCTGCGGCGGGCCGCCGCCGATCTCGTCGCGCTCTCGCGGACGCTCCTCGCGGAGGGATTCGCCCTGCGCACGATCGACATCGGCGGCGGGCTGGGGATCGACTACGCGACCGACGCCGATCCGCCCGTGGACGCCTTTGCCGCCGCGGTCCTTCCCCTGCTGGAAGGGCTGCCGCTCACGCTGCTGCTGGAGCCGGGGCGGTCTCTCGTGGCCCGCGCGGGCGTCCTCCTCACACGGGTGGTGGTGGTGAAGGAGAGCCACGGCAAGCGCTTCGTCGTCGTGGACGCGGGGATGACCGACCTTCTCCGGCCCGCCCTTTACAACGCCTTTCATCGCATCGAGCCGGTGACGGAATCGGGCGGGGCGGTGAGCGCGGCGGACGTCGTGGGCCCCGTCTGCGAGACCGCCGACTTCCTGGCCCGGGGCCGCGAAATGCCGGCCGTCGAGGTGGGCGCGCTCGTCGCCATCCGCGACGTCGGCGCCTACGGCTTCTCGATGTCGTCCACGTACAACATGCGGCCGCGCGCCGCGGAGGCCCTCGTCGACGCCGGCGCGCTGCGCCTCGTCCGCCGCCGCGAGACCTTCGACGACCTCGTCCGAGCGGAGATCGTCGACTAACGCTCGGAGATGATCCGCCCCAGTTCGCTGGAGCGCGCCAGCCGGTCGAACGTCTCGAACACCGCGGCGGACACTTCCTGGATGAACGCGTCTCCGTCGGCGTCCCGGCGCAGGTAAGTAATCATGATCGTGATGGCGTACGGACGGGTGGGCAGATCCACGACGGCGGCGGCGGCGCGCACGGCCTCCAATTCTCCGTCCTTGTCGAGGATGAGGAGGCCCTCCGGCAGCGGCTTCCGGAACGGCGTGTTCCGGTTCTTCACCGCCACTGCGCGAAGGTCCCGCGCGCGATCGGCGGAGAGGCCGGTGCCGGCGTAGATCGCTTCCACCAGGCGGCGCATCTCCGCCGGCGTGGACACGTTCTCGTCCCCGCGCTTCGCCGCCTCGAGGTCCATCATCCGCCGCCGCAACCGCGTGCGCGTGAGGCCGAGAGACTCCAGGCGGCGGTTCACCGCGTCCATTCCGAGGCGGTCGATCAGGATGTTGGCCGCGGCGTTGTCGGACCAGCCCATCACGAGGACGGCGACATCGCGCCAGGTGAGGCTGACCGACGGCCCCAGCTCCTGCAGGATCCCGCCCCCGCCGACGCGCGCCGCGGGCGGCCGCGTGACCTCGGCGAGATCGATCTTGCCTTCCTCCGCCTGCCGATAGAGCTCGTAGAGAACGGCGAGCTTGATGACCGAGGCCTGGGGGAAGGTCTCGTCGGGGCGGATCTCGATCGAAGCGCCCGTCTTCAGGTCCTTCACCGAGAGGCCGACGACGCCATCGACGGATTGCTCGAGACGTTCCAGCCGCGCGCGCAGGCGCGCCCACAGGGCGTCCTCCTTGGCGCCGGCGTGCGCGGGCACGGCGAGGGACAGGGCGAAGAACGCGAGCAGGGCGCGACTCAAGCTTTCCATACGCGGTCGTACCTCGGAATGCCGGTGGGGCCGATGGCCAGCCCATGGACGTTGCGGCGGTGAACGGTGAAGACGGAGACGTGGAAGAGCGGGACCCACGGCATGTCGCGGCGGAAGAGCGACTGCGCCTCGAGGTAGCTCGAGCTCCGCTCGCGCTGATCGTCGCCGCGCCGTCCCTGCTTCAGGAGGACGTCCATGGCGTCGCTGCGATACCGGCTGCGGTTGGTCGAGCCCACGAACTCGGACCCGAGCAGCACGGACAGGAAGTCGTTGGGGTCCGGCGTGTCCGCCTGCCATCCCATGACCGCCATATCGTACGCGCCGCGGGTCGCCCGCTCGAGGAACGCCGCCCACGTCGGCACGCGCTCGACCTTGACCGTGATGCCGATGTCGCCGAGCGCCGAAGCCAGCGCGTCCGCGAGCGCCAGGGGAGCGGGGTTGTAGGGCCGGGCCGCATCAGCGACGAGGAGGCCGGCCGAGATTCCCTGCGCGTGGCCCGCCTCCCGCAGCAGGCGCCGCGCGGCCGCGGGATCGAGAACGAGCTCCGGCGTCCGCCGGCCGTAGCCCCAGAGGCCCGGCGGCAGCGGGTTGCGCGCGGGCTCGCCGTGGCCGCCGAGGATGCGCGCAACGAGGGTGGCGCGGTCGATGCCGTGCGCGATCGCCTGCCGGACGCGCCGGTCGTCGAAGGGCGGGCGATCGTTGTTCAGGGAGAGAAAGGCGATGTTGCGTCCGGTGCGCGCCTCGACCACCACGTCGTCGATCGCCCGCAGCCGCGCGATCGCGTCCTGTCCGACCGCGGGCGCCACGTCGATCCTGCCCGCCAGCAACCCCTCGAGGAGCGCGGCGTCACCCGCGATACGGGGAAACGACAGGCGCGCGAGGCGAGGCGCCCCGCGCCAGTACTCGCCATTCGCCTCCAGCTGCACGCCGGCGGGCTTGATGGCGGTCACGCGGAACGGCCCCGTCCCCACCGGCACCGCGCCGCCGCGGGCCAGCTCGCGCGGGCTCTGCATCGCGAAGAAGGGCTGCGACAGCGTCGCCAGGAGCGCCGCGTTCGGGCGCTCGAGGGTGATCGTCACCACGTGCGCTCCCAGCCGCTCCGCCACCGCGGGAAACGCGCGCAGGCGGACAATGCTCGCGAAGTTGGCCAGAACGGCGTCGGCGTCGAAGGGCGCGCCATCGTGAAAGCGCACGCCGCCCCGGAGGGTGAACGTCCAGCGCCGCGCGTCGCGGGTGGCCCACGCGGTGGCCAGGGCGGGCTCGGCGCGCATCCCATCCGCCGAGTAGCGGACGAGCGGCTCGCACACGTTGCCGACGATGGCGGCGGAGACGAGGTCGGTCGCGCGATGCGGATCGAGGGAGACGGGGTCGCCGACGATGCCCACCACCAGCGCGTCGAGGGCCGCGGCGAGGACGAGCGCGATCACGCCAGCACCGCGAGGAGCTGCGCCACCATCAGCCCGAGATACGTCCCCAGGACGTTGCCGAGGACGGCGAGGAGCAGGCCCACCGGCGCCATGGCCGGATGATAGATCGCGGCCACGATCGGCGCCGAGGAGACGCCCCCGGTGCAGGCCTGGCTGGCCGCCGCGTAGTAGAAGAGGGGCGCGCGCAGCAGGCGCACGGCGACGAGCAGGAAGAGCGCGTGCACGGCGATGATGATCACGCCGAGCAGGACGAAGAGGGGGTGCGCGACGATGCGCGTGAGGTCGGCCTGCGCGCCCACGGACGCGAGAAGGAGGTAGAACCCCGCGTATCCGAGGGTGGAGGCGCCCGCGCCTTCGAGGCGCGCGAGCGGGGTGAGCGACAGGCCGAGCGCGATCGTGGTCAGCAGGATGATCGCCCACGAGATGGGTCAGGACCTGGCCGACCGGGGGCAGCATGGCGCCCACGCGCAGGGTGATCGCGGTCAGCGCGATCGCGAGCCCGATGAGCAGCGTCGCGTCGGGAACGGTGAGCGGCCGCGCCTCGCGCCCCGCGACCCCGCGCAGCCGCGCGCCGACGTCGTCCACCGCCGAACGATCGGCCTTGTTCCAGCGGTCGAAGCGGTCCTGTGATCCCGCCATCGTGATGAGGAGCGCCATCCACGAGTAGCCGACCACGGTGTCGACGATGATGATCACGCCCTGCAGGTCGGGGCTGAGCCCGAGCGCGGTCGCCACCGCCACGAGGTTCGCGCTGCCGCCGATCCAGGTCGCGCTCAGCGCGCCGACCGCCTTCCAGCCCTCGGCGGGGAGCCAAGGCCGCAGGGCCATGAACGCGGTCACCGATCCGACGATGATGCCCAGCACGCCCGCGGCCATCACGAGGAGCGCGGTGCGGCCGAGCCGCGCGATGGACTTCACCTCCGACGACAGGAGCATGAGCGCGAGCGACGCGGGCAGCAGGTACCGCGTCATCGATCGATAAAGCGGGCTCTCGGCGGGAATGAGGCCGATCGTGGTCGACAGCATCGGGAGCCAGTAGGCCCAGACGAGGGCGGGCAGGCGATCGAACAGCGGCTGCAGCCGCGGGAGCCGCGAGACCTGGAACACGACCGCGACCACTCCCGCCAGGTACGCGAGGAGGAGGGCGGGATCCTGGATCACCGCGGCCGGATCAATGGAAGGTGAGGGTGGGCATGCGCCGGGCGCCGAGGAAGCGGGGCGCCCAGTACGGGTCGTCCATCGAGTCCTCGTGCACCGCCGGCGTTTCGTGCGTGGTGGCGGAGAGGAATCGCCCGTTTCCGGCGTAGAGGCCGACGTGCGTGACCTTCTTCGTGCCGAAGAAGACGAGGTCGCCGACCTGCAAGGCGTCGCGCGTGACGGCGCGGCCGCGCGGGTCGGAGAACTGGATGTCGGCGTCGCGCAGAAGGTCGATCCCGTGCGCGGCGTACACGCGGCTCACCAGGCCGGAGCAGTCCAGGCCCTGCGCGGACATGCCGCCCCACAGGTAGGGCACGCCGGTGAAGCGCCGCGCGGTGGCCAGGAGATCGTTGCCGCTGCCCGGCGCGCGCACCGCGCCCGCTTCGCCGAGGCGGACGTCTCCCCGCTGGACGTACGCGCGCTCGCCGGTGGGCAGCCGCACAGTGATCCATCGCTCGCCTTCGTGGCCCTCGGGGAGGGTGGCCGTGCTGGCCACCTCGAGCCGCGCTCCGAACGGCGCCCGCGACTTCGGCCGCGCGGTGGTGACGTCGGGGTCGCGGTAGAGGTTCGCCATCAGCGCGACGACGTCGGCGATCGTCCCCGTTCGCGCGTAGCGAGGCGCTCCCGGGTCGCGGTACCGGAAGATGGCGCCTTCGGCGAGCCATCCTCGATACTGATCGGGCGTCTCCACTTGCGCGAAGCCGTCCTTGTCCTCGACCACGGTCACGATCTGGCCGAGGAGCGCCTGGCTCACCACCGCCGATGCGGCGTCGGGGCGCGCGTACATGTTCTCGACGGGCGAGACGATGACCGCCTCCGCGCGCGCGGCCGGTGCGGGTGCTTGCGCCGCGGCCTGGGCGGGGGCGATGAAGATCCCCGTCGCGAGGAGGAGTGCGGCGAGCATGTCCGCGATTATAATCGCGGAGCGCTCATGCCTTCCGTCTCCATCCGCCACCGCAACCTCGACCTCCGCCTGCGGCATGTCTTCCGCATCGCGCGCGGCGGGTCCGCGACGCGCACCAACGTCGTCCTCGAAGCCGAGCACGAGGGGCTGATCGGGCTCGGAGAGGCGGCGCCGATCCTCCGCTACGGCCAGAACGCCGAGACCTCGGCCCGCGCGCTCGATGCGATGGCGGCGCGACTCGAGGACCCCCGCGCGTACGCGGTCGCCGCGTCACGCGCCGCGGTGGCCGGAGAGGCGGCGGCGGAGGCCGCTCTCGACATGGCGCTCCACGATCTCGCGGGGAAGCGCATGGGCGTCCCGCTCTACGAGCTCCTCGGGCTCGACCCGAAGGGCACGCCGCAGACGTCGTTCACCATCGGCCTGGATACGCCCGAGGTCGTGGTGCAGAAGGTCCGCGAGGCGTCGGACTATCCGATCCTCAAAGTGAAGATGGGCTCCGACGACGACCGCGAGGTGCTGACGGCGGTGCGGGACACGACGGACCGGCCGATTCGCGTGGATGCCAACGAAGGTTGGTCGCCCGCGGAAGCGCTGTCGCGGCTGGAATGGCTGCACTCGATGGGGGTCGAGCTGGTCGAGCAGCCGCTGCCCGCGGCCATGATCGCGGAAACCCGCGAGCTGCGCCGCCACAGCCCGATACCCTTCTACGCCGACGAGAGCGTGCACCGCGCGGCGGACATCCCGCCCCTCGCCGGCGCGTTCGACGGGATCAACATCAAGCTGATGAAGTGCGGCGGGATCGGCGAAGCGCTGCGCATGATCGCGGTGGCGCGCGCGCACGGCATGAAAGTGATGCTCGGCTGCATGATCGAGTCGTCGATCGCGATCACCGCCGCCGCCCACCTCTCACCGCTCGTGGACATCGCCGACCTGGATGGCGCGCTGCTTCTCGACCACGACCCGTATGTCGGAAGCATCGTGAAGAACGGGAAGATCGTCCTGCCGGATGGTCCGGGCCTCGGCGTCACCGCCCGGGGCTAGCCGAAAGGGACCTACTCGTACCGCAGCGCGTCGATCGGATCGAGGTTCGCCGCCTTGCGCGCCGGGTAGTACCCGAAGAACACCCCGACCGCGGCGGCGAAGGCGAAGGCAATCACGATCGACGAGCCGGTGATGTCCGTCGGCCACCCGAGCCCCCTCGTGAGCGCGTTGGAGACGGCGATCCCCAGCAGCACGCCGATCGCGCCGCCCACGATCGACAAGCCGATCGCCTCGGCCAGGAACTGCCTCAGGATGTCCCGCGTCCGCGCGCCGACCGCCATTCGCAGCCCGATCTCCTGCGTCCTCTCCGTCACTGACACCAGCATGATGTTCATGATCCCGATCCCGCCCACCAGCAGGCTGACCGACGCCACGCTCATCAGCAGCATGGTCATGGTGTTCGCCATGTCGACGCGGGTGGCCGCCATCTCCTCCACCGTGCGCACGGTGAAGTCGTCGTCCTCCGGCCCCGTCGTCCGGTGACGCTGGCGCAGGAGACGGGTGATCTCCACCGCGGTCGGCTCGACGTCGTTGGAGCTACGCGCCGAGACGAGGATCTGGCTGAGCGAAGTCACGCCCAGCAGCTTCTTCTGCAGGGTGGTGTAGGGCGCGACGATGATGTCGTCCTGGTCCTGTCCAAACTGTCCCTGCCCCTTCGACGCCAGCGTGCCGACGACGCGGAAGGGCAGGTTCCTGACCCGGATCACCTGGCCGACCGGATCGGAATCGGGGAACAGAACGTTCACCACCGTCGACCCCAGCAGGCACACCTTGTCGGCGAGGAGGAGGTCGCGGGCGGTGAAGTTCTCGCCCGATTTCAGCTTCCAGTTGCGGATGGCGACGTAGTCCTCGTTGCCGCCTTCCATCTGGGTGTTCCAGTTCTGGTTGCCGGCGACCACCTGCGCGCGCCCACGCACCATCGGCGACACCCGCGCCACCGTGGGCACTTCGCCCGTCGCGCGGGAATCCTCGAGGGTCAGCGTGGTGATGCTGCCCGCGCCGCCGCGCACCGCGCCCTGTCCGCGGCCGAAGCTGCCCGCGGACACGTAGATGACGTTCGTGCCCTGGCTCTGGATCTGCTCGTCGATGGACGCGCGCGCCCCGGAGCCGAGCGCGATCATCGCGATCACCGAGGCCACCCCGATGATGACCCCGAGCATGGTGAGCCCCGAGCGCACCTTGTTCCGGCGAATCGCCTTGAGCGCGATCCGGAGCGTGTTGCGAATGGGCATCTACTCCACCTCTGGAGGCGGAAGCGCCATGCGCTCCGCGGACGCGTCGCGCGGAGACGCCACCTCGACATCGGACACCTTTCGCCCGTCACGGAACGCGACCACGCGGTTGCCGTACTCCGCGATGTCGGTCTCGTGCGTAATGAGCAGGATCGTGATCCCGCGCTCGCGGTTCAGCTCCTGGAGAATCTCCATCACCTCGATGCTCGTCCGCGTGTCGAGGTTGCCGGTTGGCTCGTCGGCCAGCAGTACCTCCGGCTCGTTGACGAGGGCGCGGGCGATGGCCACGCGCTGCATCTGGCCGCCCGACAGCTGGTTCGGGGTGTGCCCCCCGCGGGGCCCGAGGCCCACGGCGTCCAGCAGATCCTGCGCGCGCTTGCGCGCGGCCGCGGGCGGAACGGGGCTCGCCGCGTACAGAAGGGGCAGCTCGACGTTCTCGAGCGCGGTCGTGCGCGGCAGCAGGTTGAAGTTCTGGAATACGAACCCGATCTTCCGGTTGCGGAGGATCGCGCGGCGGTCGCGGTCGAACCCGGAGACGTCCTCGCCCTCGAGGAAGTACTGGCCGCTCGTCGGCCGGTCGAGCAGCCCGACGATGTTCATGAAGGTCGACTTGCCGCTGCCCGACGCGCCGATCACGGCGAGGAACGTCCCCGCCGCAACGTCGAGGGTCACCCCGCGGAGGGCGTGGACGGTGGTGTCGCCGAGCGCGTACGACTTCTTGAGGTCGACGACCCGGATGAGCGCGTCCGCCGCCACGTCAGCGCTGCCGCCGCTGCGGGGCGGAGGGGGCGAACGGGTTCGCGGCGGGGGAGGCCCCAGCACGCGCCGGCGCCCCGCCGCGCGCGGTCTCTCCGGCGATGCCGGTG
>JANMPI010000170.1:0-3988 GCA_031369785.1 Acidobacteriota bacterium
GTCTGGGCCTGGCTCTGTCCCATCAGCATCTCCGCCGCCGCGCGAGTGAGCAGCGGGACGTCGGCGGTGACGGCGTCGATGGCCTGGGCGAGCCGCCCCGCCATCTGGCCACGCAAGGTGACGCCGCGCCGCAAGTCCTCGGCCGCGGCGCCCGCATGCTCCGCCGGTCCCCACACCAGGAGCGCGTAGTAGATCCAGCCGTCTTTCCAGACCGTCGCCACCTCTTCGTAAGTCGTCTCGCCCGAGCGCCGCGTGCCGACCAGCCGGCGCGCACCGCCGGGCGCATCCTCGCGGCGCAGCGGATTCACTCCCGGCTCCGTCCGGCGCCGCACGTCGGCCACGTGATCGAGAAATGCATCGAGCGACGCGTACCCGCGCGCGGGAGTCTCCACGACCAGGAACCCGAAGGCGCCGGCCGCGGGCTCGGCCAACGACAGACGGGTGCCCGGAAGCGCCGTGAAGAAGCCGTGGTCGGGCCGCAAAATCGACCAGCCGCGCGGCAGCTCCATGCGCAAGCCGAGCGTGTCGTCCACGTACCGTCGCTCCGATGTCGTCGCCGCGCGCACGCGGCGCGCTTCGGGTGATCCGAAGAGGAGCGGCGACCACCAGGCCGAGGTCCACAGCACGGCACCCCCGAGGACGAGCACGACGAGAGCCCAGGCCGCGTACTTGCCGAGGGGAAGCGTCCGCGGCGCCGGCCGCGGCCCCGTGCGCGCCGGTGGCGGGTCGGCGGGGGCGGCCGCGCGCGCGGAGCCCGCCTTGTTTTTCGCGACCGGCACCGAGACCCCGCGGGCGGCGGCGGGCTTCCGCCACTGGCTGATGTCGATCGCCTTGGCGAGGCTCGTCCAGTCGCGCGATCCCGCCTCCTGGACCTGGCTGTCGCTGGCGAGGAGCCCGCTCTCGTACCAGGAGCGCAGGTCTTCGCGGGTGAGGTCGATGACGCTGCCATCGCCGAGGCGGACGCGCAAGGCCTTGCTCATGAGAATCGCACCTCGGCCGTCTTCGCGTCGCTCTCCACGAAGCGCAGGAGCGCCGTTCCCTCCGCGGTCAGCTCCGCCCTGGCCTTCGCGGTCAGCGCCTCGAAGACGGTGATCGCCAGGGACGCCGCCGCGCGGGCGCGCGTGATCTTCCAGGTGCCGGCGACGAAGCCGTCGACGAGGATCGTCGGCAGCACCTGCAGGTTCTTCGTGGCCAGCCGCGGGCGATGCTCTTCGGGGACGACGCGCGTCCGGTCCGCGTGGCCGAGGACGAGGTTGTCGAAGTCGGGGAGGAAGCGCACCGGCGCCCTGGTCTTCGCGGGCGGGCGCGGCGCCTTGGGGAGGTCGAACAGCTCACGCCCCTTCTCGTCGTGGAACACCGCGAGCTTCGGGCGCAGCTCGCCAAAGGCGTCGGCCAAGGTCTTCATGCCCGACCAGGCCTGCGCGTCCTTGACGCTCGCGGGACCGAATGCGCCCAGATAGCGGAGGACGAGGGCGGTGGCGCCCGCGCCCTTCCCCACCGCACGGCCGATCCACGTGTCGGCGAGCGCGAAGGCGGAAACGCTCGGCCACCCCCAGGGCGCGTCCGTCGGCACCTGCACGAGGGGGAGGTGCATGCGCACCGCATAGCCGAGCGCTCGTTCGTCGATGCCTGGCCACGCCTCGGAGAGGACAGCGCGCAGATCCTCGAAGGTCATCGCCTTGTCGCCGCCGAGCGCCGCGCGCGCGGACGCCAGCACGCGCTCGACGTCCATCCCCGCCGCACGGTCCTCGAGGACGCCCTGCATCCCCGCCGCCAACATTGGCTGCAAGACGGGGCGCAGCGCCACGTAGTCCTCGGCCGTCATCAGGTGAAGGGTGCCGCGCAGGAGGGTGGCGCGCACGATCTTGCGGTCGTGGACGGCGCGCGCGAGGTCCTTCGCCTCGAAGCCCGCGATGCGCGACCAGAGGCCGATGAAGGGCGGCCGGGCGAGCTGCGCCTGCAGCCCGGCCAGGCGCTCCACGGCGCGGACGACGGTGATCTTCTCGCGCGCGAGCAGCATCTGGCGCGCAAGGATGGCGCGGTTGAGGTCGGCGCGCGTCAGGACGTCGGACGCCATCGACGGGAGTCTACCGCTCGTTGGGCGGCGGCTCTCGCTTTCCCCGGGCCGCCAACGGAAGATGAAGGCATGAAAGCTCGCTCCCGCCCGCTCGATAATTTGATCGTCGCCGCCCTCGTTTTCACCGTCGTCGCGCCGCACGCGCGCGCGGACACGAAGCCGGCCAAAGGCGTGGGGATCGACCTCGCCGGCATGGACCGCTCGGTGAAGCCGGGCGACGACTTCTTCCGCTACGCGAACGGCACGTGGGTCCGCACGACCGAGATCCCGCCCGATCGCGGCGGGTACGGCGTGAGCACGATCGCCGCCGACCTCACCAACGAGCGCACCGTCGAGCTCATCCAGCAGGCGGCGAGCGGCAAGGCTCTGACGGGGTCGACGGCACGCAAGGTCGGCGACTTCTACTCGACGTTCATGGACCTCCCCGGGATCGAGGCGCGCGGGCTGCGCCCGCTGCAGCCGGCCTTCGACCGCATCGCCGCCCTCCGCGACGCGCACGACCTCTCGCGCTATCTCGGCGGGACGCTGCGCGCGGACGTGGACGCCCTGAACGCGACCAACTTCTACACCGACAACATCCTCGGCCTCTGGGTAGCGCAGGACTTCAACGACTCGACGCGCTACGTCCCGTTCCTCCTCCAGGGCGGCCTGGACATGCCGGACCGCGACTACTACCTCGATCCCTCCCCGCGCATGGAGGAGACCCGCGGCAAGTACCGCGCGCACATCGCGAGCGTGTTCCGGCTGGCCGGGCTTTCCGACCCCGACGCGCGCGCGGCCCGCGTCTTCGACCTCGAGAAGAAGATCGCGGAGTCGCACTGGAAGCGCGAGGAGTCGGAGGACGTCACCCACGCCAACAACCCCTGGACGCGGAAGAAGTTCGATTCCGACGCGCCGGGCATGGACTGGAGCCAGTTCTTCGTGGAGGCCCGACTCGACGGCCAGAACGACTTCATGCTGTGGCAGCCGAGCGCCATCATCGGCACCTCGGCCCTCGTGGCCGGCCAGCCGATCGAGTCGTGGAAGGACTACCTCGTCTTCCACGCCATCGAGCATCACGCGGCCGTCCTCCCCGACGCCTTCGGCATCGAGTCCTTCAACTTCCACGGCACCGTGCTCGGCGGCACCCCGCAGCGGCGCGACCGCTGGAAGAGGGCGGTGGCGGCGACGAACTTCGCCCTCGGGGAGGCGGTCGGACAGCTGTATGCGAAGAAGTACTTCCCTCCCGCAGCCAAGGCGCGCGCCGAGCAGATGGTCCGCAACATCCTCGCCGCCTTCGGGCGCCGCATCGACACGCTCGATTGGATGACCGCGGCGACGAAGGCCACAGCGAAGGCCAAGCTCGCGGTGCTGAAGGTCGGCGTCGGCTATCCCGACAAGTGGGTGGACTACGGGCCGCTCGAGGTGGTGCGCGGCGACGCCTTGGGCAACGCGCAGCGCGCGGAGCGGTTCGAGTACCGCCGCAACCTGGCCAAGCTCGGCAAGCCCGTCGACAGCTCGGAGTGGGTGATGACGCCGCAGACGGTGAATGCGGTCAACCTGCCCGTGATGAACGCCATGAACTTCCCGGCCGCCATCCTGCAGCCGCCGTACTTCGATCCCGCGCGGCCCGTGGCCATGGACTACGGGGCGATCGGGGCCGTCATCGGCCACGAGATCAGCCACAGCTTCGACGACCAGGGCGCGCAATTCGACGCCGAGGGGCGCCTGCGGAACTGGTGGACGGACGAGGACCTCGCGCACTTCCGCGCCAGCTCGCAGGCCCTCGTCAAGCAGTACGACGCCTACAAGCCCCTGCCCGACATGGCGGTGAACGGGAAGCTCACGCTCAGCGAGAACATCGCCGACGTGGCCGGGCTGTCCGCGTCGTACGATGCCTACCGGATGTCGCTCGGCGGCAAGCGGGCGCCG
>JANMPI010000173.1:0-4364 GCA_031369785.1 Acidobacteriota bacterium
ACACCCCGTCCGCCAAGGACTTCCTGATGGGGTCGATCAAGAGCAACAACCCGCTGCTGCTGAAGGAATTCGTCGGCGCCTTCCAGCTGAAGAAGTAGCTCGCCGGCGTCCGTGCCGCGGCGGCGGTGATACGGTGCGTCCGCAGCGGCGGACGCGTCCGCGCCGGTGGGTCAAGAGGACGTCAGCGTCGGCGCGACCGCGCGGCTCGCCGCGATAGTAGCGTGTCGTTGATGCGCGGCTCGACGCCGCCGCTTCGGACGACCGATCCCCGCCACCGCGATCAAGTGATGCTCGCAGCGGCATCGGCCATCGGCGATGAAACGGTCGGCAACGAACGATCGCTGCTTCTAGTTCGCGGGCCTCTTCATCGTCAGCGGGTCGCGGAGGGGGAGGGTCACCACGTGGCCGGCGGCGGCCAGTTCGGCGAGGCGCTTGCGCGTCTTGTCGTCCGCGAGGTCGATCTCCTTCTGGTTGCCGACCACGAGGATGACCATCTTCTCGAGGACGAGGTGCGTGCGGGCGACGCGCTGTACGTCGGCGGCGGTGACGGCGCGGATCCGGTCACGGTAGGTCCGCCAGTACGTCGCCTCGCGGCGCGAGTACTCGTCGGCGGCGAAGATCGACATCGCCTGGGCCTTCGACTCGAAGTTGCCGGGGAAGGTCTCGATCAGGTTGCGCTTGACGGTGTCCAGCTCCTCGTCGGTGACGGCGCCGTCGCGGATCTTTGCGATCTCCTCCAGCACGAGCTCGGCCGCGCGGGCCACGCTGCGGCTCTTCGACTGGAACACGGCCCGGAACGATCCCGGGTAGTAGAGGCCGAAGCGCAGGCCGGATCCGGCCTGGTAGGCGAGCCCTTCGTTCGAGCGCACGGTGCGCGTGATCCGCGACGTGAACCCGCCTCCGCCCAGGATCTCGTTCATCACTTCGAGCGCGTAGACGTCGGGGCTGTCGCGGCGCACGGCGGGAAGACCGAGCGTGACGCGGCCCTGCGGGATGTCCTTCTCGATCCGATAGAGCCCCGGCGGCGCGGTCTCGATCTCCGCCGGCACCGGCGGCACCGCCGGCTTCTCCCCCGGCCAGTTGGCGAACGCGGTTTCGAGCTTGCGGATCATCTCCGCGCGCGTGAACGCACCGGACACCGCCGCGATCATGTTCGCGGGGTGGAAGTAGCGGCGATGGAAGGCCACGAGGTCGTCCCGGCGGATCGCCCCCAGCGTCGCCGGGGTCACGAAGCGGTTCGTGAAATGGCGCTCGCCGTAGAGCAGCGCGTTCCATTCCACCTGCTCGATATCGGCCGCGTCGTCGTTGCGCTTCTTCAGCTCCTGCAGCGCCTGCTCCTTGGCGAGCCGCAGGCGGTCTTCCTGGAACCGCGGCTGCTTCAGGAGCTCGACGAAGAGGCGGAGCGACTCGTCGAGGTTGTCACGCAGGCAGTTGAGCGAGGCCTGCCCGCTGGTATCGCCGATCCCCGTCGTCACGTTCGCGGCCAGGAAGTCGAGGCGCTCGTCGAGCTGCTCCGCGGTGAGGGACGCGCTGCCGCCGCGGCGGATCTGCGCGCCGGTGAGCGACGCGAGCCCGGTCTTGTCCGCCGGCTCGAGGTAATTGCCGGTGCGGACGAGGAGCGTGATGTTGACGAGGGGGAGGGTCTGGTCCTCGGCGATGTAGACGACCATGCCGTTGCGGAGCACGACGCGGTGGGCGCGCGCGTCCGGCGGCGTGTACGCGATGGGCTGGAAGGCGAGCTTGTCCGGATGGTCGGGTATTTGCGCGGGCGCGTGGCTCACGACGAAGAGCGAGGTCATGAGCGTCAGGGTCGCGGTCCTCACTTCTGTCCCCCTTCCAGCACGGCCAGCCGCTCCTGCGCGCGCTTCAGCAGCAGATCCAACACCGGCTTCATCTCCGGCGGCACCTGCCCCTGGGCCACCGTCATCTGCGCGATGCCCGTCTTCAGCTGGGCAGGGTCGGTCTCGGCGGCGATTTCCTGGAGCTGCTGGCGCGCCATCGTGCGCGCCTGGGCCGGCAGGGCGGCGAGCTCCGGCTCCTGGGCTTCGGCTTCGGCGGTGGCGCCCGGCTTCCGGAGGAACACGCCGACCGTCCGGTTCTCCTTGGTGAACGTCGCGCGCGCGACGCGCTGGATGTCCGCGGTGGTCACCCGGTCGACCTCGTCGGAGTACGAGTTGATGTAGCTCCAGTCGCCGAGGCCGTCGTAGTAGAGGAGCTGCAACGCGATGAAGGACGGGGACGACAGGCGTCGGTACGCGTTGGCCTTGGCCTGATTCTTCACCTTCTGCAGCTCCGCCTCCGACACCGCCTCACGCGAGAGGCGGTCGAGCTCTTCGTAGATGCCCGCCTCCACCGCCGCGGGCTCCTTGTCGTCTTTCACCACCGCTTCCACCTCGAACACGCCGGCGTACTTCTTGAGCGAGACGGATCCCGACGCTTCGTTCGCCACCCCTCGCCCCTGCACCAGCCCCTTGTAGAGGCGGCCGGTGCGGCCGGAGAGGATGTCGGACAGCAGGTCCGCCACCGTGCGGTCCTTGTGGATGAACGGAACGGAGTGGAACCAGATGCGTACCGTCGGCGAGGTCTCCGCCTCCGCGTGGAATCGCTTCTCCGCCAGCTGCCTGGGCTCGGCGGTGACGACCTCCGGCGGATTGGTGGTTCCCCGCGGGATGCGGCCGAAGTACCGCTCGATGAGCGGACGGACCTC
The DNA here is from genome assembly GCA_031369785.1 of Acidobacteriota bacterium. GTDB lineage: Bacteria > Acidobacteriota > Vicinamibacteria > Fen-336 > Fen-336 > JANMPI01. The sequence goes on from JANMPI010000173.1 coordinate 2,708, forward strand.
CGCGGTGCGGAAGTCACCCACCAGCACGCCGGTCAGGTTGTTGGGCGCGTAGTAGATCGAGAAATACGCGTCCGCCTCGGCCTTGGAGATCGACGCCAGGTCCGATCCCCAGCCCACCACCGGCCACTTGTACGCTGCGGCCTGCCAGAACAGCGCGTTGAATGCCTCGTCGAACTTGCCGAGCGGCGTCGCCTCCGTGCTGCGCCGGCGCTCCTCGTACACGACGTCGCGCTCGGAGTAGAACTCGCGGAAGACGGGGTTCAGGAGGCGGTCGGACTCGAGCCACGACCAGAGCTCGATGCGGTTGCTGGGGAGGGTGACGAAGTACGCGGTCAGGTCCTCCCACGTCGCCGCGTTCAGCCCCTGCGCGCCGTTGCGCGTGTAGAGCTGGTCCATGTGGTCCTTGATGACCACCGCCCGCTCCGCCTTGGTCAGCTCGTCGAACCGCTTCTCGAGCTCGAGATACCGCGGCGTCTTGGCTTCCGGGCTGGACGCGTCCTCGATCTCGCCCCGCCGCTCCGCCGCCCTCATCTTCGTGAGCTCGGCGCGCATCTCCTCGCGCACCTTTTCCTGCTCGGCGAGGAGCCGCAGGTCGGTCTCGATGTCCTTCGTGCCGATGGTGCGCGTGCCCTTGAACATCATGTGCTCGAACAGGTGGCTGATCCCGGTGATGCCCTCGCGCTCGTTCACCGATCCGACGTGCGCGACCCAGCCGGTGGAAACGGTCGGCGAGTCGTGCCGCTCGAAGAGCAGGAAGCGCATGCCGTTTGGAAGCGTGAGCTCCTCGACGGCGATCCCGGCCTTGACTTCGGCGGCGCTCGCGGGGCCCGCGCACGCGCAAGCGACGAGGAGAGCGCCCGCGAAAGCGCGCGTTCGAGCAGCGATATCCATGGAGTTGAACCTCAAAGCGGCGTCCGGATTCAGGTTAGCAGAAGACGCGCGGGCTACGGCTGGACGATGTCGAGCGCCCGCTCGGTCAGCCAGAACAGCGCGACTCCGAGGAACACGATGAGCGTCATGCGCATGCCGTGCTCGTGGTGCTGCTTGTTGACCTCGGGCATGAGGTCGGTCGCGGCGACATAGAGCGTGACGCCGGTCGAGAACGGAAGCGCGTAGGAGACGGCGCCCGCGAAGCGGTTCATGCCGATGACGCCGGCGAGGGTGGCGCCGGCGAGAATGAACGACGCCGCCATCGCGCCGCGCTTGCCGTGGCCGGAGGCGAGGGCGATCGAGGCCACGGTGACGCCTTCGGGGATCTTGTGCAGCACCACCGCGCAGAAGATGAGAAGTCCCAGCGGCAGCGAGACGAGGAAGCCGGACGCGATCGAGACCCCGTCGAAGAACGTGTGGATGGTCAGGCCGGCGAGGGCCGAGATCCCGACCGCGGGGTTCATCATCACGTCGTCGTGGCCCTCTTCGCCGAAGTGGAAGTGCGGGGCCACCGTGTGCTCGAAGAAATGGACGAGGAAGTACCCGCCGAGGAAGAGGACCGGCGCTTTGTCGGTGAGCTTGATGGACTCCGGCAGCATGCGCAGGAACGTCGCCGCCAGCATGAAGCCCGCGCCCAGCCCGAGGAAGTACTTGAGGAACATCTCGTTCCAATGGCGGCGCGCGACCACGGCCAGCCCGCCGAGGACGTTCGCGGCGGCGGCGGCGG
>JANMPI010000223.1:0-7904 GCA_031369785.1 Acidobacteriota bacterium
GGCCGCCGCCCGCATGCTCGAGCGCCACCATGTTGAGATCGGAGATGTCGACGATCCACGGCGTGCACGCTTCGAGCTGATCCCGCAGTGCGCCGCCCCCCGCGCCGAGGTCGAGCACCCGCAGCGGCGCGTCGAGCCGCACCCCGCAGTCCCGGGCCAGGTCGAGCATCGCCGCAAGCCGCCACTGGAACCAGAAGTGCTCGGGACTGCTGAGGTCGTACCACTCCTCGGGGAACTCCGACTTCTGGGCCGGAGCGAGGAACTCGATCGCGGACTTGTCGCTCACCGCGCGCGCTCGCCGCCCGTCGCCAACGGCTCCACGACCTCCATGATGACGTAGGGCGGCCGGCCCTTCGTCTCCAGGTACGTGCGCCCGACGTACGCGCCGAGGATGTACATGCAGAAGACCTGCACGAAGTTGCCGGACAGGATGAGCAGGTAGCAGGCGAGGGCCCACGGAGGGACGCCGAGCTCCGGCCAGCGGGGAAACGCCAGGACCAGCGCGCCCAGGACCACGATCACCGCGAGATAGGTGACGCTGAAGACCTGCGCCAGCTGCAGCGGCCGCACGCTCGCGGACGTGACGCCGTCGGTGGCCAGGCGATAGAGCTTGATGAAGGTGTACTTCGCGGTGCCCTGCCCGCGCTCGGGGCGGTCGTAGTCGATCCCGGTCTGCCGGAACCCCACCCACGCGCGCAGGATGCGCGGGAAGCGCAGCGTCTCCGGGAGCGCGCCCATCGCGCGCACCACGCGCCGGTCGAGGAGCGAGAAGTCGCCGCTGTCGAGCGGGATCCGGACGTCGGCGAGGAGCGCGATCAGCCGATAGAAAAGCGCGTATCCCACGCGCTTCAGGAGGCTCCCCGCCCGCCGCCGCCGCCGCGCGTAGACGACGTCGTAGCCGTCGCGCCAGAGCGCCACCATGTCGAGGACGAGCTCCGGCGGATCCTGGAGGTCGGCGTCGATGATCGCCACCACGTCCGCCTTCGACAGCGCGAGCCCGGCGCTCACCGCGTTCTGGTGCCCGAAATTCCGCGAGAAGCGGACGAGCGTCGCGGGAAGGCCGTCCTGGATCGCCGCCGCCAGCACGGCGGCCGACCCGTCGCTGCTGCCGTCGTCGATGAGCAGATAGCGGACGGCGGACACCCCCTGCGCGCGCAGGCGCTCGGCGGAAAACGCGGAGCGGAGACGCGTGAGCAGCGTCGCGAGAACCTCCTCCTCGTTGAAGAAGGGGATCACGAGGTCGAGGGTGACCGGCGCCGTCCGCGGCGCGGCACCGATCGCGGTGCTCATGGCTGCGCCCGGCAACGCGTGTCGCCCGGAGGCTGCACGCGCACGCCCAGGTCGGAGCGCGCGAAGAGCCGCGCGTCGAAGCGGCCGAAGTAGTACCCGAGCGAGCAGGACGCGACCTTCGCGTAGCCCGTTCCCAGCGCTTCGATCCATTGTGGGGTGGTGGGGATGTTCCACATCACCACGACCAGGCTGTAGCGACGGCCGCGCAGGCGATCGAGCACCAACTCCGTCCCGGGCACGCCGTCCGCGGCCAGGCTCTCGAAGCCGGACCCTTCGACCTCCGTCGGTTGACCGACGAGGAAATAGGCGAGCTCGGGGCGGAGGGCGAGGATCGGCGCCTGCGCGCGGGCGCTGATCGCGGTGACCATCGAATAGAAGCTGGCCGCGGTCCGCTCGTCCTCCGCGGAAGGCAATGGAAAGTGGGAGACCGCCGCGACGGCCACCGCGACCGCCGCCACCGCCAGCGCCCCCGCGTCTCGCGGCAGGGACGGCGTGACCGCCGTTGCGAGCAGCCGACCGGCGGCGACGGCGAGGGCCGCGACGAGGGGCAGGAGGTAATTCCAGGAGGCCCCGAACTTCCCGAGCGCGGGCACGATCAGGAGCGCGCCCGCGACGAGCAGCCAGGCGCTCTCACCGTGCGGCGCGTGTCCGGCACGCCGCGCGGCCAGCACGCCCACGAGGACGAGCACGACGATCGGCCAGGCTCGGATGAGCACGTACAGCAGCAGGAAGAGGGTCTGCCCGGCGATGAACGAGTGGTGGCCCCAGAGGAACGTGACCCACAGGAATCCGCCGGAGGTCGCCCATTGAAGGGCGAAAACCGCCAGTCCGCCGGTGGCGACGAGGGCGGCGACGAGACGCGCCGCGCTCCGGTAGTCGACGAGCAGCCAGCCGAGGACGAGCGGCGCGCCGTGAAGCACCGCCGTCATCTTGACCAGGGCGGCGAGCAGGAGGAGCACGCAGCCGGCCGCGATACGGGGCGCGGAGAGACGGTCGGCGCTGCGCTCCAGGCGGCGCGGCAGGAGTGCCACCGCCGCCCACAGCCACAGGGTGAGGAGCAGGCCGTCCGGGCGCAGGATCAGGTGAAAGAACGAGAGGTCGAGGTTGCCCAGCGCAAGCGCGGACGTGGCCAGGGCCAGGGCGCGCGAGCCTTCGCGCCGCACGAGGACGAACACGGCCAGAGCACCCGCCACCGTCCAGGAAAGCGCGAGGAGGCGCGCGGTCAGGAGCGGCGCCGACGATGCCGCCGCCGGCGCCATGACCACGGGCAGGACCGGCCCCCACGCGGAGGGAAAGGGCACCGCGCTCTTCGCGTAGAGGGCCGCCGGCGCTTCGAGGACGCGGCGACCGTAGTCGAGGCTCAGTCCCTCGTCGGGCGCCCAGTCCCACGGGTAGCGAAGGAGCGACCCGGCGGGCCAGGCGAACATCGCGAACACCGCCAGGGAGCAGGCCAGAGCCAGAAGCGTGACCGCCCGGCCGGACGGCCGTGTCGTGGACATCGCGCGGCAGGATCCTAACCGACACTAGCCCGTCCCCGCCATGACGTCGTTCAGCCAGCGCGTCATGACGCGGATGAATTCGCGCTCGATGGGCCTGACGCCTTCCTGCCACAGCGCGAACACGAGCACGTAGCGGTCCGCATTGCTTTCGTTCCAGCATTCGTGCTCGAACGTGTCGTCGAACACGAGGGACTTTCCCTCCTGCCAGACCCGCGACTCGGCCCCCACGCGGATGCCGCAGCGCTCGGGAACGACGAGTGCTAGATGGCCCACGAGCGAGATGTTGCAAAGCCCGTTGTGCGCCGGGATGCGGCCGCCCGGCTCGAGGCGCGAGAGGAACACGTCGCCGAGTGTCGAGGCGAGCGCGCCGCCCGGGCCGCTGTGCGCGTCGAGGAGCGCGGCGGTGCGCGGATAGAGGGCGGCCGTCTCGCGCAGGCGCAGGCCGTGGCGATAGAACCAGCAGGCCCGCCACTTGCCGTCCTCCGCCACGCCGGCGCGGTATTCGGGCCAATCGGCCCGCGTGCGGTCGACGAGCTCGGCGCGAATCGTCCCCGCCGCGTCTTCGAGCAGCGTGGTGACCGGATACTCCTCGGGCCGGTGCCAGGCGCGGTCCTCGAACCCGTCGAGATAGAGGATGGTCGGCCGCTGCCACGGATCGGCGGGCCGCGCGGTCACCTCGCCGCGCAGGCGGGCGGCCAGGAGCCCGCTCCATCGACGGAGGCGCGCGACGTCGCTCGCGGTCGCGCCATGCCGCGAGCGCAGCACTTCGAGGACACGGAAGCCGGCCTCCGGCCGCGGCCCCGTCCCCGCGACCTGGAGGAGATCGCTCATGACGCCGCCGCCTGATCCGCGACCGGCGGCAGCGCATCGAGCACGGCGGCCAGCCGGCCCGCCATTTCGTCCGAAGCCAATTCCTCGAGGGTCAGCGCGGCGAGCGCCAACGCGACGCCGGCCACCGCGCCGCGGCCCGCGATCCGGCGCTGGTCGGTAAACGCCTCGATGTTCCGCACCGCGCGAAAGACGAGCGTCCGCAGGACGACCACCGCCGCGTCCGGCAGCGGGGGATCGCCGAGGTACGAGGAGAGACGGCCGCCCTCCCGCCATCGCGGGTAGCTCTCCAGGCCGAGGAACCGCAGCGCGAGCGCCCCGTCGTACCGGCCGTCCACGAGGACGAGGGCGGCGAAGTCGGCGATCAGCTCGTCGAGGACGTTGTTGCGCATCGCGCCGAACGCGCGGTACGTGAGGTAGTGCGTGCACTCGTGCTCGCGGCGCAGCGCCACCGACCGCTCGCGCCAGGCGCCGTCCCCGAGGCCGAGGTCGGCGGCCGGAACCGCGCTGTAGGGACCGCCGCTCAGGATGATGAAGCGGTCCTGGTAGAGCTCCGGGCGCTTCGCCATCGTCTTGAATTCCTCGAGCCACGCCGCGTCGTCGCCGGCCAGGCCGCGCTCCGTTTCGAATGCCTCGCGCCGCCGGCGCACGCGGTCCCAGTTGTTGAGGCCGGTCACGATGCAGGCGCCGAACGAGTCCGGCACCGGGATCGGCTCGTTCCGCGCGGAGAACACCCGCACGAGGGTGACGAAGTCCTCGCGATCCGGGGCGACGAGAACGGGGACTCCTCCCGCCGGCGTCGGATGAACGGAGAGCGCGAGGCGATCCGGGGCGCGCAACGCGGGACCGGAGGACGAAAGGGGAAGCACGCCCCGCCGCGTCGCCGCGCGATAGGTGTCGGTCTGGCTGATGCCGGCCTCCACGGGGAACAGGAGCTGGACGAGCCGCGGGCGCAGCGCTTCCCGCACGCCGACGCGTTCGGCGTCACGCGCGTACTCGCGCCAGACCGCGACATGCGCCTCGTCGGCGAGCGGCCAGGAGAGCGATCGGAGCCGGGCGGGATCGAACGGCGTCGCGTTGTAGGCGAGCAGGCGCGGCGTGGCGTCGGGGGAGGCGCCGCATCCTTCGAGCACGGCGCAACGGAACGCCTCGCGGGAATCCGCGGCCACGCTTCCGCTCAGGCGATCTGCCGCTTGGCGAGGGCCGCGAACAGCCCGTCCTTCGCCATCAGCTGGTCGTAGCTGCCTTCCTCGAGGATCTGCCCGGCGTCGTAATAGAAGATGCGGTCGGCGTTGGCCACCGTGCTCAGGCGATGGGCGATCACGATGCGCGTGGCGTCCATGCGGTCCATGCTCTGCGTCACCACCGCCTGCGTCTTGTTGTCGAGGGCGCTCGTGGCCTCGTCGCAGAAGATGATCTTCGGCTTGTTCACGAGGGCGCGGGCGATCAGGAGCCGCTGCCGCTGGCCGCCCGAGAACGTGCCGCCGCCCTCCGACACCACGGTGTGCATGCCCATGGGCATCTGGCGGATGTCCTCGGCGAAGCCGGCCATCTCCGCCGCCTCCCACGCCTCGTCCATCGTGCGCTGCGCGGTGCCGACGATGTTGCGGAAGAGGTCGGTGGGGAGCACGCGGCTCTCCTGGAGCACCACGCCGAGCTGCTGGCGGACGAGGCGCGCGTCGAGGCTCGAGAAATCCTGCCCGTCGTAGTAGATGGATCCCAGGCCGGGCTTCTCGAAACCGAGGAGCAGGCGCATCATCGTGGACTTTCCGCATCCGGACGGCCCGACGAAGGCCACGAACTCGCCGGGGCGCAGGTCGAAGGAGACGTCCTTCAGGATCCACGCGCTGTCCTGGTCGTAGCGGAAATGGACATGCGAGACGGTGATCCCGCCCGAAAGCCGGCCGGGATCGGCGCGGCTCTCGTCCGTCTCGGGGGCCGTCTGCAGGATGGGCTTGATGCGCTCGTAGATCGGCACCGCGCGCAGCAGGCTGAGCGACGCATCGGCCAGCGCCTGCATCGCGGCCATGAAGGTCGCGAATGCGGTGTTGAAGGCGATGAACGCGCCGGTGCTCAAGGAGAGCTCTTCTCCGGGCTTCGCCGACGACATCAGGAAGGTGATGGTGGCGAACATGGCCAGGGACGAGAGGACCGGGAAGGTGTGGCTGAACGTCTGGCTGACGTTTTGTACCTGGCCCACCGCAAAGGCGATCCGCTTCTGCTCGGAGAACTTCTCCGCCCACACCCGGAAGGCATGGTTCTCCGCGGCGCCCACGCGCAGCTTGGACACGCCGCCGATGAGCTGGAGCACGAGGCCGGAGATCTTGCCCCGGATGTTCGTCTCCTCGCGCTGGTAGCGGAGCTGGAAGTAGTTGCAGGCCGTGGTCACGCCCACGAGCACGAAGGTGATGATCAGCGCGGCCGCGGTGAGCTTCGCGCTCGTCTTCAGCATCACGAAGATGTAGCCGAGGGAGCTGAGCGCGCCCAGCACCGCGGCCACGCCCGCGTTCGCCACCAGCCCGCGGATGGCGTTGACCCCCGCCGCGCGATCGGCGAGATCGCCCGCGCCGTAGGTGCGGAAGAAGTTCGGGGGCAGGTCGAGGAGGCGGTCCCAGAGCGCGGACTGCAGCGTGTAGTCGACCTTGCTCTCGATGCGGACCACGGCGATGCTCTGGGTGATCTTGAAGGCGGCGGTGGCGAACGCGGCCATCACCATCCCGAAGCCGAGCTGCAGCACCAGCGCGCGGTCGCCCTGCGGGATGGCGGAGTCGATCATCTGCCCGGTGAGGAAGGGGCTGATCACCCCCAACGCGCCGGTCACGACACCCATGCCGAGGATCGTCCCGATGTCCCCGGAGAGCCCGCGCATCGCGAAGCGCATGAGGTCGCGGAGGGCGGGCTGGCCGGCGGGGAGGGGGCGATAGAGGGTGTGCGCGAAGAGCGACAACGTGGCCGCGAGCTCGGGGGTGACCCGTTTCCGCACGCGCGTCGCGGGATCGACGTAGTCGTAGCTATCGTGCCCCCGGGGCAGCAGGGCCACGGGGGCGCCCTTGTCCGTCTGCGCCACCAGCGGCCCCGCGTCGTGCCGCCACCAGTCCCCGCGCAAGGCAATGCGCCGGGTGCGGAACCGCGACGCGCTGGCGATGCTGGCCAGGTGATCGTCGAAGACCTTCTCCTTCGCTTTCTCGCTCGGCGCCTTGACCTTGATGCCGAGGGAGCCGGCCACCATCCGGCAGGCCTCGAGCACCGGCTCGACGTCGACGTTGCCCGCAGTGGCGGTCTCCGCCAGGGACGGCGCCTTGCCCGCGAGGACGGCGCCGATGGCGTCGTAGCCGGCGTCGAGGGCCGCCTCCGAGTGCCGGGCCTTGCTCTGCAGGCGCTGGTACTCGTCCACCACCGCGAGGCGCTTGTTGATGAACTCGCACTCGCACAGCACTTCGTGGAATTAGTTCATCCCCGCCCACGGATCGCCCTTCGCGATCAGCTCCTGGGTGGACACCCGTGCAGCACCTCCGTCCCTTCGGACTCTCCGGCGAGCTCGATCCAGGTCTGCGGGGTCATGGGGAAGCGCGTGCCCGCCACCGCCGGCGCGAGGGTGGACATGCTGATGAAGACGAAGCGGTCCGGGGCCACGTCCACCCACAGCACGCTGTCCTCGGCCCGCGCCTTCTTGCCCTTTTCGAGCTCGGTGTCCTTGCCCCGGGCGAGGAGGACGTCGGCCATGGGGCGCGGGAAGATGTCGCGGGTGAGGCGCGCGGAGAGCCCGCGGATCCAGGCGTCGATCAGCCCCGCCACCACCGTCGCCACCTGGGGGTCGGCCGCGGCCCGGCGGCGCAGCTCGGCGCGGGGGATGCGCCGGATCTGGGTGCCGCCCTTCGCGGTGGCCACGAACCCCGAGTCGAGCAGGTGCTGGGGATCCACGCCGAAGAAGCCTTCCCCGGGGGAGAGGGTGAGGAAGTGGTTGCGCGCGCCCAGCGGCTTGCCGTCCTTCACCGTGACCGTGAAGACGTCGACCTTCCCGGCCACGATGTAGTAGGCCTGGGCGGGGTCGTCGAGAAGGATGACCTGGCTGCCGCCGATGGGGACGGGCTCGCCGGCGGAGCCCAGCCGCCGGGCCGCCTCCTTGGCCAGCAGGTCCCCGAGGCCCTCCATGCTCTGGGTCTGGTCGAACTTGACCGCCGCGGGGTGACACTCCAGGAACGTGTCGCCGACGCGGAAGCGCAGGCCGACCGGGATCACCTCGTTCTTGACCTTGCGGTCCTCGATCCAGGTGCCGTTGAAGCTCTC
>JANMPI010000232.1:0-1687 GCA_031369785.1 Acidobacteriota bacterium
TTCTGGGACCCGATCTACCAGCACGTGGCCAGCCGCTACAAGCTGGAGGGCTGATTCTCAGCTGACCCGGAAGTTGATGGTCACCGTCATCTTGACGGGGACCGCCGTTCCGTTCAGAAGCGTGGGCGTGTAGCGCCATTGGCTGATCGCGACCATTGCCGCCGCATCGATGTCCGGCGACACGCCGCGGAGAACACGCAGGGAGCGGATGCACCCGGCGGAGGAGATGGTGGCGTCCAGCACCACGGTTCCCTGCACGCGGCCCGAAAGCGCCGACATCGGATACTCCGGCGCGACGTTCTTCACTTTGCGCGGCTCCTTGATCGTGCCAAGCTCGTCATCAGCGATCACGCGCTCGACGGCGGAGGGCTCCGGCTGCTCCGCGCAGTCCAGCGCGTCCTGCTCCAGGGGCACGATCAGGACGGTCTGACGCTCGGCGCGCGCCGGATCGATCAGGTCGGGCGGACCGATGGTCAGTCCCAACGCCGGTCCGGCGACCTCAGCACAGGCCTGGGGCAGGCGCGTGTCTATCACCGAGACCTGGCGGGCCCTCCCGTCCGGCCGATAGCGGGCCAGGGCGACGGCCCGCTGACGTGCCGCGGGCTTGCACCCAGTGACCGCCATCATGTCGCGCAGCATCCGCGGCGGCAGACCGCCGGCCAGCCAAAGCGCACCGCGCGTTTCCGCGCCGGGGGATACCGTCGTCGTGCGGTACCTTTCCCGCTCGAACATCCAGTCGTTCGCCCCGAACGACAGGCGGCGGCTGAATACCTTCTCCTCCGCGCGGGTGAGGAGCGGGCCGATCTGGTCGACTTCCCCTTCGGCATCGCGGGGAAGCGTGAGCTTCGCGTCCGCGGGCCCGCCGCCCCAGTCGGGTCCGAAGTCTTTACCGCGCTGAGCCCGGCGCAAGGCGATCAGGGCGAACGCGGGGTCGCTGTTCGCCTGGTCGCGCGCGGCATCGGACGTGCGTGCGATCGCCGCCTCGATCTCCGCCGGCAGCGTCGCATCCTTCGCCGTCGTGAGGGCGAGATGCCAGTACGTGAGCGCGCGGATCGCCGGCTTCGGGGCGCCGATGCCGGCGACCAGGAGACCGGGCGCGATCGCGGCCTCGGGCAGCCGTGCGAGGGACAATACGGTCCCCCAGCGTTCAACGCTTCCGCTGCGCAACGCGCTCGTGGCCGCGATGTTCAACCCCTCTCGTCCACGACGGGTGGCGGCGGCGATGACGGTGGCCTCCGCCGTCGCGGAGAGTCCGGCCTCGCGGAGTGCGTCGAGCGAGGGGAGCGCGGCGGGCCCGCGCACGGAAGCGAGAGCCTCCGCGACGAGGTCCACCAGGTGGTGCTTCCGCGCGATGGGAACGAGCGTCAGGTCGGCCGCCGCGGGCGCCATGAAAATGGTTGCGCGGAGCTGCTCGCTCGCCGCGGACCTGTCCGTCTCCGTTTCTAACGCCGTACGGACAACCGCCCGTGCCGCATCCAACCCCGCGATGCTGGCCACGCGCGCCGCGGCCGCGCGGACGGCGGGGTCGGCGTGGGTGATGGAGGTGATCACGAGCTCTGACGCTCGAGGGTCGGAGACGTGGGGAACCAGCAGGCCGATGACACCCGGCGAAACCGGCAACACGAGGAGGGCATCGAGATCGTGGCGCGGCGGCGGAGCCGTGGCGAGCGCGAGGACCACCGGAACC
>JANMPI010000298.1:0-3487 GCA_031369785.1 Acidobacteriota bacterium
TCCTCGAGAAAGGTGCGCACCCAGTCGGAGCCAAGCTTCTGGCCGCTCACGCGCAGGTCAGGCCCGACGTCACCGCCCTTGCCGTCGTCGAGGACATGGCAGCCGCGGCAGCTGAACTTCTCGGCCACCTGCCGTCCGGCAGAAATCGGATCGGACGGACGCGGGACGGGCGGCGGCGTGACGCGCAGCGATCGCACATAGTCGACGAGCGCCCAGCGGTCCGTGCCCTTGATCGAGTCGCCATAGGCAGGCATCGGCGTGCCATCCATGCCGTTCACGAAGCGCTGGTAGAGATCCTCGCGCTCCCCTCCGCCGCGGAACTGGCCGCCGGTGAAATCACGGACTGCGATCGTCACGCCGTCGCTATCCCGCAACTCAGCGGCCGCCGGTCCGTCGCCGCGGCCGAGGGCACCGTGGCAGGCGGCGCACTTCATCTCGGCATACAGCGCCTTGCCGCGTTCCGTCGACTCGGGCGTGGTGGGCGGAGCCGCGCCGGGGGCTATGACGGGCGGCTCCGGCGTGTCGAGCGCGTCGGCGACGTAGAGCACGTAGGCGGCAATCTTGTTGCGCTCCTCGGGTGTGAGGAAGGCGAAGGAGGGCATCGCCGAGCCGGGGAGGCCGCGCTCGATTGTGCGGAGGACATCGGCGGTGGCGGGCACCTGCCCCTCGGTGGTGCGCAGCTTGAACCGCTTCTTGGTGAAGTCGCGCGGCTTGGGATCGAGGAATGCAGCGGCGGGGCCCGCGCCATCTCCTCGCTCGCCATGGCAACCCGCGCACTCACGGATGTACAGCGGCTTGCCCGCGCGCGAGTCCTGCTCGGTAAACGGACGTTGCCCGGGCAAGGACGCGACGGGCGTGCCGCGGAAGCGCTCCTTGTCCTTCAGCAGTTGCTCGAGGGTCACCACCTCCCCGCCCTGCGCGGCCGCGAACCGGCGTGCGCCTGCGTCGTCGGAGAACGCCAGGACGCCGTAGTTCATCGGCGTCGCCACCCGGCTATCGCGCACGAATCCAGCCTGGGTGATCGGCACGAGTCGGCCGGATTCGTGGTCCTCGACCCATGCCTCGGCCTCCGTATGCAGCGCCCACATTCCCAGAAGGAGACAGCCGACGTCGTCGTACAGGGTCAACTGGCCCTTCTGGTCGCGCAGCTGGCCTCCGAAACCGGGATGCGAGAGCTGCATTCGGCAGCGCGCGCAGGTATCGCGCCCGAACTTGATCGGCGCGGAGCCGGATTGCCCAGAGGGCCAGAAGACGATTGCGGCGATCACTCCAATCAGGGCGAGCACCGGAAGGCCGATGGTGAGAAGTCGTTTCACGCGAGCACCGTCCTTCTGAAGATCCTTTGCCCGACGAGGAGCAGCACCACGGCTGTCGATGCCAGGAGGGCGTGTAACAGCACCATCACTCCGGTCGCGCCGAAGTGATCGAGCGCGAAGATGCCGACCGGTCCGATGACCTCGAGTCGATCCGTCAGGACCAGCGTTCCTGCGACCCGGGCCTGCTGCACGGGATTCAGTAGCGCCAGCGCGAAGAGTTGTGCCGGGGTGAGCCCGCGGGCGATGACCAGCCCGATGCTGCCGAGGTCCGAGACGTAGACGAACAGCAGCCAAGCGGAGAAAGCGGCGCCGATTGCCCGCACCCGTGAGCGCAGCGTCACCGAGAGCAGCGTGCCGATGGCCAGCGTGCTGGCGCTGTAGACCATCAACAGGCCGAGCAGTGACAGAAAGGCGGTCACGTCGCCTCCGGCGTAGAGCCCGACCACGACGCCAGTGGCGCCGAAGCCGGTGAGCAGCGCCGCCCACACGGCGGCCAGGGACCCGAGAAACTTTCCCGTGAACACCTCGTCGCGGGTCACCGGTTGAGCCACGAGCATGGCCAGTGATCCGTCCTCCAGCTCACCGGAGATCCCCAACGCACCCACGAAGAAGGTGAGGAGCGGGACGAACACCAGCGCGAGGTTCAAGAGGCTGGCGGTGGTGCGGTCGAACCCCGCGAGCCCCGACCGCTGTGATCCGGCGAGGCCGAGCAGCGAGAGCCCGAGCGACAGCACGAGGAAGCTCAACGAAGCGAGCACGAACCAGCGGCCGCGCATGGCCTCGCGCAGCTCGCGGACCATCACCAGTCCAGTCTCACGCGCCCTCATCGTTGCCCCCTCGCCGCTTGCAGCGACACCACGTTGGCCCGCCGGTCCGACGCGGCCCCCGTCACCAGACGACCTCCGTCCAGCTCCAGCACGCGGTCGGTGAGCGCGTGGATCTCTTCCGGGCGGTGGGAAGCGAGCAGCAGGGTGCGCCCGCTCCGCCGGAGGGAGTTGACGACAAGGACGAACGTAGCCTGTCCTTCCCGGTCGAGACTGGCGGTCGGCTCGTCGAGCAGAAGGAGCGGCGCGTCGGCGAGCAGCGCCACCGCGAGAGAGAGCCGTTGCTGCATTCCGCCGGAGAACGTGCGCACCGACGCATTGGCGTGAGCGGAGAGTCCGACCGTCTCCAAAACCGCTGAAATACGCGAACCGTCGATCCGCCGCAGGCGGGCGACGAACTGCAGCACCTCGTGGGCTCGCGCGCCACCGAAGGCCGGCTTCTGCGGGAGATAGCCGCACAGCGTACGCGCCGCGATGGGCTCGCGCACGACGTCGTGGCCATCGATGGTCGCCCGTCCGCGAAAAGGCGTGAGCCCGAGCAGACACCGGAGGACGCTGGTCTTGCCGGAGCCGTTGGGGCCGGTCAGCCCGATCGACTCTCCCTTGCCGACGGTGAACGACAGACCGTCGAGGATGCGCACGCCGCCCAGCTCGAGTCGCACGCCTTGCACGGAGACGAACGCGGTCACGAAAGCACCCGCCGAGACAGGCGCGAAGCGACCGCCACCGTTGCCAGCAGGCCGAGGCCAGAAAGCGCCAGGCCGGGTTGGTGTGACCTTGCCCCGGCCAGCCAATCGGTGAGCGGCGGATGAACCAGCGGCGCCGGATCGGTCAGCTTCGGCCGGGGCGCAAACAGCGGGAAGAGTCGCGCCCCGAGGTCGATGGCGTCCGCGGCCGGCGTGCTGTCGAAGAACGCGAGCGGCGGGTAGCGGTCGGCCAGGACCTCGTACGTGCTCTCCACACGATAGGGCACGTCGGAGACGCCGTCGCGGTTTCGGTCGTAGACGACGGCGTCGCTCCAGTAGTTGCCGCGTCCGCCGACGGCCCAGTCATTGCCGTCGACAGCGCCTGTCCCCACCATCCGCACGTCGGCGTGGTTGCCGATGAACGCGTTCTCCCAGATCCGCAGGCCACGCGAGCGCGGCTGCAGCGCCACCCCCACGTCGTTGCGGGCGATCAGGTTCGCGCGCACGTCGACCCGACTGTCGCGCGCTTGCGGCGCACCATCGAAGAACAGGGCCGTGGCGTTGCCGACGAAGCGGTTGTCGGTGATGAAAACGTCGTCCGCGTCCTTCACGAGGAGGCCGTAGGCGGAGGGGCCGTTGGAAAACGAGAACGAGTTGTGCG
>JANMPI010000344.1:0-1568 GCA_031369785.1 Acidobacteriota bacterium
GCCGCGGACGAGATCCCGTTCGCGGTCTCCGCGACGCCGACGAGGAGCGCTTCGATCCGCACGCGCGCTGCCTTCTCCTCACCGAGGAGGCGGCGGATCGTGGCCAGGACCCCGTTCCACGCCTCGCCGAGCTTCCCGACCACGTCCGCGCCCAGGAAGGGCGCGTCCGCGGCGGATGCGCATGCTGGTCGCGGTCGCGGTGCGGTCCGCGGGCGGCGATCACACCGCGGACGCGCCCTTCCTGGGCACGGACGAGGTCGGGAAGCTCGGCGAGTCGTGGAACGGGGTACTGGCCACGATTCGCCGCCTCCTCGGCGAGGAGAAGGCGGCGCGCGTGCGGATCGAAGCGCTCCTCGTCGGCGTAGCGGAGACCGCTAACGGGATCTCGTCCGCGGCCGCGGAGCTTCTCGCCGGCACCACGGAGCAGGCGGCGGCAGCGCAGCAGCAGGCGGCCGCGGTCGCGCAAACGGTGAGCACCGTGAACGAGGTCGCGGAGACCTCGCGGCAGGCCGCGGAGCGGGCGCCGTCGGTAGCGGACGCCGCGAACCGCGCGGTGGAGATCGCCCGCGCGGGGCGAAAGGCCGTGGACGACACGGTCGTCGGGCTGCGGTCGGTGAAGGAGCAGGTGCAGGCGATCACGCTCGGGACCATGGCCCTCGCCGAGCAGGGCCAGGCCATCGGCGAGATCACCTCGACGGTGAACGACCTCGCCGAGCAGACCAACCTCCTCGCGTTGAACGCGGCCATCGAGGCCTCACGCGCCGGCGAGCAGGGGCGCGGGTTCGCCGTCGTCGCGGGCGAGGTGAAGGCCCTCGCCGATCAGTCGAAGAAGGCGACCGCGCAGGTGCGGCAGATCCTGGGCCAGATCCAGAAAGCGACCACCAGCGCGGTGGCGGCGGCCGAAGAAGGCAAGCGCAGCGTGGACGCGGCGGTCACCGTGGCGCTCCAGGCCGGCGAGACGATCCGCGCCCTCGGCGACACCGTCACGGAGTCGGGCCAGGTCGTCGGCCAGATGGCGGCGTCCGCCGGACAGCAGGCCACCGGCATGTCGCAGATCCATCTCGCCATGAGCAACATCAACCAGGCGTCGAGCCAGCACCTCGCCGCCACCCAGCAGGCGAACCGGACCGCGCAGGCGCTTTCCGACGCCGGCCGCCGCCTCACGGAGATGATGAAGGTGCCGGCCTGAACAAGGCGGCCCTCATCGAGAGCCTCATGGCCACCTTCGTCGAGGAGGTGGCGGAGCACGTCCGCAACTTCAACCGCGACCTGCTCGCGCTCGAAGGCGGGCAGGGCGATGCGCCGGGGCTGCTGCAGTCCCTCTTCCGCACCGCGCACAACATGAAGGGGGCTTCGCGCGCGGTGGACGTGGGCCTCATCGAGAGCGCATGCCACGGAATGGAAGACCTCCTGTCGCGCGCTCGTGACGGCGAGCGGCCCCTGGACGCGGACGCCTTCAAGATCCTGTTCGCGACCGCCGACGCGATCCAGGATGCGGGCGCTCGCCTCAAGGAGAAACAGTCGCTCGCCGCCTCACCGCTGGCCGCGCTGACGTCCCGCCTGATCGC
>JANMPI010000360.1:0-2911 GCA_031369785.1 Acidobacteriota bacterium
CGCCGAACTCGGCCAGCAGCCCCTGGGTGATCTTGTACGCGCCCTGGTAGGCGCCCACTTCCTCGCCGAGGAGGAACACCGTGGAGTCGCGCTTCATCTCTTCGCGAAGCGCCTGGTTCAGCGCCTCGCGCATGGTGAGGAAGTGGGCGCCTACCAGGGCGCGTACAAGATCACCCAGGGGCTGCTGGCCGAGTTCGGCGAGTGGCGCGTGCGCGACACGCCCATCGCGGAAGAGGTGATCGCGGGCATCGCGGTCGGCGCGGCCTTCACCGGCCTGCGCCCCATCGCCGAGATGATGACCTTCAACTTCTCGCTGCTGGCCCTCGACCAGATCGTCAATCACGCGGCGAAGTACCGCTACATGTCGGGCGGCCAGGTGCGCTGCCCGATGGTCATGCGCGGCCCGTCGGGCGCGGCGACCCAGGTCTCGGCCCAGCACTCGCAGGCCTTCGAGGCCTGGTATGCGCACGTCCCCGGTCTCGTGGTCGCGATACCTTCGACGCCGAAGGACGCCAAGGGGATGCTGAAGAGCGCGATCCGCGACGACAACCCGGTGATCTTCCTCGAGAACGAGATCCTCTATAACTTCAAGGGCGAGGTCCCGGACGAGGAGTACCACATCCCTCTCGGCCTCGGCGACGTGAAGCGCGCGGGCTCCGACGTCACCATCGTCGCGTGGAGCCGCTCGGTGACCACCGCGATGGCGGCGGCCAAGGCGCTCGAGGAGGAAGGCATCCAGGCCGAGGTCGTGGACCCGCGCACGCTGCGCCCGCTCGACGAGGACATCATCTTCGAGTCGGTGCGCAAGACGAACCGCTGCGTCGTGGTGGAAGAGGGCTGGCGCATCGCCGGGTTCGGCGCCGAGATCGCGGACCGCGTGCAGCGCGAGTGCTTCGACGATCTCGACGCGCCGGTCATCCGCGTCACCGCCGAGGACGTGCCCATGCCGTACGCCAAGACGCTGGAGAAGGCGTACCTGCCCCAGCCCGAGAAGGTCGTGGCCGCGGTGAAGCGCGTCCTCTATCGCGACAAGGAACGAGGGTAATGGCGGTCAGCAAGGTCGTCCTCGCGAAGCTCTCCCCGACGATGGAGGAGGGCACGATCGTCAAGTGGAACAAGAAGGAAGGCGACGTCATCAAGGTGGGCGACGTGCTGGCCGAGATCGAGACCGACAAGGCCAACATGGAGATGGAGTCCCAGGGCGCGGGCGTGCTGCGCAAGATCCTCGTGCAGGCCGGCGGCAAGGCGCCGATCGGGACGCTCATCGGGGTGATCGCGGAGCCGAACGAGGACATAGCGCCGCTGATCGCGAAGTCGGGGGCGGCGGCGAAGCCCGCGGCGGCGGCGGCTCCCGCGGCAAAGGCGGACGCGCCAAAGGCGGAAGCGGCGCCCGCGGCGAAGGAAGCCAAGCCGGAGGCGGCGCCGGCCGAAGCCGCAAAGCCGGACGCGGGAAAGGCCGAATCGCCCGCGGCCGAAGCCGGCCAGTCGGACGCCGGAAAGACCGACTCCCCCGCGGCCGGAGCCGAGGACGCGGGTACGAATGCCGCCGCGAAAGCCGCGCCCGGCGATGGGTCGGCGTCCGTGCCTTCCGCGGTGGCCACGCCGGGGGATGGCGGCCGCGTCAAGGCGAGCCCGCTCGCGCGCAGCATGGCGGCCAAGAAGGACATCGACCTGTCGTCGGTGGCCGGCAGCGGACCGGGCGGCCGGATCATCAAACGCGACATCGAATCGTGGTCGGGCGGTGGCGCTTCGGCACGGCCGGCGTCCGGTGGCGCAGGCG
The DNA here is from genome assembly GCA_031369785.1 of Acidobacteriota bacterium. Lineage (GTDB taxonomy): Bacteria > Acidobacteriota > Vicinamibacteria > Fen-336 > Fen-336 > JANMPI01. The sequence continues at coordinate 1,781 of JANMPI010000360.1, forward strand.
CGCCCGCGCCCGCGGCACGTCCCGCGGCGCCGGTGCCACAGGTCGCCGCCGGCACGGAAATCCCGGTCACGAACATGCGCAAGACGATCGCCAAGCGGCTGTCCGAGAGCATGTTCACGGCGCCGCACTTCTACGTGACGATCGAGATCGCGATGGACAACGCGGTGGACATCCGCCAGCAGATCCAGAGCCTCGAGGACGTCAAGGTTTCCTTCAACGATCTCGTGGTCAAGGCCTGCGCCAAGGCCCTCACGCGGTTCCCGATGGTGAACGCGTCCTGGATGGGCGACAAGATCGCCACTCACGCCGACGTCAACATCGGGGTCGCGGTGGCGATGCCCGAGGGGCTGATCGTCCCCGTCGTGCGCAACGCCGACCGCAAGTCGATCCTCGATATCTCGCGCGAGGTGAAGGACCTCGCCACCCGCGCGCGGGACAAGAAGCTGAAGCCGGAGGAGTTCTCGGGCTCGACCTTCTCGATCTCCAACCTCGGCATGTTCGACGTCACCGAGTTCACTGCGATCATCAATCCCCCGGAGAGCGCGATCCTGGCCGTGGGCGCGGTGCGCAAGGTGCCGGTGGTGGACGGGGACGAGATCCGCGTCGGGCACCGCATGAAGGTGACGATGAGCTCCGACCACCGCGTGGTGGATGGCGCCCTCGCCGCGCAGTTCCTGAACGAGGTGCGGCGGTTGCTGGAGGCCCCGGTCAGCTTGTTCGTGTAGCCGGCGGCCTGTCCCAGGACAGGTTCGTCCCGATGCCCCCCGGCAGCCACTCCCGGTCCGCGATCGTCCCGAAGCGTCCGAAGACGAGCTCCGCCTCGTAGGCGTTGTGCGCGCGACACAGGAGCGCGATGTTCGGCAAACTTGTCGCGCGTCGCCTTGCTGACCGTGAAGTGGATGCCGTAGCGATCCGTGGCAAGAGGCTCGACGACCGGCCGTCGCGGGGGTGCCGGCACGATGGGCCTCATCGGCAAAGGGGTTGATGGCACGGTCAACGAGGGGTGACCGTCTTCAGCCGCACCGGAAACGGCCGTCGATGGAGGCGCCACTGAAGGCGTTGGAACGCGCCGCACCGAAGACTTGACGTCCGGCTTGGGATCCAGGCGTCGGCAGAACTCCGTCACCTCTT
>JANMPI010000384.1:0-11628 GCA_031369785.1 Acidobacteriota bacterium
GCCGGGCCCGGGCCCGCGAGCTCCTCGAGGAGCTGGGCATCCACGGCATGGCGCGGCAGCCGGCCTACACCCTCTCGGGGGGGGAGCGGCGCCGGCTGGAGATCTGCCGCGCTTTGGCGACTTCGCCCGCGTTCATCCTCCTCGACGAGCCGTTCGCGGGCATCGACCCCATCGCGGTCATCGACATACAGAAGATCATCGGGCACCTCAAGGCCCGCGGCATCGGCGAGCTCATCACCGACCACAACGTCCGCGAGACCTTGAAAATCACGGATCGCGCTTATATTCTCAGGGAGGGCGAGGTGTTCCGATCCGGAACGCCGAGCCAGTTGGCCTCCGACGAGGAGGTCCGCAGGGTGTATCTGGGTGAGGGCTTCCGGCTCGACGAGGACGCCAGTCAGCCGTGACATCGGGCCCCCGACCATGCAACGGATAACGAAGACATCCCGGCCCGCGCCCCTCCCTCGCCCCGGCGACGTCCGCTGGTGACTGGCCACTGATGGCGATGCAGCAGAAGCTGGGCCTCAGCACGAGGCTCTCGCAGAGGCTCATTCTCACCCCGTCGCTGCAGCAGGCCATCAAGCTGCTGCCGCTCACCACCCTCGAGCTGGCCGAGGTGCTGGAGCAGGAGGTGATGGAGAACCCCCTCCTCGAGGAAGTGCCCCAGGAGCAGCTCTCCGCGGAGGAGATCGCGGCCGAGGAGGCGACGGCCAAGGAGGACAAGACCGATCCCCTGAAGGAGATCGACGTCGAGAAGTTCTTCGAGGACTACATGGACGACGCGGACCACCGCCGCACGCGGTCGCAGGAGATCCCCGAGCTCCCGCCCATCGAGAACACGCTCACCGAGACGCCGGACCTCTACGACCACCTCATGTGGCAGCTGCACATGGCGGTATCGGACGAGATGACCCTGGAGATCGGCGATGCCATCATCCAGAATCTCGACGCCGACGGCCTCCTGCGCGCCTCCCTGGAGGAGATCGCGAACCTCGGCCCGTACCCGGCGGCGGAGGTCGACCGCGTGCTCGCCATCGTGCAGGGCCTCGATCCCGCGGGCGTCGCCGCCTGCGACCTGAATCAGTGCCTTCGCCTGCAGCTCCGGAACCTCGGGCTGGAGGGGACGCCCACCGACGTCATGGTGCGCGACCACATGAAGCAGCTGCAGAGCCACCAGTACGCCGAGATCGGGCGGCATATGGGGCTGACGCCGGAAGAGGTCTCGCACCACCTCGAGATCGTCAAGCGCCTCGATCCCAAGCCGGGGATGAAGTACAGCCCCGACCGCTCGTCGTACATCATCCCGGACGTGTTCGTGGTGAAGGACGGGGAGGACTACAAGATCGTCCTCAACGACGACGGCCTGCCCAAGCTGCGCATCAGCCCCACCTACAAGCGCATGCTGGACGGCAAGGAAGCAGGGTCCGAGGAGACGCGCAACTACGTGAAGGAGAAGCTCCGCAGCGCGCTGTGGCTGCTGAAGAGCGTCGACCAGCGGCAGCGCACGATCTACAAGGTCGCGGAGTCGATCATCCGGCACCAGAAGGGGTTCTTGGACGACGGGGTCACCCACCTGCGCCCCCTGGTCCTGCGCGACGTCGCCACCGACATCGGCATGCACGAGAGCACGGTGTCCCGCGTGGTGGCCAACAAGTACATGCACACGCCTCGCGGCGTGTTCGAGCTGCGCTTCTTCTTCCACAGCGGGATCACCTCCAACATGGGGGAGGCGATCAGCTCGGTCAGCATCAAGGACAAGATCCGCAAGATGATCGAGGGCGAGGACCCCTCGCGCCCGCTCTCCGACTCGCGGATCGCCGAGCTGCTGGGCCGGGACGGCCTGCCCCTCGCCCGCCGCACGGTGGCCAAGTACCGCGAGGAGCTGCGCATCCCGCCCTCCAACCTGCGCAAGTCGGTGCACTAGGCCGCGTGACCGCGTGAAGCCCGTGAAGCCACGCCGGCCGGCCCGGACGGAGCGCCGCGTCGAGCCACGGGACGGCCCCAGCGTTCCCGTGCGCGCTTTCCTGGAGCCGGGAGCGGAATCGCTGCGGCTGAAGCTCGCCGCCGGGCGCGACGGCCTCGATCACATCATCACCCTGGCGCGCGTCCAGCGGCCGGGGCTGGCGGTCTCCGGCTACACCGACTACATCCGCTACGGACGCGTGCAGATCATGGGCGGGAGCGAGCTCGGCTTCCTGGCGCGCATGAAGCCCGCCCGGCGCGCGGCCGCGGTGGCCCAGCTGGCCCGGGCGCGCATCTCCTGTTTCGTGGTCACCAAGGGGCTGCGCCCGCCGGCCGAGCTCCTCCAGCAGGCGGACCTCCGGGGCATCCCGGTCCTCGTGACGCCGTCGGAGTCGACGCCCTTCATCAAGGCCCTGTCCGCGTTCCTCGAGGAGCGGCTCGCGCTGCGGCTGCACCTCCATTCCGTGCTGCTCGACGTCTTCGGCCTCGGCGTCCTGATCGTGGGAGAGAGCGGGATCGGGAAGTCGGAGTGCGCGCTCGACCTCATCGACCGCGGGCATCGCCTGATCGCGGACGACGTCACCGAGATCAAGCGCATCGGCGACACGCTCATCGGCGCATCGCCCGCGCTCACGCGGTACCACATGGAGCTGCGCGGCCTCGGCGTGCTGAACATCAAGGACCTCTACGGCGTCTCCTCGGTGCGAATGTCGCAGGGGATCGAGCTCGTGGTGAGCCTGGAGCGGTGGGAAGCGGGTCAGGAGTACGACCGGCTCGGCCTCACCGACGAGGCCTTCATGATCCTCGGCATCGAGCTGCCGCTGGTGCGCATGCCGGTGGCGCCGGGGCGCAACATCGCGATCCTGGTCGAGGTCGCCTCGCGCAACCGGCTGCTCAAGGACCGCGGGTACGATGCCGCGCGCCGATTCGCGGAGCGGGTCGACGAGATGATCGAGGCCGACGCCGCGCCCCCGCCGCGCCGCCGCGCCACCCCCGCCGCCCGGCGGTCGACCAAGGGGCGGGCGCGATGAAGAGGCGCCGCGGAGCCGATCGCCGCGCGGAGGCCCGCCTGGCCCCTGATCGCCGGGCCGCGCCGCGCATCCTCGTCATCACCGGCCTCTCCGGTTCCGGGAAGACCCACGTCGCGCGCGCCCTCGAGGACATCGGGTGGTTCTGCGTCGACAACCTGCCCACGGCGCTCATCAAGCACTTCGCCGACCTGATCCTCGACTCCGACGAGCTGCGCCGCTCCGCCCTCGTGGTCGACATGCGGGAGCGAGAGTTCCTGAAGCAGTTCCCCCTCGTGTTCCGCCAGATCAAGGCCAAGGGCATCACGGTGAACCTGATGTTCCTGGAGAGCGAGGAGAAGGTGCTCCAGCGCCGGTTCAGCGAGACGCGACGCCCGCACCCCCTCGCCATCAACCAGCCCGCCATCGAGGGGATTCGCGAGGAGAAGGAAGCGCTCCGCCCCATCCGCAAGATGGCGGACCTGATCCTCGACACCTCCGATTACACCGTCCACCAGCTGCGGGAGTACATTCGCGAGCACTACGACGTGCGCACGGAGGCGGCGCCGCTCGTGCTGTCCGTGATGTCGTTCGGCTACAAGTACGGCGTGCCCTCGGAGGCGGATCTGGTGTTCGACGTGCGGTTCCTCCCCAACCCCAACTTCGTGCCGACGCTGAAGCCGCTCACCGGCAACAACGCGCCCGTCGTCCGCTACATGAAGCGCCAGAAGGAGACGGACCGCTTCCTCCGCAAGCTCGACGACTTCCTCGCCTACGTCGTCCCGCAGTACATCAAGGAAGGGAAGAGCTACCTGACGGTCGGGATCGGGTGCACCGGGGGCCGCCACCGCTCGGTGATGATCACCAACGCGATCTCCGAGCGGTTGACCGGGAAGGGGTACACGGTGAAGGTCCGCCATCGCGACCTGCGGCAGTCATGATCGGCATCGTGGTGGTCACGCACGGGCGGCTGGCCGAGGAGCTGGTGAACGCCGCGCGCACGATCGTGGGCGACATCCCGGCGATCGCCGCCGTCTCCATCGGCTGGGAGGACGACATGGGGGTCGCCCGCGACGCCATCCAGCGCGCGATCGACTCCGTCGGGCCTGGCCCGGCCCTGATCCTGACCGACATGTTCGGCGGCACGCCCACCAACGTCAGCCTCCCGTTCCTCTCCCCGACGGCGGAGATCGTCACCGGCGTGAACCTGCCCATGCTCATCAAGCTGTCGACCCTGCGCGACGGCGAGCTGATGGAGGTCGCGCGCGTGATCCGCGAGCAGGGCAAGGGCGCCATCTACGTCGCGAGCGAGGTCCTGGAGAAAAGGGGCGCGTGATCCGCCGCGAGGTCACGGTCACCAACCGCCTCGGCCTCCATGCCCGCGCCGCCGCGCGGTTCGTGCAGACCGCGAACCGCTACCGCTCGCGCATCACCCTCGGGCGCGACTCGCGGGCGATGGACGGCAAGTCGATCCTCGGCATCCTGCTCCTGGCGGCGGCCCAGGGGAGCGTTCTCACCGTCACCGCGGATGGCGAGGACGAGCAGGCCGCGGTGGCGGCGCTGGCCCAGCTGATCCTCGGCCGCTTCGGGGAGGACTCGTGAGGCCAGTGTGATGATGCGCGGGCTCGGGGTGTCGCCCGGCGTCGCCGTCGGCCATGCGCTGGTGGTGGAGCGGCGCGCGGTCTCCATCTTCCGCGTCTCCATCGGGGAGCAGGCGGTCGATTCCGAGGTGGACCGCCTGACCCGGGCGGTAGCCTTGTCGCGGGTCCAGCTGGGCGCGATCCGCGATCGCGTCTCGAAGGAAATCGGGCGGCCGCACGGCTACATCTTCGACGCCCACCTCCTGATGCTCGACGACCCGCTGCTGGTCGAGCGCGCGGGGGACGTGATCCGCGCGGATCGCGTCAATGCGGAGTGGGCGCTGCGCACGGTGTCGGAGCAGCTGCGGGCGCTCTTCGAGGCGCTGCGCGACCCGTACCTCCGCGAGCGCCGCACCGATCTCGACGACGTGCTCGGCCGCATCTTCCTGAACCTGCGCGGGGCCGGGGATGCGCCGTCGCTGTCGCATCTTCCCGGCAGCTTCGTGGTCATAGCCGACGAGCTGCTCCCGTCGGAGGCGGCGGAGCTCGACTGGGACCGCGTGCTCGCGGTCGCCACCGACCAGGGCTCGGCGACGCATCACACGTCGATCCTCGCCCGCTCGCTGGGGATCCCCGCCGTGGTCGGCCTCGCCACCGCGTCGCGCGACATCCCCTCGGGCGCGCTGGTGGTCGTCGACGGGTCGCGCGGCGAGCTCGTGCTCGAGCCCTCGGCGCCGATGCTCGCCGGCTTTCGCGCCACCCAGGAGCGCGACCGCCGCGAGGACGCGGCGCTGGCGAGCACCCGCGGCGTTCCCTGCGTGACCCGCGACGGCGTGCGCATCCATCTCCTCGCCAACGCGGAGTTCAGCGACGAAGCGGACACCGCGGTCCAGTACGGCGCGGAAGGCATCGGCCTGTTCCGGTCCGAGTACCTCCTCGGCCGCTCGGGACGCTGGCCCTCGGAGGAGCAGCAGGTCGAGGTCTACCGGCGCCTCCTCGATCGCCTTCGCCCGTGGCCGGTCACCGTGCGCACGTGGGACGTAGCCGCGGAAGACCTCGCGCCCGGGGGGCCGACGAGCGCGAACCCGGCCCTCGGCCAGCGCGCGTCGCGGCTCATCGGGCGCGATCCCGCCCCGTTCCGCGCGCAGCTCCGTGCCCTGCTGCGCGCCTCCGTGGACGGTCCGCTGCGCGTGATGTTCCCGTTCGTGGCCGGGCCCTCGGACCTGCGGACGATGCTCGATCTCCTGGCCGAGGCGCGCGGGTCGTTGCGGCGCGAGGGTCTTCCCGCGGGGGACGGGCTGTCCGTCGGAGTGACGCTCGAGGTGCCGAGCGCGGCCCTGACCGCCGATCTCATCGCGCCCGACGTCGACTTCTTCACGATCGGCACCAACGACCTGATCCAGCACCTGCTCGCGGTGGACCGCGTCGATCCGCGCGTCGCTTCCCTCTACGAGCCGCTCCATCCCGCCGTCCTGCGCACCATCGCGAGCGTGGTCGCCGCGGGGGCGGCGGCATCCTTGCCGGTCTCGGTCTGCGGGGAGATGGCGTCGGATGCGCTGCAGGCGGCGGTCCTCGTCGGTCTCGGCGTGCGCGAGCTGTCGATGAGCCCGAGCGCCATCCCGCGCGTGAAGGCGGTGCTGCGCGGGGTGTCCGCGGCGGACGCGCAGCGGCTGGCCACGGCCGCGATGGGCCTTTCCACCGCGGCCGCCATCGAGGCTATGCTTCGCGGCGAGCTGGCGGAGGCGCTTTTGCCGGCCGCGACGAGGTGACCTTGAGCGAAATTCCGAAGCGTGTCGAGAAGCCCTGGGGCTACGAGCTCTGGTGGGCGCGGACCGACCGCTACGTCGGGAAGATCCTGCACGTGAAGCGGGGCGAGAGCCTCTCCCTCCAGTACCACAACGTGAAGGACGAGACGATCATGCTGCAGTCCGGGCGGCTGCTCTTCGAGACCCGGCCCACCGGCGCCGAAGGCGAGCTGCGCAAGGTCGAGATGGGACCGGGCGACGTCTTCCACATCACGCCGGGGACGCTGCACCGGATGACGGCGATCGAGGACTGCGACATCGTCGAGGTCTCGACGCCGGAGCTCGACGACGTGGTGCGCCTCGAAGACCGCTACGGGCGCGCGGGAACGTCGCAGCCGTAGCTCGGATGCCGCTCGGTTTGGTCGAAGTGTTGGCGATCAACCAGATGATCGTCAGGCCGACATAAGAGGCGAAGGTAGCGGTCAGGGGGTTTGAAATGGATGTCCAATCTTGGCGAGCCGTTCTCGCAGGTGTGGCTTGCTCAGCAGCAGTTGCCCTGACTGGCTGCGGTAGCAGCGGGGTTACAGCGCCGCCGACGCCGGCTCCCCCCTCGACTCTCGTGGGTAGTGCGCCGGCGGAGCTTCAGGGGGTGTGGGTTACGGTTCTGGGTGCGACTGGCGAGCGAGTGACGCTGACCCTGAGCGCCAACCGGTATCAGATTTCGCGACCGCCCGACGCCGCGTCTGGTGCTATCGCAGTGCCGGGCGGTCAGATCCAGTTCTCGCAGTCGACGGCGTGTAACGGAACTGGCACTTACACATGGTCCGTCAGGGGAAGCACGCTATCGTTTACGGTCGCCTCGGAGGCGTGTCCGGGCCGGGGCGAGGTGTTGATTGGACAGACATACACGAAATCCAGCTAGGGCAATTCGGGGCCGTAGAAGCTCCCGGATGGTCAGTACCTCGAAAGCTCCCGGATCGCCGTCGTGATGTCCCCGATCTGCGGCAGGATCGCGTCTTCCAGCACCGGGCTGTAGCCGACGAACGTGTCCAGCGCGCCGATGCGCTTGACGGGGGCATCCAGGTGCTCGAACAGCTCGTCGCCGATGCGCGCCGCGATCTCCGCGCCGTAGCCCCAGGACTTGCTGTCCTCGTGGGCGACGATGACCTTGCCCGTCTTGCGAACGCTGGCCGCGATCGCCTCCCAGTCGTACGGTGACAGCGACCGCAGGTCGAGGATCTCCGTCGACACGCCCTCCGCCTCCGCCTGACGCGCGGCGGTGAACGATCGCTGCACCAGCGCGCCGAACGTGACGATGGTCAGATCGCGACCTTCGCGCACCGTCGCCGCCTTGCCGAACGGGATCATGTACTCGGGTCCCGGATAGATGCCCTTGTTGTACGTCTGCCGGTACAGGTGCTTGTGCTCGAGGAAGAGCACGGGATCGTCGCAGCGAATCGCGGTGCGCAGCAGGCCGTTCGCGTCCTGCGCGTTCGACGGAATCACGACGCGCAGCCCGGGGATATGCGTGAAGAGCACCTCGCCGCACTGGCTGTGGTACACCGCGCCGCCCTGGAGATAGCCACCGTACGTCACGCGGATGACGATCGGGCACTTCCATTCGCCCGCCGAGCGCCAGCGCATCAGCGCCAGCTCGTTGCGGATCTGCATGTATGCGGGCCAGATGTAGTCGAAGAACTGGATCTCGACCACCGGCTTCATCCCGCGCGTGGCCATGCCGATGGCGCGGCCGACGATGTTCGCCTCCGCTAGGGGAGAGTTGAAGACCCGGTCCGATCCGTACTTCCGCTGCAGGTTGTACGTGACCTTGAAGACGCCGCCCTTGCCCTTGACGTTGGGAAGGCTCTCCTCGCGGCTGCAGTCGGCCACGTCCTGGCCGAAGATCACCATGTTCGGGTTCTTGGCCATCTCGTCGTGCAGGCACGCGTTCAGCAGGTCGACCATCGTCTTGGGATCGCCGGCGGGAGCGGCCTCGGTGCGGAAGGCGTCGGACGTGGGATCGACGTCGGGCGAGTACACCCAGCGCGTCGCGCTCTCCGGTGAGGGAACCTCGGCCGCCAGGGCAGCGTCCGCGGCGGCGCTCACCTCCGCGTCGACGTACTCGCGCACGCGCGCGAGCTCCTCGACAGTGGCCGAACCTTCCGCGATCAGCCGCGCGGGAAAGGAGACAATCGGGTCGCGCTTGCTGTCCGCCTCGCGCTCCGCGGTCGAGCGGTACATCGCCTCGTCGTCCGACAGCGAGTGCGAATACGGCCGTACCACCGTCGCGTGAACGAGCGCCGGACCCTTGCGTGCGCGGCAGTACGCGACCGCTTCTTCCATGACGCGAAGGCTCGCCACCGGATCGCAACCATCCACCTCGAGGACGAGGAGGTTGGGGAACGATCGGACGAGCTTCGAGATGCTGCCGCCCGCGGTCTGAACCTCCACCGGGACGGAGATCGCGTACCCGTTGTCCTCGACCAGATAGACGACCGGGACCTTGCGGTTGCAGGCGGTGTTCAGGCTCTCCCAGAACTCGCCCTCCGACGTCGTGCCGTCGCCGGTCGAGCAGTAGACGACCTCGTCCTCCTTCTCCGCCTTCAGCACGCAGGCCTCGGCGCAGCCGACGGCCTGCAGGAACTGCGTCCCGGTCGGCGAGGACTTGGAGACGATGTTCAGCCGCCGGTGGCCCCAGTGCGACGGCATCTGGCGGCCGCCCGAGTTCGGATCGTCCTTGGCGCCGACGGCGGAGAGGAGCATCTCCGTCGCCGTCATGCCGAGCTGCAGCATGAGCGCGCGGTCGCGGTAGTAGCCGTAGAACCAGTCGTGGGCGGGCCGCATGGCCATGCCCGCGGCGACGAGGATGGCCTCGTGGCCGGCCCCGCTGATCTGGAAGAAGATCTTGTTCTGCCGCTTGAGCTGGATCTCCTTGTCGTCGATCCGCCGGGACAGGTACATCGTCCGGTAGATGGCGAGGAGCGTCTTCTGGTCGAGGCCCTGGAGCCGGTCGTCTACGGAGTGGGTGGCCACGTGCTCCTCGCTTTCCGCATCATTCTAACCGGGCCTCACTCGCGCCGGCGCGCCCTATAATCGATGCATCCATCTGGGAGGTGCAGGACGATGTCTGAGCTTTCGGGGCGTCTGTGGGCCATCGGCGAGGTCGCCTCGCGCAGCATCCGGTCGCTGCCCGAGATGGCGTCCGGCATCAAGGTGCTGGACCTGTTCGGCAGCAACACGTTCGACACCGCGGCGATGAAGAAGAAGCTGCCCAAGCCCGTCTTCCATTCGCTGCAGGAGACGATTCGGCGGGGCAGCCGCCTCGACTCCGCCATCGCCAACGAGGTCGCCCACGCGGTCAAGGAGTGGGCGATCAGCAAGGGGGCGACGCACTTCTGCCACTGGTTCCAGCCCCAGACCGGCCTCACCGCCGAGAAGCACGACGCCTTCCTGACCTTCGACGACGACGGCCGTCCGATGGAGCGCTTCAGCGGCGCGCAGCTCATTCAGAGCGAGCCCGACGCGTCGAGCTTCCCGTCCGGCGGCATGCGGACGACGTTCGAGGCCCGCGGGTACACGGCGTGGGATCCGTCGAGCCCGATCTTCATCGTCGACGGACCCAACGGCAAGACGCTGTGCGTGCCGTCGGTCTTCATCAGCTACACCGGCGCCGCCCTCGACAACAAGACGCCGCTGCTGCGCTCGATGGAGATCCTCTCCGAGCGCGCGCTGGCCATCCTGCGCCTGTTCGGCAACACCACCGCCACCCGCGTGGTGCCGACCCTCGGCGTCGAGCAGGAGTACTTCCTCATCGACAAGGCCTTCTACGCGCTGCGCCCCGACCTCGTCGCCGCCGGCCGCACGCTCATCGGCGCGCGTCCGCCGAAGGGACAGGAGCTCGAGGACCACTACTTCGGCAGCATCAAGGACCGCATCCTGGCCTTCATGCAGGAGAGCGAGACCGAGCTCTACAAGCTCGGGATCCCGATCAAGACGCGCCACAACGAGGTCGCGCCCAGCCAGTACGAGACCGCGCCCATCTTCGAGGAGGCGAACGTCGCCTCCGACCACAACCAGATGGTCATGGAAACCATGAGCCGCGTCGCGCGGCGGCACAACCTCGCCTGCCTCCTGCACGAGAAGCCGTTCGCGGGCGTCAACGGCAGCGGCAAGCACTGCAACTGGTCGCTGTCCGATTCCGACGGCGAGAACCTGCTCGAGCCGGGCGCGACCCCGGAGAGCAACCTGCAGTTCCTCGTCTTCCTGACCGCGACCCTGCGCGCCGTGCACCGCCGCAGCGGGTTGCTGCGGGCCGCGATCGCGAGCTCGGGGAACGATCACCGCCTCGGCGCCAACGAGGCCCCGCCCGCGATCATCTCCGCCTTCATCGGCGATCAGCTGAACCGCGTGCTGGACGCCATCGAAAAGGGTGAAGCGGGCAGCGCGGCCGCGCGGGGGCGCGGCCGCCGCGGCAGGCGCACCATGCCCGAGGTCGCGCGCGACAACACCGACCGCAACCGCACGTCGCCCTTCGCGTTCACCGGCAACAAGTTCGAGTTCCGCGCCGTGTCGTCGGCGGCGTCGGTCTCGGTGCCGGTGTCCATCCTGAACGCGGCGATGGCCGAATCGCTGGGTGAGGTGGAGCAGGAGATCACCAGGCGCACCGCGGGGGGGATGAGCGTGCCGGACGCCGCGCTGGAGGCGGTGCGCGAGTCCGTGATCGCAACCAAGAACATCCGGTTCGAGGGAAACAACTATTCCGCGGAGTGGGTCGAGGAGGCGAAGCGCCGCGGCCTGCCCAACCTGCGCAACACGCCCGAGGCTCTCGCGGAGCTGATCCGTCCCGAGGCCAAGGAATTCCTGATGCGGATGCGCATCTTCGGGGAGTCCGAGAGCGAGGCGCGCTACGTCGTCCGCCTCGAGCGCTACATCAAGGACATCGACATCGAGGTGGAGGCGCTCAAGAACCTCGTCTCCGGGCACGTCCTCCCCGCGGCGTACCGGCAACTCGCGCTTCTCGCCGGCGCGGGCAGCGGCCGCGCGGTGAAGGGGTCGATGGACAAGATGGACGCGCTCGTGGAGGCGCTGGGCGGGCGCATCAACGACCTGCAGTCCGCGGCCGAGCGCGCGGCGGGGGAGCACGAGCATGATGCGCGGGCCAGGGTCCTGGCCGACCAGGTGGTGCCGGCGCTCGCCAGCGCGCGCGAGATCTGCGACCACATCGAGGAGAGCGTCGCCGACGAGTTCTGGAGCCTGCCGAAGTACCGCGAGATGCTCAGCTTGATCTGATGCGAGCTGGGGGGTGCGGTCGTTGCACCCCCCGGTGGCCAGTCG
>JANMPI010000386.1:0-7195 GCA_031369785.1 Acidobacteriota bacterium
GCTGTTCCTGACCCGGGATCCCGACCTGATCCGCCGCCAGCTGAGCGGCGAGCTCGACCTCCGGATGGAGGACCTGCGCGCCTCTGACTTGATGGACGACATCAACACCGACGCCATGACGCCGGCCTGGGCCTGCTTCGATTTCCGTCCCGAGGCGATCGCGCGCAACGCGTACGCCGGGATCACGGTGGACAAGGAGCGCCTCTTTCCGGAGGGCTCGCTCATCGACGGCAACTTCGAGGTCATCGTCTCCGGCTACCGCAAGGGCGTCGGCTCCTCGCGCGAGACCGCGGTGCAGGCGGAGAAGTGGTCGGGCATCCGCATCGCCATCGCGGCGTCCTTCGCGCCCATCCATGCCCGCAACAACGTGAGCCAGGGCGTGCTGATGGGCGACCACGCGATGCTGGTCCGTCTGCAGAAGGGCGAGAGCATCCCGCTCGCCGAGTTCGCGAAGGGGTACGACCCCATCACGACGATGGTGGTCGAGCACGGCGGCCTCTTCCCGTTCACCAAGGCGTTCGCCCGCGGCGAGGTGACGCTGCCCCCGCCGGACACGGCAAAGCGCGCGATGACCATCGCGGAGAAGGTGCTGGCCGCGCATGTCGTCGGCGCGACCGGTGCTATCTACGTGAAGCCCGGCGACGCGCTGAGCGTGCGCGTCGACGGCGGCTACTCCCACGAGTTCACCACCGCGCAGGTGCACTACTTCCTCGAGCAGGAATACGGCCCCGACTACCGCTTGAGCAATCCTTCCAAGTTCGCGGTCTTCGAGGATCACCTGATCTACGCCGACGGCGTGGCCAAGATGGCGCCGTTCTCGCCCAAGATCCAGGTGCTGCGCGACATGCAGCGCGTCTTCCAGCGCAAGACCGGGGTGCAGGACTACTCGGCGCGCGACGGGGTCTCGCCCGGCATCTGCCACACGATCGCGCGCGAGCGGATCATCGAGCCCGGCGACTTCATCCAGGCCACGGACAGCCACACCTGCATGGGCGGCGCGAACAACGCGCTGGCCTACGGGGTCGGCGCGACGGAATACGCGGCCCTCGTGCACTCCGGGTTCACCTTCATCGAGGTCCCGGAGTCGATCCGCTTCGAGCTCACCGGCCGGCTGCGCAAGGGCGTCACCGCCAAGGACGTCATGCTGTTCATCCTCGCCGAGCACGCCAGGAAGCAGCTGACCCTGGACCGCGTGATGGAGTTCGGCGGGCCCGGCCTGCGCACGCTGTCACCCGACGAGCGCGCCACCCTCACCAACATGGCCACGGAGTGCTCGGCCAAGGCGGGCGTCACGGAGCCCGACGACGAGATGCTGGCGTGGATGGTTGCGCATCGCACGGGCGTGACGGTGGACGAGCTGCGGCGCCGCGTCGTGTCGCCGGATCCGGGCGCGCACTACGACGGCGGCGTGCACGTGATCGACCTCGACGCGATCCGTCCGATGGTGGCGACGCCGGGCGATCCCGCGCTGGGCATCCCGTCCGACCCGACCAACGGCGCCAGGATCGCGGACCTCGGGGACGTGCCCATCGACATCGCCTACGGCGGATCCTGCACCGCGGGCAAGGAAGTGGACCTCGACCTCTACGCATCGGTGATGAAGGAGGCGATGGACGCCGGGCGGCGGGTGAAGGACGGCGTCGACTTCTTCATTCAGTTCGGGTCCACGGGTGTCGAGCAGTACGCGCGCGCGAGGGGTTACGTCGAGATCTTCGAGCGGACGGGCGTGCGCGTGATCCCGCCCGGCTGCGGCGCCTGCATCGGCTGCGGCCCCGGCGTGTCGTCGAGCACGGAGCAGGTGACGGTGTCCGCGATCAATCGCAACTACCAGAACCGCTCGGGCCCGGGGAAGCTCTACCTCGCGTCCCCGCTCACCGTCGCCGCGTCGGCGGTGGAGGGTAAGATCGTCGCTTACACCGAAGGCATGTTCGCCCGCTCGTAGGCTCCGCGCAGGCCCGTGCCTGCCGCCCAGTGAGGGATCTCGCATGAGCTCGTCGTTCCTGGGCGCCACCGTCGGACACTTCAGGATTCTCGACGCGCTCGGCAAGGGCGGCATGGGCGAGGTTTTCGTCGGCTACGACGAGAAGCTTCACCGCAAGGTCGCTCTCAAGAGCATCCGGGCCGAACACCGGCTGGACGCGGAGGCGAAGGCCCGTTTCCTCCGCGAAGCCCGCGTGCTCTCCCAGCTGCGGCACCCGAACATCTGCCAGATCTTCGACTACGTCGAGGGCGCGGAGGCCGACTTCCTTGCCCTGGAGCTGATCGACGGAGAGCGCCTCACGGAGGCGATGAAGCGCGGCACCGATTCGAAGCTGAAGTTTCAGATCGCGGAGCAGATCGTCGGCGCGCTCGTGGCGGCACATGAGCAAGGCATCGTTCACCGGGATCTCAAGCCGGACAACGTGATGGTTGCCGACGGACCCCAGGTCAAGGTGCTCGACTTCGGGCTGTCCCGCACGCAGATGGAAGAGGCCACGATCTCGCTGCCCCTTTCCCCGGCGGCGGGAACCGTGCCTCCGGAGCCCGGCACCGATGAAACCGCAGTTCGCGGCGGTGGGAGCGCGCCGACAGGCGCGGGTGGCGCTTCGGGTGGTACATCGGGCGTCACCACCCTCGGAGCCATCATGGGGACGCTCGGCTACATGAGCCCGGAGCAGGCCCGGGGTGAGCAGGCGACGTCGGCCAGCGACCTCTATTCCTTCGGGCTCATCCTTCAGGAACTGTTCACCGGGAAGCACCCGTACGCGAAGGGCCTCGACGGCGCGACGCGCCTCCAGAAAGCGCGCGAGGGCGAGTCGCTTCCGGCGGAGGGCCTGGACCCGGACCTGGCCGCGCTCATCGGGCGGCTCAAGTCGCTCGCTCCGGCCGCCCGCCCGTCGGCCGTCGATACCGGGGAGCGGCTCGCGTGGATCCGGGACAAGCCGCTACGGCGCCGCAAGAAGGTCCTTCTCGCGGCGGCCGTGGCGATCCTGGTGGTTTTCAGTGTCGCCACGACGGTCCAAACGATTCGCGCCACCCGGGCGGAAGCGGCGGCGAAGAAGGAGGCGGAAACTTCCCGGCGAGTCGCCACGTTCCTGGAGGAGATGTTCAAGATTTCCGACCCGAACGAGGCGAAAGGGAACAGCGTCACCGCGCGGCAGATCCTCGACCAGGCCTCGGAGAGGATCCAGAACCAGACCGACCTCCAGCCCGAGATCCGGGCTCGGCTCATGAACACCATCGGCGACGTCTATTCATCTCTGGGCCTGTACGCGACTGCCGAGCCCCTGATCGACACCGGGCTCGCGATCAGGGAGAAGACCCTCGACCCCGGCCATCTGGACGTGGCGAGCAGCCTCGACAGCCGGGCGAATCTCTATCTCGCCCAGGGCCGATACGCGGAGGCGGAATCGCTCGGCCGGCGAGCCGTCGCGATCAGGGAGAACGCCCTCGGCCCCGATCATCCCGACCTGGCCAGCAGCCTCCACAACCTCTCGCGGACCTGCGCTCTCCAGGGGAAGTTCGGGGAGGCGGAACCGCTCATCAGGCGGGCCCTCGCGATCCGGGAGAAGGTGTTCGGCGCCGACCACTCCGAGGTGGCCGTGAGCCTCACCGGCCTCGCCAACCTCCGCTGGAGACAAGGAAGGTACGCGGAGGCCGAGTCTCTCCACAAAAAGGCCCTCGCGATCAAGGAGAAGACCCTCGGCCCCGATCATCCCGACGTGGGCAAGAGCCTCAACGACCTCGCGATCATCTACCAGGTCCAGGGAAGGGACGCCGAGGCGGAACTGCTCATCAGGCGGGGCCTCGCGATTCGGGAGAAGGTGTTCGGCCCCGACCACCCCGGGGTGGCCCTGAGCCTCAACAACCTCGCGCTGGCGCTCACCGCGCAGGGAAAGCTGGCGGAGGCCGACGCGCTGCTGATCAGGGCCCTCAAGACCATGACGAAGGCCTTCGGGGCCGAGCATCCGCGGGTGGCGGTCATCCAGGACACCCTGGCCACTCTTCGCTACAAACAGGGGAGGAACCAGGAAGCGGAGGAGCTCTACATCCAGGCGGCCAAGGTCCTCGCGAAGGCGGACGATGGAAGTCTTCCAGAGGTCCTCGGCAACCACGCCACGATGCTCCGGGAGCTAGGGCGCACCGCCGAGGCGGCCACGCTGGAGGCACGCGCCGAGGCCTTCAAGAAGGCTCACAACCGCTAGCGCGGCGGCGCGGCCTCTTCGGTCACGGCAGCCAGCGGGTGGCGCCGAGCTCAACCCCGGCGCCGACGGTCAGGACGGTGCGGCGGTTGGCGCCTTCCGCGTCGACGATGACGATCTCGGAGCGTCCGTCCGCGCCCGTCTCCGCGAACACGATCCCGCGCGGGCCCCAGTCCGGCGACTCGCGGTACGCGGCGCCGGACACGATCGTCCGCAGGTTGGTGCCGTCCGCGGCCACGGTCATGATGTCCCACTGGCCGCGCCCGTCGCCGATGGCACGCAGACGGCGGAAGACGATGGCGCGACCGTCCGGCGAATAGTCGGGATCGGCGTCCGACCCCACCACGTACGGCGACCCGGTCAGCGCCGGCCCCGCCTGGCCGCCGGTCGTGATGCGGGACTGGGCCTGGGTCGTGAAGAACACCCACACCTCGCCCTTGTTCGTGGCGTCGATGCGCTCGTAGACGGCGATGGTGCCGCTCGGGTCGACGCGCGGATGGCGCTCCCGGATCCCCGCGGTGTCGGTGATGTTCCGGTTGTTCTGGCCGTTAGGATCCATCCGGAAGAGGTCTTCCGTGCCGCCCGTGCCGAGCCCGCTGTACACGATCACGTCGGAGATGGCGCTCCAGTCGACGGCGGTGACGCGCGCGCCGGCGGGGAGCAGCGAGCCCTCGACGGAGCGCGCGAAGTCGACCAGGAAGAGGCTTTCGCCGTCCGCCGCGGTGAGGCGGCCGTCGGAATTCGTGTCGGCGAGGACGCGGCGCACCATGGCGCGCTGGCGGTCCGCCGCGAACGACGCCTCCAGGGACGAGCAAGCCGACGCGTCGCTGCAGTGCGTGAGGCGCGTGGGGTTGGCGCCCGACTCCTCGACCGCGTACACCTCGCGGTTGCCGCCCGGCCGCGCGCTCTGGATGTTGCTCGTGAAGACGATGGACGCGGCGGCGGGCGGAGCGGTGGTGGGGTTGGTTCCCGCGAACGGATTGCCGTAGGTGCGACCGCAGCCGGGGACGAGCGTGGCGGCGGCGAGCGTGACGACGAGGACGTGCAACCGGGCCGCGCGCATGGGTCTTTGCAGGCTATGCGCGCCGCGGGACAGCGTCAAGCGCATGGTATGATTCCGCTTCTTTTCGCGCTCGCGGAGCTCATTCATGGCATCAGAGGACGTGGTCATCCTGGGCGGAGCGCGCACCCCGATGGCCGAATACACCGGCGCGCTCAAGGACGTCTCCGCGCTGGATCTCGGCGCTCATGCGGCGAAGGCCGCGCTCGAGCGCGCGGGAATCCAGCCCGAGTGGGTGGATCACGTCGTGATGGGCAACGCCCTGCAGACCTCGGGCGACGCCATCTACGGGGCGCGCCACGTCGGCCTGAAGGCCGGCATCCCCATCGAGACGCCCGCGCTCACCGTCAACCGCCTGTGCGGGTCGGGCATACAGTCCGTCGTCTCCGCCATGCAGATGATCCGGCTCGGCGAGTCGCGGATCGCGGTCGCGGGCGGGATGGAGAACATGAGCCAGGCGCCGCACGTCATCCGCGGCGCGCGCACGGGCCTCCGACTCGGCGAGGGCAAGCTCGAGGATTCGCTGATGGTCGCGCTCCTCGATACGCACTGCGGGCTGTACATGGCGCAGACGTCGGACACGCTGTCGCGCCGCCACGGCATCGGGCGCGAGGACATGGACGCCTACGCTTTGCGATCGCAGAAGGCGGCCGCCGGCGCCATTGCCCGCGGCGTGTTCAAGGAGGAGATCGCGCCCATCGACGTCACCCAGGGGCGCAAGACCATCCGCGTCGAGGCGGACGACCATCCCCGGCCGGAGACGACGATCGAGGGGCTCGCCGCGCTGAAGCCCGCGTTCGGCAAGGACGGGTTCGTCACCGCCGGCAACGCGAGCGGCATCGTCGACGGCGCGGCCGCGCTCGTCATCACGTCGCGCGACGAGGCGAAGCGGCGCGGACAGAAGCCGATGGCCAGCATCGTGTCCTGGGGAGTGGCCGGCGTGCCGCCGGAGATCATGGGCATCGGCCCCGTGCCGGCGTCCCGCAAGGCCCTCGAAGCGGCCGGGCTTTCCCTGAAGGACATCGACCTCGTGGAGGTCAACGAGGCGTTCGCCGGCCAGTACCTCGCGGTCGAGAAGGAGCTCGGGCTCGATCGCGACCGTACGAACGTGAACGGCGGCGCCATAGCCCTCGGCCATCCACTCGGCGCCACGGGCACGCGCCTGCTGCTCACCCTGGCCTACGAGCTGCGCCGCCGCAACGCGCGCTACGGCCTCGCCACCGCCTGCATCGGCGGCGGCCAGGGCATCGCGATGATTATCCAGAGCGAGGTTTGATGGTGATCAAGAAGGTTGGTGTTGTTGGCTGCGGGCTGATGGGATCGGGTATCGCGCAGGTGTGCGCGGAGGCCGGCTACGACGTCGTCGTGCGCGAGATCGACGAGGGTGCGCTCCAGAAGGGGCTGGGCAAGATCGACTCGTTCCTGGCCAAGGGCGTCGAGAAGGGAAAGGTGAAGCCGGAGCGCAAGGCCGAGGTCATGGGCCGGCTCAAGGGCACCACCGATCTGGCCGATCTGGGCAAGTGCGACTTCATCATCGAGGTCGTGGTGGAGAGCATCGAGGCCAAGCGCCAGGTGTTCCAGGCCCTCGACGCCGCGTGTCCGGCGCACACGATATTCGCCTCCAACACGTCTTCGCTCTCGATCACGGAGATGGCGGCCACCACGAAGCGCGCCGACCGCTTCGTCGGCCTGCACTTCTTCAATCCCGTCCCGCTCATGAAGCTGGTCGAGGTCGTCCGCTCGCCGCTCACCTCGGCGGCGGCCTTCGAGGAAGCGGTTGCCTTCGCCACGTCGCTCGGCAAGACGCCGGTGCGCGCGGGCGACAAGACCGGCTTCATCGTGAATCGCCTGCTCGTCCCGTATCTGCTGGACGCGATCCGCGCGCTCGAGGAAGGCGTTGGCTCGACGGCGGACATCGACGAAGGCATGAAGCTCGGCTGCGGCCACCCGATGG
>JANMPI010000476.1:0-2335 GCA_031369785.1 Acidobacteriota bacterium
GATGCCGCGAGGTCGTGCTGCTCACCCTCGGCACCGGTGTCGGCGGCGCGATCCTCTCCGAGGGACGGCTCGTCCTCGGCGCCATGGGACGCGCCGGGCACTGGGGCCACGTCAGCCTCGACCCCGACGGTCCGCCGAGCATCACCGGCATGCCCGGCAGCCTCGAGGGCGCGATCGGCAACTGCACCGTGGCGGCCCGCACCGACGGCCGCTTCACCGATACGCGCGCGCTCGTTCTCGCGCACAACGCCGGAGATCCCCAGGCCACGCGCGTGTGGCGGCGTTCCGTGCGCGACCTCGCGGTGGCCATCGCGGGGATCGCGAACGCGGTGGATCCCGAGCTGGTCGTGGTGGGCGGCGGCATCGCGCGGGCCGGCGCCGCGCTGTTCGAGCCCCTGGCGGAGGACCTCGCGCGGGTGGAGTGGCGGCCGCTCGGCCGCCGGGTCCGCGTGCTCCCCGCCGCGCTCGGCGAGCTCGCGGGCGCGATCGGGGCCGCCCGTGCCGCGCTCACCGGAGTCCGCGCATGACCCCGGGCGATCGCTACCTCCAGGCGGCCCGCGGCCTCATCGACACCGTGAGCGCCCAGGGCGAAGGCATCCGCCGCGCCGCGGAGTGGTTCGCGGCGACGATCCTCGCCGGCCGCATGGTTCACGTCTTCGGCGCCGGCCACAGCCGCATCCTCGTGGAGGAGATGTGGCCGCGCTACGGGTCGTTCCCCGGCTTCAACCCGATCGTCGAGCTGTCGCTCACCTTCCACAACCTCGTGGTGGGCGCGAACGGCCAGCGCCAGGCGATGTTCCTCGAGAACACGAGCGGGCTGGCCGCGCGCATCCTGCGCAACTTCGCCTTGGCGGCGGAGGACTCGGCCCTCGTCGTCTCCTCGAGCGGCGGCGGCGTGGTCGCGGTGGAGATGGCGGAGGGCTTCCGCGCGCGGGGGATGCGCGTGGTCGCCATCGTCAGCCGCCGCCACGCGGACGCGACGCCGGCCCGCGATGCGCGCGGCCTGCGCATCACCGACTTCGCCGACCTCGTCCTCGACACCGGCGCGCCCGCGGGCGACGCGATGGTCGCCATCCCCGGCCTGGACGCGCCGGTCGCGCCGGGCTCCACGGTCGGCGGGTGCCTGCTGATCAATGCCATCAAGGCGGAGATCGCGGCGCGGCTGACCGCGGCCGGCCATCCGCCCACGGTGCTGACGGCGTCCGCCCTCGTCGGCGCGGAGCGCTCGGCGGCGCTGTTCGAAGCCGCGTACGATGAGCATGCCCGGCGGCTGGCACGCCTGCTCAACCGCGACGGTTGAGGGACGGTCGGACGCCCTACTTGTAGTCGGCGCCGCGGGGCAGCAGGTACTGGATCGGCCAGATCTCCTGCATGTTCTCCACCGCGTCCGACCAGCGGAATCCGGGCGCTCCGCCGCGCGCCAGATCCAGGCGGAGCACATCGGCCGCCGACTCCGCCACCAGCTGCGCGTCGCCGCGGCCGCGCACCACCAGGCGCTCCGCGCCGAGATGCCGCCGCGCGAAGCTCGCGACGGTCTCGACGTCCTCGACCATTCCCAGGAAGTACGGGCGGCCGATCACCTGGTCGTTGTACACGTAGTTCGCGAACACGCCGGACAGCGGGCTCTCATATGCGGCCGTCTCGTCGAGGGCGGCGATCTCGGGATCGTCGATCGACTCCGCGCGGTAGCGCATCCGCGTCTCCCCCACGCCGCGGAAGTCGAACGAGACCACGTCGTGCCCCGCGTCGAGCAGGCGGGCGACCTCCGACCATTCCGCCGGACCGATCTTCCCGTGGAGCGAGACGTCGATGACGGTGCCCGCCGCCTCCGTCCCACCCGAGCGATGGAAGTGCAGGAGCGGGATCGTGACCGCGCCGCGACGCACCCGATAGCGATCGACGCGCGTCTGGCCGGCCGTGGTTCCGCCCGCGTCTTCCCACGTGACCGCGCCGGGATCCGCGCCGCGGTACAGATCGGCCAGCCGCGACCGCGCCGCCGGCCGGCGCGCGCGCCAGTCGTCCCGGATCACTTCCGGCAAGGAGCGGCCGGGGAGGTCCACGCGCACCTGCCCCGTCGCCGTGCAGCGGAGGAGCTTCGGGTCGAGGATCTCGATCGTGTCCAGCGCATCGCGGGCCGGCATCGCGTTCAGCCGATCGAAGAACGAGAACACGGCCAGGCGGTTCTCGGGCGAGAACATGTGCGGGTGGTAGCCTTGCGCGAACGCGACGCGGTCACCCTTCCCGAAGCGGCCGTAGAGATCGGCCAGCTCGCGGAACGTGCGCCGCGCGCCTTCGATGGGCACGAAGTCGCGGATCGCCGACGCGATGATCAACC
>JANMPI010000488.1:0-4085 GCA_031369785.1 Acidobacteriota bacterium
CGCGCTCAAGGGCCGGAACCGGCCGTTCTTCGTGGACAAGCTGGCGCGGAACCTGCGCCGCGCGACGAGCGATCTCGGCGGCAAGGTCCAGATCATGGCCGGCCGGGTGGGCATCGAGGTGCCGAACGAGGCCCCTTGGGAGACGGTGCGGGAGCGGATTGGGAACGTGTTCGGCATCGCCAATTTTTCGCGGACACGCTCGGCGCCGCTCGACATGGAAGCGCTCGAGCAGGCGGTGGTGGGTTCGCTTGCCGAGCAGAGCTTTGGATCCTTCCGCATCACGACGCGGCGGTCGTACAAGAATTTCGCGATGAACTCGGGCGCGATCGACCGCGCGCTCGGCGCGGCGGTACAGAAGGCCACCGGCGTGCGCGTCAGCCTCGAAGAGCCGGACATCAACGTCTTCGTGGAAGTCCTCCGCGACCGCATCCTTTATTCATTCGAGCGCTGCGCGGGCGCGGGCGGCTTCCCCGTCGGCTCCTCGGGACGGGTGATGGCCTTGATGTCCGGCGGCATCGATTCGCCGGTCGCGGTGTGGCGCCTGATGAAACGCGGGTGCACCGTGATCCCCGTGCACTTCCACGCCTTCCCCTTGCAGGATCACACCACCATCGACAAGACGATGGAGCTGGCGCGGGTCCTCACGCAGTACCAGTACAAGACGCGGCTGCTGCTCGTCCCCTTCGGCGAAGCGCAGCAGACGATCGTCGCCTCCTGCCCCCAGCCGCTGCGCGTCGTCCTCTACCGGCGGTTCATGGTGCGGATCGCGGAAGCGCTCGCGGTGCGCAACCGTGCCAAGGCCCTGGTCACCGGGGAGAGCCTGGGGCAGGTGGCGTCACAGACCCTCGACAACATCGCCGCCATCGACGACGCGGCGACCCTGCCCGTGCTGCGGCCACTGATCGGGATGGACAAGGACGAGATCACCCGCGAGGCGCGGCGGATCGGGACCTTCGAAATCAGCACCCTTCCGGACCAGGACTGCTGCCAGCTCTTCACGCCGCGGAGCCCGGCCACGGCGGCGACGGTCGCCGAAGTGGTGGAGGCGGAGAAGGCGCTCGACGTCGCGGGGTTGGTGACGACGGCGGTCGAGGCCACGAAGTCGGAGATCTTCACGTTCCCGACCGTCAACCTATAATCGATGGACCGATGACCATGGAGCCTACCGCGCGGCGGCAGTTCACCGACATCATGGCCGGGCCCGACGACCAGGTGGACCTCGCGCAGGCCGCGCTGCTCATCGCCTGCGAGGAGTACCCCGACCTCGACGTGGCGCGCTACCTCCGCCGCCTGGACACCCTCGGCCGCGCCGTGACCGCACGCCTCGGCGGGGACGGCGACCAGGCCGCGGTCCGCGCCCTGAACGGCCTGCTCTTCGACGAGGAAGGCTTCCGCGGCAACGTCGAGGACTACTACGACCCGCGCAACAGCTTCCTGAACGACGTCATCGATCGCCGCACCGGAATCCCGATCACGCTGTCGACCCTGTACATCGAGGTCGGCCGCCGCGCGGGGCTGCCCGTGGACGGCATCGGGCTCCCCGGCCACTTCATCGTCCGCGTCGGGGAGACGCTGGTCGACCCCTTCCACGGCGGCGCCATCCTCTCCGCGGAGGATTGCCAGAAGCGGCTGGACCGCATCTACGGCGGGCGCGTCAAGCTCGACGACACCATGCTCGCGCCGTGCGAGCGGAAGACCATCCTCTCGCGCACGCTCCGCAACCTGAAAGCGATCTACACCAAGGCCGAGGACGTCACGCGCGCGCTGAACGTGGTCGAGCTGCTGCTGCGCGTCGATCCCGACTCGCTCGACGATCTTCGCGACCGGGGGATGCTGCACGCGGCCCTCGATTGCTACGCGCTCGCCGCCACGGAGCTCGAGGAATACCTGGCGCGGTCGGGCAACGCGCCGGGCGACGACCAGGTGCGGCAGAAGGCCGCTTCGCTGCGCCAGAGCGCGGCCCGCGTCCACTAGGAGGACTTCGATGAGCACCGCAAAGGCCATGGACACCACCAGCACGGGCGCCGGAATCAAGGGGATCGCGGACGCGCTGGGGGCCGACGCCCAAACCCTCCTCGAACACCGCTGCAAGGGGATCCCGAAGGAAACGCTCCACCTGCCCGGCCCCGACTTCGTGGACCGCGTGCATGCCGCCTCCGACCGGCCGGTTCCCGTGCTGCGCAGTCTGCAGCAGCTATTGGATGGCGGGCGCCTCGGCAAGACCGGCTACATGTCGATCCTCCCCGTCGACCAGGGCATCGAGCACTCCGCGGGCGCGTCCTTCGCCAAGAACCCGCTGTACTTCGACCCCGAGAACATCGTGAAGCTGGCCCTGGAAGGCGGGTGCAACGCCGTGGCCTCCACGCTGGGCGTCCTGGGGGCGGTGGCGCGGCGGTACGCGCACCGCATTCCGTTCATCATGAAGATCAACCACAACGAGTTCATCAGCTACCCCAACCGCTTCGACCAGATCATGTTCGGCCGCGTCGAGCAGGCGGCGGACATGGGCGCGGCCGCGATCGGGGCGACGATCTACTTCGGCTCGGAGGAATCGGACCGGCAGATCGGCGAGGTCGGAGAGGCATTCCAGCACGCCCACGAGATGGGGATGGCGACGATCCTCTGGTGCTACCTGCGCAATACCGCCTTCAAGACGAAGGAGAAGGACTATCACGTGTCCGCCGACCTCACCGGGCAGGCCAACCACCTCGGAGTCACGCTGCAGGCCGACATCATCAAGCAGAAGATCCCGGAGAACAACGGCGGCTTCAAGGCGATCAGCTCGAAGGAGAACCCGTACGGGAAGATCGACGAGCGCGTCTACACGCAGCTGACCAGCGACAACCCGATCGACCTCACGCGCTACCAGGTCGCGAACTGCTACATGGGCCGCGCGGGCCTCATCAACTCCGGCGGCGCCTCGGGCGAGAACGACTTCGCGGACGCGGTGAAGACCGCCGTCATCAACAAGCGCGCCGGCGGCATGGGGCTCATCTCCGGGCGCAAGGCGTTCCAGCGGCCGATGGCGGAGGGCGTCAGGCTCCTGAACTCCATCCAGGACGTCTACCTCTGCAAGGAAGTGACGATCGCCTGACCGGCGACGCTAGCCGGCGGGTTCGAGGTCGAACGTCCCGATCTCGACGCGGCCGTCGGCGTCGGACGTCACCTTGCCCGTGATCCGCGTGCCGTCCCAGCGGCCACGGTAGAAGCGCGAGCCCGCCCCGACCTTCACCTCGAAGCGGACCGCGCCCTTCTGCGGCTGCTGCACGCCGAGCGCGGGGACGGACATCCGGAGCGCGCGCTCGAAGGTGAGCGTCGCCGATGCCCCGCGGAAAACGACGGTGATGGCGGTCGGCAGCCCGCTCTCCGTCTCGGTGCCGCGCCACGAGCCGTCGAGCTTCAGCGGCGGCGTCGTATCGGCGGTGTCCCCGGGCGGCGCGGAGGCGGTCGCGGCGCGATCCACCGGCGCCGCCACGGCGGCCGGAACACGCAGGGCGACGGTCCGCAATCCTTCCCGCACCGGCCCCTTCTCCAGGAGCATCGCGCTCGGCACGCCCACCGCGACGCTGCGCCGCGCGGCGTCGTACAGATCGCCCAGCACCTTGCCCTCCGGCGCCAGGGCGGCCGCGTACTGCGGCCTCTCGCCGCGCAACAGCAGCAGCAGAAGATCGCGCGCGACCGCCTCCCACCACGCGGCGAGGCGCGCGGGCGTCACCGGCGCGCCCTTCGTCTTCGCGTGCGTCCAGTCTTCGTCGTACGCCTTCGCGTCCGCGGCCGTGACCTCGAGGAGGACGGTGTCGCGCGTGAAGAGGACCAGGGCCGGCGCGGGCGCCGAGCGGGCGCGGATGTCCGCGGTGCGCGTCGAGCGGAGCACCTGCGCCGACTCGTTCAGGTGCTTCGCGCCCTCGAACGCGCGCTCCGCCGCCGTCTTCCCCGGTCCCGAAGTCACCACGAACGCGGGGCCGAGGCCGGTGGCGATCACGGCGTGCTCGTGCCCGGGCACGTCCTCGAACGGCTCGGCGATGAACCGGAAGCCGACCGGCTCGGGGAGCGCGACGATCGAAAGCGAGACCTGGCCCACCTGC
>JANMPI010000491.1:0-1832 GCA_031369785.1 Acidobacteriota bacterium
CGCCGCCGAACTCGAAGTGATACCCACGGGGGAAATCCAGCTTCTTGTTGTCGAGCCACCACGGCATGTAGAGATGGAGCCCGCCGGTGCCGTCCTCGTTGTGGGCGGGGAGCCCGGCGAGGGCGGGAATGTAGCCGCGGATCGACGTTCCCGGGGTGTCCGTCAGGTAGCGGCCGACAGTGCCGCTGCCGTTGGCGAGGCCGTTCGGGTGGCGTGGCGACTTCGAGTTCAGCAGCAGGCGCGCCGACTCGCAGGCGCTGGCGGCGAGGACGACGACCTTCGACCGGACCGTCACCTCCTTGCCGCTGGTGACGTCCACGTAGGCGACGCCGGTCGCGAGCCCTTCGCGGTTGGTCGTGACCTCCCGGACCATCGCGCCCGTCACGACCTTCAGCTTGCCGGTGGCGAGGGCGGGAGGCAGGAAGACGGAAGGGACCGAGAAGTTCGAGTGGGTCGCGCACCCGCGGCCGCACTGCCCGCAGTAGTGGCAGGCCGGCCGGCCGTTATGCGCGCGGGTGAGGATCGACAGGCGGGACGGGATGCAGCGCACGCCCAACGCGTCGCACGCCTTTTTCGTGAGCAGCTCGTGGCAGCGGGGCGCGGGCGGCGGCTGGAAGATGCCGTCGGGGTCGTTGGGCAGACCTTCGTTGCTGCCGAAGAGGCCCACCAGCTCGTCCAGCTTGTCGTAGTAGGGCTTGATGTCGTCGTAGGAGATCGGCCAGTCGTCTCCCAGCCCGTCGCGGCTCCGGGCCTTGAAGTCCCACGGTCCGAAGCGCAGCGAGATGCGGCCCCAGTGGTTGGTGCGCCCGCCCAGCATGCGGGCCCGGAACCAGCGGAAGCTCTCGCCTTCCCCGACCGTGTAGGGCTCGCCCTCGATGTCCCAGCCGCCGAGGCAGGCGTCGAACTCGCCGAAGGGGCGGCCGCGATGGCCGGCGCCGCGCCGCGGCGACTCGTGGGACCACTTCATCATGGCCCCGTCCTTCTGCACGTCCCACTGCGGCCCGGCCTCCAGCATGAGGACGTCGGCCCCGGACTCGGCGAGGGCCTTGGCCGCCATCCCTCCGCCCGCGCCCGATCCGACGATGCAGACGTCGTACGTCTTCCCGGGCGTCGCGGCCAGCATCGGTCTACCCCCTTCTCCGAAGCGACGGCGAAGTCTACACTCTCGAAACGGAGGGTTCCATGAAAGTGCCGGGTGATGCGACGCGACGGGATTTCCTGAAGATGGCGGCCGGAGCGGCGGCGCTCGCCACCGCCGCGCGCAAGGCGGAAGCGGAGACGGCGATCGGCTGCGTCAAGCCGTCCTCCGACAAGCGCGTCGGCCTGGCCACCATCGGCATCGGCGGCCAGGGCACCCACGACACGGAGTCGGCGCTCAAGGTGGCGGGCGTCGAGCTGGTCGCGGTGGCCGATACCTATGACGGCCGGCTGCAACGCGCGAAGGAGTACTTCTGCGGCACGGTCGCCACCACGCGCGACTACAAGGAAGTCCTGGCCCGCAAGGACGTGGACGCGGTCATCGTCGCCACCCCCGACCACTGGCACTCGCGCATCGCCATCGAGGCCATGGAGGCGGGCAAGGACGTGTACGTCGAGAAGCCGATGGTGCACAAGGTCGAGCAGGGGCTGGCCATGGTCGAGGCCCAGCGCCGCACCGGCCGCATCGTCCAGGTGGGTAGCCAGCGCGTGAGCTCGATCATCTACCGGAAGGCGAAGGACCTGCTCGCCACCGGGACCATCGGCCCGCTGAACCTCGTCGAGGCCTGGTGGAACCGCAACTCGCCGATCGGCGCGTGGCAATACACGCTGCCAAAGGACGCCTCGCCGGCGAC
>JANMPI010000508.1:0-8410 GCA_031369785.1 Acidobacteriota bacterium
CCTCGACGCCGCCAACAAGGTGATCCGCAAGAACGCCTCCCGGCACGACAAGGCGCTCGAATCCGCGCGTGGCGCCGGGGAGCCCGTCCGCTTCGCGCGGCTCAAGGACGAGACGGCGGAAGCGCAGTTCGTGGTCGAGGAGATCGGCAAGCGGAGGAAGGACGGCGCGGCGCACGGTGACTTCGCGATCCTGTGCCGGACGCAGGTGCAGTTCCGTCCGTTCGAAGGGGAGCTGCGCGCGAGCGGCCTGCCCTACGTCGTCGTGGGCGGCATGTCCTTCTTCGACCGCAAGGAGGTCCGTGACATCGTCGCGTACCTGAAGTTGGTGGTGAACCCGGCCGACGAGACGTCCCTGCTGCGGGTCATCAACACTCCGGCGCGCGGGGTGGGGAAGGCGAGCCTCGACCGCGTGCTCGCCTTTGCCACCGAGGAGGGGATCTCGGCCGGCGAGGGCTTCGAGCGCGCGGCGGAGATCGACGGCCTCTCTCCGCAGGCGGTGGAGGGATACCGCAAGCTGCGCTCCGCCATCGACGGGTCGGGCCTCGCCGACGCGGGCCGCGACCTCGTGACCCGGCTCGAATCCTTCCTGGGCGCGATCGCCTACCGCGACGAGGTGACCCGCCTCTACGCGGAGCCGATGACCCGGGAGGCGCGGTGGGCCGGCGTCCTCGAGGTGCTGAACTTCGCGGAGAACCACGTCCGCCGCTCCGCCGCGCCCTCGCTGGACGCCTTCCTCGACGAGCTGGCACTCTCCGGCGACGACGGGCCGGGGGAGAAGAAGGACGACCGCCGCAAGGACGCGGTCACCCTGATGACGCTGCACGCGGCGAAGGGCCTCGAGTTCCCCCACGTGTTCCTCCCGGGGATGGAAGAGGGGCTCCTGCCGCACGCGCGGTCGGCGGCGGAAGAAAGCGTCGAAGAGGAGCGCCGCCTGGCCTACGTCGGCATCACCCGCGCGATGAAGACGCTCACCCTGAGCTTCGCGTTCGAGCGCGCGAAGTATGGCCGGCTCGCGCGGTCGGTGCCGTCCCGCTTTTTGTACGAGGCGCAGGGCTCCGAGGTGCCGGCAGGCTGGATCGGGATCGAGGCGGTGGCGACGCGCGAGGACGACGGCGATCCTCCGCTCCTCGGCCAGGGAAAGCGCGCCAAGAAGAGCGCGGCGCGCCCCCGCATCGCCACCCGGCGCGGGGCGGCGCGCTAGAGGGCCGGCGGATCAGCGGATCAGCGGATCAGACGGGCTGGCCGACCGCGCGCAACAGCGTCTCGTGGAGGGTCTGCGCGTCCACCGGCTTGCGCAGGAAGGCGACGGCGCCGAGCTCGGTGACCGTGGCCTCGTCCGTCTCGGTGATGCTGCCGCTCACCACGACCACCGGGATCTGGCCCGTGCGCGCCGACATCTGCAGCTTCTTCAGGACTTCGAAGCCGCTGCCCCCGGGCATCCCGATGTCGAGGGCGATCACGTCCGGATAGGGCGTCTTCATCGCGAACATCAGCGCCTGCATAGCGTCGTGGGCGACGACGACCTCCCACCCGCGGGTCTTGAGCCCCGCCGTCGTCAGCCGCGTGAGGACGCGGTCGTCGTCGGCAATGAGGACCTTCATGGCTTTCCCTTCTCGCGCAGCGCGCGGGCACGCCGCAGCTCCTGGAGCTCCGGCTGCACGATCGAAGCTTCGCAG
This sequence comes from Acidobacteriota bacterium, assembly GCA_031369785.1. Taxonomy (GTDB): domain Bacteria; phylum Acidobacteriota; class Vicinamibacteria; order Fen-336; family Fen-336; genus JANMPI01. The sequence goes on from JANMPI010000508.1 coordinate 1,677, forward strand.
GACGGACAGACCCCGTGGTTGAAACGGACCGTCGTGTGCGCGCTCACGTACGCCTCCACCTGCTGCCAGGAGTCGCCGTCGCTCCTGACCTTCTTGCAGTACGAGCAGATGGGAAGGATCCCGTGCAGCGTGTCGACGTGGTCGAGCGCGCGCTCCAGCTCGCCGATGCGCGCCGCGAGCTGCGAGTGGAGGTCGAGGACGCGCGTGCCCACGGCGACCCGGGCGCGAAGCTCGGCGGCGTCGAAGGGCTTGGTGACGTAGTCGTCCGCTCCCGCGTCGAGCCCCTCGATGGTGTCGCGGCGGTCCGCGCGGGCGGTGAGGAGGATGATGTACCGCGCGCGGGCACCCGCCTCCTTGCGTGCGCGCCGGCACACTTCGAGGCCGTCGAGGACGGGCATCATCCAGTCGAGGATGAGGAGGCCGGGAGCGTCGTCGCGCTGGAGCGCGTCCCAGGCCTCGCCGCCGTCCTTCGTCGTGACCGGATCGTGCCCCCACCGGCGGACGTGGGTTTCGATCAGCAGGCGGGAGACGGGGTCGTCCTCGGCGATCAGGATTCTCACGCGCGCTCCGCGATCATCTCGACGAGGCTTTGCTCGAGCGCGGCCAGCGCGTCGGCGAGCCGCCCGACGCCCGCTTCGGCGTCGGCCAGCGAGCCCTGCCGGCCCATGGCCTCGAGGGCGGCGGCCGCCTCGGAGGCATCGCGCGCGCCGAAGTTGCCGACGGTGCCCTTGAGCGCATGGGCCCATTCCTGGACGCAGGACGCATCGCCGGCCGCGACCGACTGCCGGATGCTGGCGAGGAGGCGGGGATACTCGGTGCGGAAGATGTCGACGAGCTCCGCCAGCAAGGCGTGGTCTCCCTCCACGCGGGCCAGCACATCGTCGCGGTCGAAGACCGCGAATGTCGGATGCGTCCTGGCCGCCGGCGCGGGCGGCATCGGTGCCGTGTCCTCGGCCGCGGGATCGCCGGTCAAGCGGGCGAGGACGGCGCGGAGGTCGGCGATCCGGATGGGCTTGGGGAGGTAATCGTCCATTCCCGCGGCGAGGCAGGCTTCGCGATCACCCTTCAAGGCGAGCGCGGTGACGGCGGCGATGGGGAGGTGCCGGTCGGTGCCGGCCTCGAGCGCGCGGATCGCCGCCGTGGCCGCGAAGCCGTCCATCCCCGGCATGTGGACGTCCAGGAGGGCAACGTCGAAGCCGCCCGTACGAGCGGCCTCCACCGCGGCCACGCCGTCTCCGACCAGCGTCACGTGGTGCCCGAGGCGCGCGAGGCTGCCGAGGACCAGCCGGCGGTTGACCTCGTTGTCCTCGGCGACCAGCACGCGCAGGGCCCGCGACGCCACGGCGACGGGAAGAAGCCCTGGCCGCCGGGTGGCCGCGAATTGCGCGTCGACGACGGTGAGCACCGCGTCGAGGAGATCGGAGGAGCCGGCGGGCTTCACGATGTAGGGAAGGTCTCCGAGCGCGTGGCAGCAGGCGGCCTCGGCCGCGCGGTTGCTCGAGGAGAGCATCATCACCACGTCGAGATCGTCCCCGGCTTCGCGGAGGGCGCCGGCGGCGGCGAACCCATCCTCTCCGGGCATCGCCGCATCGAGGAGAGCGATTCGGTACGGCGATCCCGCGGACCGGGCCTCGCGCACGGCCGCCACCGCGGCCGGGCCGTCCCCGACCAGCGTCGGATCGCATCCCCAGGCCCGCAGCATTTCGTCGAGGATCCGGAGGTTGGCGGCGTCGTCGTCGGCGACCAGGATCCGCATCCCGCGCAGGAGCGTGAGGTCCGGCTCGCGCTTCGCCAGGCGGGCCGCGGGGTGCCCTTCGAGCCGCACCCGGAAGTGGAAAGTGCTCCCGCGGCCGAGCTCGCTTTCGACCCAGATCGAGCCGCCCATCAGACGCACGAGCTGCGCGGAGATCGTGAGCCCGAGGCCGGTGCCGCCGAACTCACGCGTCGTCGAGCCGTCGGCCTGGGTGAAGGGCTCGAAGATCGCGGCCCGCCGCTCGGGACGGATCCCGATGCCGGTGTCGCGGACGAGGACATGGAGTGCGATGTGCGCTCCCTGCTCCCACTCCTTCTCGATCTCGAGGACGACGCCGCCGCGGCCGGTGAACTTGACCCCGTTGCTCATCAGGTTGACGAGGACTTGCCGCAGCCGTCCGTCGTCGCCCACGACGTCATCGGGGACGTCGGGAGCCACGCGGTACGACACCTCGAGGCCCTTCGCGTCGGCGGCGACGCCGATGTTGCCGGCCACGTCGGCGACCAGGGCGCGCAGCCGGAACGGTCGCGTCTCGAGGGCCAGCCCGCCCCTCTCGATCTTCGAGAAGTCGAGGATGCCGTTGATGACGGCGAGGAGCCGGTCCGCGGATTCGCTGATCATGGCCAGGTAATCGCGCTGCTCGCGGGTCACGGGCATGGCCAGGAGCAGCTCGGTGAGCCCGATGATCCCGTTCATCGGGGTGCGGATCTCGTGGCTCATGTTGGCCAGGAACTCGCTCTTGGCCCGGTTCGCGCGCTCCGCGGCCTCGGTAGCCGTCTTCTGCTCCTCGATGTCGGTGCAGGTCCCGTACCAGGCAAGAAGCGCTCCGGAGGCATCGCGCATGGGCACGGCTCGAATCAACCACCAGCGGTACTCGCCATCGGCTCGGCGCAAGCGAGACTCGCTCGAATAGACGCCCACGGTCGCCGTCGCCTGTCGCCAGGCCTCCTTGGAACGCAGACGGTCGTCCGGATGCACGGCATTGTTACACCCGTCGCCAAGACTCTCCTCGAAGGTCAGCCCCGTGTAGTCCAGCCATCGTTGATTCGCGTACGTGGTCGCACCGTCGGGGCGTTTGATCCAGACCATTTGCGGCATGGCATCGGCGAGCCCCCGCCAGTGCGTCTCGCTGACGCGCAGGTCTTCCTCCGCCCGGCGGCGCTCGACGTCCGTGCGCGCGAGCGACCGTCCGTTCGCCCAGACGAGGACGGCCAGGCTCACGATCACCGAGCAGGTGAAGATGAGGGTCCCGGTGGCGGTGTCGTAGAGCCCGGCGCGCTGGCCCTGGAGGCGCAGCCAGCCCAGGAGCGCGGGGAGCGCGACCACCAGCGGCAGCGCCCGCCGTGTCGCCGTCCCCGCCGCGTGATCGTCGAGCAGCACGTCCATGAGCGCGCCCTGGGGTCGCGCGTAGAGGAGGGCGTAGCACAGCCCGAAGAAGCATCCCGCGGTCGGGAGCGCCATCTGCGAGTAGCCGGGTAGAGGGAGCGTGACATCCAGAACGTACGCGGTGATGGCGACGAGGGACGAGACGCTGACCAGGAGCGCGGCGGCCTCGCGGACCAGCTGAAAAGCGGGGCGGGGCGTGGCCAGACAGAGAACGCCGATGCCGATGAGAACGAAGTTGAACGCGGTCGCGGGCGCCATCCTTCCCGGCATCCCCGGGTTGCCGTCGCGCCGGGCGTCCTCGGCGAGAGCCTGGTCGATGCCGAGGTCGAGGCCGGTCGCGTGCTCGACGAGCGTCGCCGCTCCCATCGCACAGACGGCGAGAGCGCACGCGGCGGCTACCGTCACCCGCCGGCGGGGCGGATGCTTGCGGGCGAGGAGGACGACCGCACAGGTTGCCAGGAGGAAGCCGAGCGCGGTGTTGATCTTCATCGCGATCGAATGGGGGACCAGCGATTTCAGGACCTGGACGTCGAGCGCCCAGCCGACGAGGACGGTGACCGCGATCGCGCCGACGATCACGGTCACCACGCGCGAATGCCGCACCGCCGCCGCCCGGCGGGTATCGGCGGTAACCGCGGCGACGGGGAGGCTAGCGGACATGCGCGCTACGCGTGGCGTCGATGGCCTCGAAGAGGGCCTCCACCCCAATCGGCTTGGACACGTAGCCGTCCATTCCGGCGGCCAGGCACCGCTCGCGGTCGCCCTTCATGGCGTGCGCGGTCATCGCGATGATCGGGACGTGGGCCCCGTGCGCTTCGGCAGCCTCGAGGCCGCGGATGATGCCGGTCGTCTCGTAACCGTCGAGGACCGGCATCTGCACGTCCATGAGGACGAGGTCGAAGCCGTGGGCGGGCGCGCCCAGCGCGTCGAGGGCCTCGCGCCCGTTGCGCACCGCGACCACGGTGTGGCCGCGCTTCTCGAGCAGGCGCGCGGCGAGGACCTGGTTCACGGCGTTGTCGTCGGCGAGCAGGATGCGGAGACCGCGCTCGCCGCGGACGACGGGCACCGGTTGCGTCGCGCCGCCGACGGAGTCGGGCATTCGATGGACGGGAAGGCGGACGGTGAAGTGGAACGAGCTGCCCTTTCCCACCTCGCTCTCCAGCCAGATCCGTCCCCCGAGCAGCGCCACGAGGTTGGTGGCGATCGCCAGGCCGAGGCCGGTTCCGCCGTAGTGGCGCGTCGTCGTCCCGTCGGCCTGGATGAACGGCGCGAAGATGGCGGCCTGCCGGTCCGCGGGCACGCCGATTCCGGTGTCGGACACCGTAAAGAGGAGAACGGCCTCTTCCTCGGTGCGGCTCTCGACGTCCACCGCGAGGCGCACCTGCCCTCCGGGGTCGGTGAACTTGACCGCGTTGCCCATCAGGTTCGTGAGGATCTGCCGGAGACGGCCGGCGTCGCCGACGACGATCGCCGGCACGGCCGGCTCCACGCGCCAGGTGACGGTGACTCCCTTGAGGCCCCCCCGTACCACGAGAGGCTTCGCGGTGGCGGCAACGCTCGCGCGAACATCGAAAGGGCTCGGGTCGATGGTGAGCTTGCCCGCCTCGATGCGCGAGAAGTCGAGGATGTCGTCGATGACGGTGAGGAGCGACTCCGCGGACCCGCGCGCCATGTCCAGATACTCCCGCTGCTCCGCCGTGAGGTCGGTGGCGAGCGCGAGCTCCGTCATCCCCAGCACGCCGTTCATCGGGGTGCGGATCTCGTGGCTCATGTTGGCGAGGAACTCGCTCTTCGAGCGGTTCGCGGCCTCCGCCGCGTCCTTCAGCACCTCGACGCTCACCAGCGCCTCGGCGATCCTGCGCTCCAGCTCGCGCTCGCCGCGGCGGAGATGGGCGATGCGCGCGCGGTAGGCGCCGTACGTGAGCAGCGCGATGGCCACGAGGCAGGCGATCGCGAAAGCGGTCGTGTCCTGGAGGCGCGGCTCCTGCCGCAGGGCGAGTGAAGCGTCGCGGACGCTCTCCACCCCGTCGGCATTGGTGGCGCGGACGCGGAACGTGTACGCCCCCGCGGGCAGGTTCGTGTAGAACGCGCTCCGCTGGGCGCCCGCGTCCAGCCAGCCGGCGTCGAAGCCTTCGAGCTGGTAGGCGACCTTCACCTGCGCCGGGGTGAGAAAGCTGAGGGCCCCGAAGCGGAACTCGATCCGGTGACGGCCGGGGGAGAGGTGGACGGCGCTCCCGGTGTCGATCCGTTCCCCGTCGGCGAAAAGCCCTTCGATGACGACCGGCGGTGGCGCCGCGTTTCGGGGAAGGTACGCGGGATCCATCCGCGCGAGGCCGTGCAGGCTCGGGAACCACAATGTGCCGTCCTCCATGCGCCAGAGGGCGGGGTTTCCTCCGCTGTACTCGTTGCCCTTCCGGACCTCGTCGGCGCCGAACATCGTCGCGTTCACACGGCTCGTCCGGCCCGCCGCGCGGTCCTCGAGCTCCTTGCGGCTGGCGCGGAAGACGCCCTTGTTGCAGCTCATCCAGAGGTTGCCGGCCGCGTCCTCGGTGATCCCGTAGATGATGTCGCTGGGCAGGCCGTCGCGGCTGCTGATGGAGGAGAACCGTCCGTCGGCGAAACGGAAAAGGCCTCCTCCGTAGGTCCCGATCCAGAAGGCGCCCGTCGCGTCCTCGTAGATCGAGCGCACCAGCGGGTCGGACAGCCCCTCCGCTCCCGCGAACGTCTTGAAATGGCCGTCCTCGTAAAGCGAGAGCCCGCCGTAGGCGCCGATCCAGAGACGGCCCCGGGCATCTTCGTGGATGAACCGCACGTGATCGCCGGCGAGCCCGTCCTTCTCGCGATAGACCGTGGCGGTGTCGCCCTCGAGGCGGGCCAGGCCGCCTCCGTCGGTTCCGACCCACAGCGTGCCCTGGCGGTCGCGCCGGATCGCCCGCACGGGCGACGCAGGCAGGCCGCGCGCGGCCCGAGTGGTTCGGAAGCGGCCGCCGGCATAGGCGTAGAGCCCCTGCTCGGTGCCGATCCAGAGGTCGTCCCCGTCCCGGAAGAGGGCGCGGATCTGGCTCCGGTCGAGCGCTTCCCGGAAGGGGATCACATGGACAGCGCCGTCGTGGTAGCGGCTCAGCTGTCCGCCGGAGCCGCCCAGCCACAGGCCGCCCGCCCCGTCGCCGGTGACGACCGAGACGTCGGGCCGCCAGGTCGGATCGCTGGAGCGGAACGATACGACCTTGCTGTCCTTCAATCGTGCGAGGCCGCCCGCGTCCGTCCCCAGCCACAGGCTGCCCTCGTGGTCGGGGGCGATCGCGACCACCCCGAAGCGACCGAAGCCCTCGGAGCCGGCCAGGGATTCGAAGCGGCCGTTGCGGCGGCGCGCGAGGCCGCCGTCGGTGCCGATCCACAGGGTCCCTCCGCCATCGATCGACAGCGTGTTGACGATGACGTCGGGGAAGCCCGGCTGCGCGGCGAACGCGGTCATCCGGCCGTCCTGCATCCGCACGAGGCCGGCGGCGGTTCCGATCCAGATCGACCCGTCGCGGTCCTCGGCCAGGGCGGACACGCGCTCGGAGGGAAGCCCGTCCGTCTTTCCGAAGGTGGC
>JANMPI010000311.1:0-4446 GCA_031369785.1 Acidobacteriota bacterium
CTCGTCGACGAGGACCGCCCGCGGGCGATGGAGGAAGGCGGCCGACATCACGAGGCGCTGCTTCATGCCGTGGGAGAAGCTCTCCACGAGCTCGTCCTTCCAGCGCGAGAGCTCGAAGACCTCGAGCATCTCGTCCGCGCGGTGCGCGGTGTCCGCCTCGTCCATGCCGTAGAGGCCGCCGTGGAAGCGCAGGAACTCGCCCGCGGTGAGCTTCTCGTAGATGAAGGGGCGGTCGGGGATGAAGCCCAGCGACGCCTTGGCGAGCTCCGGCGCCGCCGCGAGATCGTGACCGTTGATGACGATGCGGCCCGCGGTCGGCTTCAGCAGCCCGGCGATCATGCGGATCGTCGTCGTCTTGCCCGCGCCGTTGGGCCCTAGAAAGCCGTGGATCTCGCCCGGGGCGACGTCGAGGCTCACCCCGTCGACGGCGGTGAACGCGCCGTAGCGCTTGACGACGCCTTCCACGAGGATCATCGGTGGGCGCTCAATCGGGGCGCGACCAGCAGCCGCCGCCTTCGCTCGTGGGAAGCACGATGTCCATGGGCGAGGTGTCGGGCTTCGTGCTGCCGACGAGGACCGGCGCGGCGCCGCCGGGCGTCGACTCGATGTCGAGGATGCTCATCTTGGCGCGGCCGATCACGGTCAGGATGACGGCCTGCCGGTCGAGGCCGCCACGGGCCAGCCTCACGTGCGTCGGGTCGGCGGGGAACTGGTTGAGCGTCGGATCGGCGGGGAGCCACAGCCCGCGCTCGCCTTCGGCGATGTAGACCTCGGGCCACGCGTGATAGTAGAAAGCACCCCGCAGGTAGACGAGGCCAACCGCGATCCGCGACGGGATGCCGAGCGCGCGCGCCATCGCGACGTAGAGGACGGTGTGCTCGTTGCAGTCGCCGACCTTGGTGCGCAGGACCTCGCGGGCGGAGGGCAGGCTCACCGTCGGCTTCTTCTCCAGGAGATCGTTCACGTAGCGCGTCAGCTTCTCGGCGCGGGCGCGGGTGCCCGTGACACCTTCGACGGCGCGGCGTGCTTCCGCGACGACTTCGGGAGCGTCGCTCTCGATGAACAGTTCGGGGGCGAGGGAGGCGGCCAGGCTCTCGGCCGTCCGCTGCGGCGTGCGGGTGCGCGCGTCGCGGATCTCGAGCACGTCGCCGGTGACGGTCTGCCCGTCGCCCTGCACGTCGGGGGAGGCGAGGTCGACTCCCGAAAGGCGCATCCGGATGCGCTGCACGGTCGCGGGATCGTCGATGGAGCGCGGCGGATCGGGGACGACGGCCGCGGACTCGTACATGTCCGATTGCACGTCGCCCGACACCGCGAGGGACAGCGCGCGCTCGCGCGTCTCCTTCACCACCATGAAGCCGAGCGGGCTTTCCTCGCGGACGACCTCGCCGACGTCGGTGATCCACGACGTCGAGCCGATGCCGCCGAAGCTCGTCCGCACCTTGAACGCGGGCACCGGCCGCTCCGCCGCCCGCACCACCTCGCGGTCCCCGACGTCGATGATCATCGGCGCATTGCGCAGCGTCGCAGGATCGAACACGGGCACCTCCAGATGGAGGCCGGGGCGGAGGCCGGCGGCGGCGAGCCGGCGCGACAGGTTGAGGCTGAGCGCGGGCGGCTCGGCCAGCTCGCGGGCCTCGGTGCGCGTCCCGGAGGGGGTCGTGACGGTGATTCGCAGCGTCTTGCCGTCGACGATCCCGGAGACCGAGATGGGCCCGGTGCCGGGATCGAGCGAGAAGTCGAACGAACGCAGCTGGAACGCGCGATCGACGATCGCGGAGGTGCGGAGGCGCGCCGCCGTCGACGCGCCGAGGAGCGTCATCTGCAGTCGCCCGTCTTCCTGCAGGTCATAGCCGTCGTCTTTGGCAATGGTTTGCCCGACGAGGTACCCGATCTTCTCCCCGCGGGAGTACACGCCCTTCCACTGCGCGGCCGTCCCGTAACGCGCGAGATCGGCGCCCATGGTCATCGACGAGGCGAGCGCGGTGCGGCGGGCCAGGACCGTCATCTGCGCGACCCAGGCCAGCACGACGAGGAGGGAAAGGGCCCGCGTGAGGCGCTTCGGCAGGGGGCGCAGCAGCGTCAACGGGACAGCTTAACGGATTTTGTGGTTGACTGAGGCACCGATGGACCCGGACCGCATCGACGTCGTGCTCGTCCGGCCGTCGCGTGCCGCCAACGTCGCGGCGGCCGCCCGTGCCCTCAAGAACATGGGGCTGCAGTCGCTCGTCCTCGTCTCCCCGCCGCGGGGCATCGACCACGCCGACGCGCGCGCTCTCGCCTACGGCGCCTGGGACCTGCTCGACCGCGCGCGGATGGCGCCGGACCTGCGCTCCGCGGTGGCGGGATGCACGCTGGTCGCCGCGACGTCGGCGCGGGACGAGGGGCGCGCGGAGACCCTCACCCCGCGCGAGTTCGCGGCCGAGGCCGAGCGTCTCGCCGCCGGCGGCCGCATCGCCGTCGTCTTCGGGCCCGAGGCGACGGGGTTGCGGAACGAGGAGCTGGCGCTTTGCCAGATGCGGATCCGCGTGCCCACCCACACTGCGCAGCCGTCGCTCAATCTCGCCCAGGCCGTCCTGCTCGTCGCCTACGAGCTCCGTCTCGTGACCCTGCCCGCGACCGTGGGAGATGCGGCGGTGCCGCGCGCGGAGGCGGGCCTCGTGGAGGAGGCGCTCGACGAGCTGCGCGACGCGCTCCTCGCCATCAATTACCTGAATCCCGCGAACCCGGAGGCCATCCTGGCCGAGCTGCGCGCGCTCCTCCTCCGCGCGTCGATCACCGCCCGCGAGGTCAGCCTGCTTCGCGGGATGGCGCGGCAGATCCGCTGGGCGGGCGATCGGATTGCGCTCGCGCGGACGGGAACCGATAATCGCGCCTCTACGCGAGGAGCGTCCGAATGAGCGATCAGCCCTACCGCGAGTTGCGCGTCCCGACCACGCCCCTCGAAGCCGAGGTCCTTTGCGCGGACGGTCGCACGTTCCGCGGCTGCGTCTTCATGCCCAGCATCGCCGCGCACCACACCGGGCCGATGCGGCCGGTGGAATGGATGAACGATGCGACCGCGTTCTTTCCCTTCCTGCCCGTGGACAGCCCCCACGCGGTCCTGCTGAATCGCAACGAGGTGCTCGCCTTCACGGTGAGCGCGCACGCCGTCGCGGACGTCGACGACCGCGATGGCGACGCCGGGCCGCGCCGCCGCGTCGTCGTCGAGTGCCGCGACCGGCGGTTCGAGGGCGAGGTCATCATCGACATGCCGTCCCACCAGAACCGCCTTCTCGATTACCTGAACCGCGGCGACGCTTTCCTCATCGTCCTCGACGGCGACCGCCATCACCTGATCCGCAAGGCGCGGATCACTCGCGTCCTCGAACCCAAGGAGAGCTAGTTGTCCATCGAGAGGATCCTGCAGGCGGCGGCCAAGGCGGGCTGCCTGGAAGTACGCCTCATTCCCGGCCGGCGCATCGTCTTCGTGACCCCGGCGGGGGAGCGTGAGGTACAGGGCGCGGAGCAGACGTCCGCCGGCATCGACCAGCTCGTGGCCACCGTCGCTACGCCCGAGGCTCGCGCGGCCATCGCGACCGGCCGCGGCGAGTGGCGGTTCGCGGTTCCCGGCATCGGGACGATCGGTGCGCGGGTGACCGTCCGCGAAGGCGCGACCCGGGCGGAGTTCGTGCTGGCCAAGGGGGCGACGGCGGCGGCCGTCCCCCAGCCCGTGGCGGCGGCGGCCGTCGCGGCGCCGGTGGCGCCGCCCGTCGCGGCACCGCGCGCGGCCGTTTCCAGCGGGCCGACGGGGCCGCTCGATGCGCTGTTCCGCGTGATGGTCGAGATGAAGGCCTCCGACCTCCACATCTCCACCGGCTCGCCGCCCATGGTCCGCCACGACGGCGAGATCGTCATCCTCCCCGACCGTCCGATCCTGAGCGCGGAGGACACGGAGAAGCTGCTGTGGCCGATCGCGCCCGAGCGGAACCGCGAGGAATTCCAGCGCCGCCACGACACCGACTTCGCCTACGAGATCAAGGGGCTGGCGCGCTTTCGCTGCAACTTCTTCCTGGACCGCAAGGGCATGGGCGGCGTCTTCCGACAGATCCCGACCAAGATCATGACCGCGGAAGAGATGGGCCTCTCCAAGGAGATCCTCCAGCTCTGCCACCTGCCGAAGGGGCTGGTCCTCGTCACCGGTCCCACCGGATCCGGCAAGTCCACGACGCTGTCCGCCCTCATCGACTACGTGAACCGCAATCGGACGGACCACATCATCACCATCGAGGACCCGCTCGAGTTCGTGCACGAGAACAAGAAGTGCCTGATCAACCAGCGCCAGGTGGGGGAGCACACCAGCTCCTTCAAGGACGCGCTGCGCGCCGCCCTCCGCGAAGACCCGGACATCGTGCTGGTCGGCGAGATGCGCGACCTCGAGACGGTCGCCATCGCGATCGAGACCGC
>JANMPI010000509.1:0-3156 GCA_031369785.1 Acidobacteriota bacterium
GTTTTCCCCCGCCTCTCCGACCCAGGGCACGCGCCTGGCCTGGGGCACCAACTTCGGCTTCCTGGGACAGGCCCAGTACCGCACCCACGGCAGCGCCTGGTACGGCGGCCCCCTGCCGGACACGTTCGCGCCCGGCCACCCGCGCAAGAGCTACTCGACGTACGTCGTGCTCGGGCGACACAGCGTCGATCCCGTCGGCGCGCAGGTCGCGCAGGTCGAGGCCGTGCAGTCGACGGCGCTCACCGCGGCCATCGGTGTCGTGAGCACGAGCGGCCCCGCCGGCATCAATCGTCCCGACACCGTGGCGTACGCGCCCGCGGGCTGGAATCACGTATATGGCGCCTGGGCGGTTGCCGCGGCGGCGAACGCGGTGGATGCGAACTTCAACATCGCGGGAGGATCACTGGCGCGGCCGCTGCTGATCGTCTCCAACTGGACGGCGGGAACGCTGCCGTCCGTCGTGCGCTACAACGGCGCGGTCCTCGCGCAGGACGTGGACTACTTCCCGTCGGTGCGCACGAGCGCGTCCGAGCTCTGGATCACCCTGGCCCGCACTCTCGCCGGGGCCGCGAATCGCGTGGAGATCCAGGCCTCGGCCGCGCCACAGCTGCTCGCGGCGGCGGGCATGACCGTCGATCCGCCTTCCGCCGGAGGCAACGGCGTGCTCGAGACCGGCGAAACGGCCATCATCGCCCCCGCGTGGCGCAACACCAGCGCGGTGACGCAGACCTTCTTCGGGACCGCGTCCGGCTTCGACGGGCCGCCCGGGCCGACCTACAACCTCAACGACAACTTCGCGGATTTCGGTAGCATCGCCCCCGGCGCGACCGGCGACTGTCTCGCTTCGCCGACGTCCAACTGCTACACGATGACGGTGACGGGGGCGCGGCCGGTGCAGCACTGGGACGCGACGTTCCTGGACACGCCCAACAACGGGAGCGCCCCCGCGCTGCGCGTGCTGCACGTCGGGGAGAGCTTCGCCGACGTCCCGTCCACCACCGGCTTCTACCGGTTCGTCGAGACGCTGCTGCACCGCGGGGTGACCGGGGGCTGCGGCGGCGGTCTCTATTGCCCGTCGTCCCTGACGACCCGCGAGCAGATGGCCGTCTTCGTGCTCGTGGCCAGGGAGGGCGCCGGGTACAGCCCCGTCGCTTGCGTGGCCGGTACCGAGATGTTCACCGACGTTCCGGCGTCCAGCCCCTTCTGCAGGTTCGTCGAAGAGCTGGCGCGCCGCGGTGTCGTCGGCGGGTGCGCGACGGGGCTTTACTGCCCGTCCAACCCGGCGACTCGCGAGCAGATGGCGATCTTCGTCCTCCGCACCCTCGACCCGGCGCTCGACCCGCCCGCGTGTGGCGTGCCGATGTTCAACGATGTTCCGGCCTCCAGCCCCTTCTGCCGTTGGATCGAGGAGCTCGCGCGTCGCGGCGTCGTCTCCGGCTGCGGCGGCGGGAGCTACTGCCCGGCGAACCCGGTGACGAGGGAGCAGATGGGGGTGTTCTTGAGTGTCACGTTCGGCCTGACGTTGTACTGAGTCAGAAGCGTAACGCGACGCCCGCGCGGATCAACCGCGGGCGCGCGATCTCCCGCGGGCGGTCGAGCGCGGGCAGGTCCACGTCGCGCGCGACCTGCAAGGTCGCCGCGGTGTCGAGCACGTTGAAGCCGTCGACGAAGGCGGTGACCGTCGAACGGCGCACGGTGACATCGCGGGCGAGCCGCAAGTCGACCATCACTACCGCCGGAAGGCGGAACGCATCCAGCCGCGGGGCGACGAGGACGGCCTTGGCGCCGCCCGTCGGATCTCCCGTGTCCGCGACCTGGAAGTAAGGGATCGGGAATCCCTCGCGTGCATGCGCGATGGTGGTCGCCTCGAGGCGGAAGGGAAGGGCGAGGCGGAGCGTCGCGCCCGCCGTCCAGCGCGCGTTCGCCACCACGTCGCCGCGGCCGAGCCCCCCCGGTCGCGCCGCCACCGCCCCGCCGTCGCGGACGGGGTCGCTGTCGGTCGAGGTCGGGTCCTGCACGGCGCGCTCGGGGTCGGGGAAGAACTCGCGCCAGTCCGTGTACGCCGCCCAGGCCTCGACGCGTGCCCGCGACCATCGCCCGGAGACCGACGCCTCCGCCGATAGCGCGTCCTGCCGGTACCCTTCGCGGTTGTCGAGCACCCGGCCGTTGCCGGGCACGATCCGCGAGGCGCTGGCGGGGGCGAAGTAGCCGACCTCGAAGCGATCACCGTGCAGCTCGCCGGTCACCGCGCCGCGGATGACGTAGTCGCCGATGGTGAGACCGCGCAGCGGGCGCCACAGGGGACGGACGAGGCGCCGCCACGACGTGTGGACGCTCGCCGTCCAGTCGCCGCTCGCCTGCCGCAGCCCGATGGTGAGAGCGTGCGTGCGCGGCGAGCGGAGCCCGGGGTCGATCGTGTTCGGGCTCGTCACGGAGGCCGGATCGGACGGGTCGAGGGCCGAGGACCCGACCCGCCCGCGCCGGAGGTCGAGCTCGCCCGCGTCCACCACGCCGTCGGCATCGCGATCGAGCCAGTAGTACGAGAGCGAGGCAACGTCGCGGCCGATGGGATTGTCGAAGGCGACGTCGCCGGCGCCGAGCGCGCCCGCATAGGCAGCGTAGCCGCCGCCGATGGCCGTGCGCGCGCCGAGGTCCCACGAAGCGCTCACCCGTGGCAAGACGTCGGTCCAGCGGATGCGCGCGTCCGCCCCGCGGTACGACACCGCGGGCAGCAGATCCGGGAACTCGGGGTTGGCCGCGACTGACGAAGGCAGGTTGCGCCCGGTCGTCCGCTCCACGCGAATGCCGGCGTCGACGGAGAGCCGCCCCCGTCGCGCGCCGTCGGCGACGTATGCCTCCATGCGCTCCTGCAGGGTTTCCGCGTCCTGCGCACGGGTGGGGATCGCGAAGCCGGTGAGCTCGAAGGCCCGGAAGAAGGTCGAGCGGCGCTCGATGCCGAGGACCGCGTTGCCCGGCCACTCGGCGTGCGTGCGGGCGTGGCTGCGGGCGTAGCCGCCACCGGCCACCAGTCGATTGTCGAATCCGAACCGCCGCCGCGCGGCCTCCGCCTCGAGGCTCACTTCGTCCCGCGGCCGCTCGGTGCGGAACGCGAGGTACGAGCGTTGGACGACGCCGCGGAAGTCCTCGAACGTCGCC
>JANMPI010000551.1:0-1968 GCA_031369785.1 Acidobacteriota bacterium
GCACCATGTTCAACCATTCGGTCACCAGGGTCCCGCGACGGTGGACAACATCTCGCTGCGGTGCCGCGCGCACAACGTGTACGAGAGCGAGCAGGTGTTCGGCCGGTTTGACCGCGCGGACCTGAATTTCTACGTTGCTTCCCGGGAATACACGCCGTTCCGGAACGGCGGGTAATCACTCCCAGGCGTAAGCCGCCCAAACGAAGGCGTTCGCCAGGAGCAGCGTGGTGTCGGACCCCATCATCAACCAGGCGCTGTCCTGCCAGTCGCGATCTGGATGGCAGTCGGGAAGGCGCCTGTCGATCGGTTTCGTCCGTCCATCGTCGCGGAGGCCGACGAAAAGTACGCTGTTTCCCCGTGATACCCGCCGTCCGGAACGGCGGGTGAAGATCAACTCGAGCCCGGGGGCCGGGCCGCAGGTGCGGCGGATCTACTTCTGTGAGAGGAGCGGCGCGGTCGCGGCGGCGACGAGAGACGGGCCGAACGCCGCCACGCGCCACCGCCGAAATCCCTCGATGCGCAGCAGGTCCTCCGCGCCGGCGGGGGGCTTCTCCGCCACCTGCTCGAGCAATCGCTGCGGCAGCACCACCGAAACGTCGAGGCCGAGGCGCAGCGCCTCCTCGGTCCGCCACTTCTTGAGCGCCTCGATGCGCCGGCGCGTGGTATCGGTGACGACCGGCCGCGGCGTGTGCGGCATGCGGGGGAGCGCGTCCTCGGGGAGCCCCGCGGCTTCCTGGACCCCGGCGAGGAGCGCGCCCGCCCGCGCGGCGAATCGCGGCGGGACCCCGCCCCGGATCGCCTTCAGTTCCTCCAGCGTGGCCGGCTGCCTGGCCGCGATCGCCAGCAGCGTCTCCGAGGACATGATCTTGAAGGACGGGATGTCGGTCTCGCGCGCGATCGCCTCCCGCCACGCGTGCGCCGCGCGCAGCACGGCCTGCTGGCGCCGCGAGATCTGGCGCGCGCCCTTCACCTTCTGCCAGGCCTCGGGGTCGCGCTCCTTGCGCGCCGCGCCCATCTCCGCCACCGCGTCGCTCTCCTCGCGCACCCAGGCCAGGCGGCCGGCCGCGACGAGCTTTTCCACCAGCCGGTCGTGCAGCAGCAACAGGTGCTCGACGTCGGCCAGCGCGTAGCGCTCCTGGGTCGGGGTCAGCGGGCGACGCGACCAGTCGTCCTTCTGGCTGTCCTTGCTGAGGGTGACGCCGAGCTCGGCGGCGGCCACGGCGGCGAGGCCGATCTCCGGCAGCCCGAGGACCCGGGCGGCGATCATCGTGTCGAAGATCCCTCGGAAGGTGAATCCGAAGTCGCGCTTCAGCGTGGTGACGTCGTAGTCCGCGCCGTGGAGGACCTTGGCCACCGCGGGGTCGGCGAGGATCGGCCCCAGCGGCGCCAGGTCGGCGCCGGCCAGGGGATCGATGAGCACCGCGTGGCCGGCGTCGGACGCGAGCTGGATGAGGCACACCTTCTCACGATGGTGATGCAGGCTGTCGGACTCGGTGTCGATGGCGAGGGCGCGCGCGCCGCGCAGCGAGGAGGCCAGATCCGCGACCGCCTCCGAGGTGCGGATCCAGGTGGTCATTGCCTGGGTCCGTCGGGGCGCTCGGACGCCTTCGCCTCCTGCCAAAGCGATTCCATCTCCTCGACGGTGGAGTCGGCGGGTCCGCGCCCGCCTTCGCGCAGCCGCGCCTCGACGTGACCGAACCGCCGGCGGAACTTCCGGTTCGCGGCCTTGAGCGCGCTCTCCGGATCGACCCCCAGCACCCGCGCCACGTTGACGGCGGTGAAGAGAAGATCGCCGACCTCGTCCGCCACGCGCCGCGGGTCGACCTTCGGGCGCTCCGCTTCGTCCCGCAGCTCGCGCACTTCCTCGTCGAGCTTGGCGAGGACGCCCGCCGCGTCCGGCCACTCGAAGCCCACGCGCGCCACCTTGGTGCTGGCCTGGAAGGCCTCCATCACCGCGGGCAGGCTGCG
>JANMPI010000580.1:0-6593 GCA_031369785.1 Acidobacteriota bacterium
AGGATGCTGCCGTCCGCCTGACGGCGCCCTTCGACCTCGACGAGGTCGCCGACCCTGAGGTCGGTCAGCGCGATGGTCCGGTCATCACGCTTGATCCGGGTGCTGGCATCCGTCCACACGGTCCGTCCCGCGACGGTCAACGAAGGAGGAGTGATCGACTGCACTCGGCCGGTGAATTCGACTTCGCCCCCGGGCGCGGGCGACGGTGTGGCGCTGGGCGACGGCCGCGGCGAGGGCAGGGGTCCCGGCGCGCCGACGAGGCGTGCCGAAGCGCCGGATACCTGGACGTCGATCGTGAGCACCTGGCCGTTGACGAGACCCGACAGCGCGAGCCGGGCGTCGATACCGGGTCCCTCGAAGCGAAGGGTGGCCTGTCCGGAGGGGACGCCGTCGAGAACGAACCGCCCCGAGCCATCGGTCGCGGTCATGACCGACGTGCCGACGACCGTCACGCGGATGGCCGCGACGGAGGGCTGAGACGGCGTCATCACGCTCGAGCCGCCGACGCCTCCGGTTACGGTGCCGCGCACGATGGCGCCCGGCGTCGAGGGCACGGCGGGATCGGTGGGGGAGATCGCCTGCGAACCGCAGGCCGCGGCCCACGTCCCGAGGACGACCGTCAGAGCAGTGAAGCATTTTCGCATCAGCGGATGCATTGGCAAACCTCCAGTAGCGAAGACTCCTGGCGGCTCGGCTGGCCCGGCAAATGCGGGCCCCGTGGCTCTGCGCCCCCGAGTTACCCCGGGTTTGCTCTGAGCAGGAAGGCGGGGTGATCCCGCCTCGTGAACACCCTACCGGGTGGCGTCGGACGCGTCAGTGGCGCAGGTCACTCGTCCGCCGAAGTCCTACTGCCGCAAGAGCCTCGGATGATCGTCGGCGCCGTTCGCCGTCGAAAGGGCCCGCTCGTCCGCTTCGCGCCCGAGCCTCCTGACCTCCACGATCGTGAAGAAGAGGCCGGCCAGGCACATCAAACTGACCATCGAGCCGGTGACGAAGAGGATCCAGCCGGACATGTCAGCGCCGTCTCGATTGGCCGACCAGCGTACCGAAGGAGAGTATCGACGGAACCCACAGGCCCACGAAGAGACCCTCCTCCCGCTGCCCGGAGAACCAGAGGTAGACGGAGAGCAGGAACGAGATGAAGGCCGCGCCCATGAACGCATAGTCACTGCGGTGGAACACTTTCAGTCTCCCTTCTCGATGGATGACGTCGTCGGCCGCCGCGGCGGCGGCCAGGCCATGGGCCCTGGGCAGCAGACGTCGGCGCAGGTGTCCGCGCGCGGCCCGTTCGTGCCCAGCGCCCGCCGCGGCCCGCCCGCTGTCCGTTCCAGGATCAGCTCGCGGATCATGCTCACGAAGGCGGGGTGGGTGCCGGCGGTCGTCGCCCGGATCACTTGGAGGCCGATGTCACGCGCGTGCGGGAGCGCCTCGGTGTCGAGGTCGTAGACCACCTCCATGTGGTCGGACACGAAGCCGATCGGCGATAGCACGACGCTCTCCACGCCACGGCCCGCAAGCGCGGTCAGTTGATCCCGCACATCCGGCTCCAGCCACGGCTGGGTCGGCGGTCCGCTGCGGCTCTGCCAGGCCAGGTCCCAGCGGCCGATCCCCACCGCCGCCGCCACGAGCCGCGCCGTCTCGCGCAGTTGCGCCTCGTAATCGCAGCCCGCCGCCATCGACAGCGGGATGCTGTGGGCGGTGAAGACCAGGCGCGCCTCCGCGCGATGCGCGCCGGGAATCTCCGCGAGGGCTTCGCGGACCGCATCCGCGTTGGCCTCGACGAACCCGGGGTGATCGTGGAAGGCGCGGAGCTTCAGGATCTCGGGCGCGCTCGGCCCGACATCCGCCTGTGCGCGCGCGATGTCTTCCCGGTACTGGCGGCATCCCGAGTACGAGCTGTAGGCGGAGGTCACGAAGGCAAGCGCCCGCTTCCTTCCGTCCCTGGACATCTGGCGCACCGTGTCCGCCAGCATGGGACGCCAGTTCCGGTTGCCCCAGTAGATCGGCAGGCGCGGTCCGCGGGCCGCGAGCTCGACCTCGAGCGCCGCGACCAGCGCGCGGTTCTGCGCGTTGATGGGGCTCACCCCGCCGAACTGCTCGTAGTGATGCGCGACCTCGCGCAGGCGCTCCTCGGGGACGTTGCGCCCGCGCAGGACGTTGCGGAGGAAGGGCATCACGTCGTCCGTCTTCTCGGGCCCGCCGAAGGAGAGGAGGAGCAGCGAGTCGTAGGGGCCGCTCACGTCGTTCGTCCCAGCACGTGCCGGAGCGCGCCCTCGAGGTCGGGGAACCGGAAACGGTACTTCGTGGCCAGGAGCCGCTCCGGACGGACGCGCGTGCTGGCCAGGAGCATGCCCTCCGCCATCTCGCCGAAGGCGAGGCGCAGCGCAAAGGCAGGAACGGCCGCCACCGTCGGCCGGCCCAGCACGCGACCGAGGGTCTTCGTGAACTCCGCGTTGGTCACCGGCTCCGGCGCGACCGCGTTCAGCGGTCCGCGCACGTCCTTCCGGTCGAGCGCGTGATGGATGATGCCGACCAGGTCGTCGATGGCCACCCAGCTCATGTATTGGGTGCCCGGGCCCATGACGCCGCCCAGGCCCGCCTTGAAGGGCAGGAGCATCTTGATGAGGGCTCCGCCGGCGGGGCTGAGCACGATCCCGGTGCGCAGGTTGACCACGCGAATGCCGGCCTTGGCCGCGGGCGCGCTAGCGGCCTCCCACTCCTCGGCGAGGCCTCCGAGAAAACTGTCCGCGGGCGCGTCATCCTCGCTCACCCACGTCTCGCCGCGATCCCCGTAGTATCCGATCGCGGACGCGGAGACCAGCACCTTCGGCTTGCGCTTCAGCCCCGCGAGCGTGGTGGCGAGCAGGCGAGTGGGCGCGATGCGGCTCGTCCGCAGGCGGATCTTGCGGTCCGCGGTCCACCGCCCTTCGGCGACGTTTTCTCCCGCGAGGTGCACGACCGCGTCCACACCTTCCAGGCTCGGGGCGTCGATGGTGTCGGAGTCGGGATCCCAACGCACTTCGTCCTTCGCCGCCGGCGCGCGGCGCACCAGGCGCACGACCTCGTGGCCCCCGGCGGTGAGAAAAGGCACGAGCGCCGACCCCACCAGCCCGCTCGCGCCCGTGATCGCCACCTTCATGGCTCGTCCTCCCTGGCAGGCCGCGTGCGCGGCGACGTCGTCCGCGGTGACGCGGTGGCGGTAGGCGAACATCCGCTCGAGCATCCGGCGCACGAGCCCCCCGCCCGCGAGGTCGCCCGCCGCGCCGGCGGGAAGCGCGTACTCGATCCGATCCTCCAGCATGCACGCGCCGCCCTCGGGCGTCATGCGGTGCGCGTGCTCCCAGAGCGCGAAGGGACCCGTCACCTGGCGGTCGTGGAACTCTCGGCCGCGCACCGCGCCGTAGTGCTCGGCCACGAAGCGCTGGTGCGCGGGGCCGACGCGCAGAAGCACTCGGGAGCCTTCGTCCTCGATCGATCCCGTGCGCGACTCGACGATCGCCGGGTCCCAGGGCGGGTTCAACCGCTCGAAAGCCCCCGGCCGGGCGTGCCACCGGTAGACCTCGTCCGCCGTGGCCTCGATCCGCGACCTCTGGACAAACGTGCGGCGCGTCATCGCCGCGCGAACAGGTAATGCGAGACGAGCCACTCCGAGCCGCCGCGGTAGGCCCAAAGCTCCGCGCAGGAGAGAAAGAACGTCCGCCAGTAGTGGAGGAAGCGCTTCGCGTCGGCGTCGCCATACGTCCGCGCGAAGATGTCACCCACCGCGTCGCGGTTTCCGTCGAGGTTGCAAAGCCAGGCCTCGGCGGTGCGCGCGTAGTGCACGCCGGGCAGCACCCAGCGATCGAGGGCTCGCACGTCCTTCTGGAAATGGAGCAGGAGGGAGTCGGAGGGCATCTGCCCGCCGGTGAAGAAATGGCGTGCCATCCAGTCGCCCGGGCCGTGGTCCTCGTAGAGGTAGGCGAAGCGCCGGTGGGTGAAGATGTGGACGAACAGACGGCCGTCGTCGCGCATCCACGTGGCGATGCGGGAGAGGAGCGCTTCGTAGTTCCGCATGTGCTCCAGCATCTCCACCGAGACCACGCGATCGAAGCGCGCCGAGGTAGCGAAATCGTTCATGTCCGCGGTGATCACGGTGACGTTGCCGAGCCCCCGCCAACGCGCCTGGGCGTCGATCCACTCCTTCTGCGAACGCGAGTTGGAGACCGCGGTGATGCGGCTGCCTGGATACGACTCCGCCATCCACAGCGTGAGCGATCCCCAGCCGCAGCCCAGCTCGAGAACGTCCTGACCGTCGGCCAGGCCCGCGCGCTGGCCGGTGAGCCGCAGCATGGCCTCCTCCGCCGCGTCGAGATCGTTCACGCCCGCGGGCCACAGCGCGCTCGAGTATTTCAGGCGGCGGCCGAGGACGAGCCGGTAGAACTCCGCGGGCACCTCGTAGTGCTGGGCGTTGGCGTCCCCGGTGTGGACGGCGATCGGCCCGTCGCAAAGCGCCTCCACGTAGGCCTCGAGATGGGCGCGTTGCGCGGCCTCCGATCCACGGTCCTCCTCGCGGAGGCGCTGGCGCAGGAGCCGCCGGATGCCGGCGCGCACCAGGATGTCGGGCAGCAGGCCGCGGGCGAGCAGCGTATCGACGCTCATGCCTTTGCGAACCAGGGAAAGAACGCGCTGGTGGTGCGCTGGTACTCGCGGTAATCGTCTCCGCGGGAACGCACGGCCTGCTCCTCCGTCATGGGGATCCCGGTGACGCGGAACAGGAAGAAGAGCATGAGCAGCGGGCAGTAGACGGTGACCCACCCCCAGGGAGACGGCAAGGCGAAGACGAAGTAGGCCACCCACACCAGCCATTCGAAGAAATAGTTCGGATGGCGGGAGTACCGCCACAGGCCGGCGCGGCAGGTGCGGCCGCGGCTGCGCGGATCCGCCTTGAAGGCCGCGAGCTGTCGGTCCGCGGTGGCCTCACCGGCGAGGGCGACGACGAAGAGCGCCGCTCCCACGATCTCGAAGGGGCCGAGGGGCGCCCGGGGATCGGCGCAGGCGAGCAGGAAGGGGACAGAAAGGAGGGCGGCCAGCACGGCCTGGGCCTGGAAGAACAGGAAGAAGCGCGGATGAAGGTTGCGCGCCCACTCCTCGCGGAGACGGACGTAGCGGCCCTCTTCCTCCGGATGAAGGGCGGCGATGCGCGCGTACAGATGGCCCGCGAGGCGCAGGCTCCACAGCGTCACCATGGTCGCGATCAGGGCGCGGCGCGCGCCGTAGCCCTGCGTGAGCGTGGCGTAGAGCAGAACCAGCGGCGTGAAGACCGCCGACCAGGCAATGTCCACGATGGAGAAGTTGCGGAGGCGGAGGGCCAGCACGAAGACCGCGGCCATCAGGACCGCCGCCAGCGCGAGGCCGGAGACGAACAGCAGCGTGACGCTCACGCCGCGGTGCCCGGCGCCATCGGCCTCACGGCGAATCGAAGCACGGGCACGAGGCCAAGGTATAGCGCGCCCCCGACCAGGGGCGCCACCGCGAGCCAGCCGAGGATCCCGTGCAGGCCCGTCCCGCCGAAGCGCTGGACGAACGCCAGGGGATCCTCGCGGAAGAAGGCAAGGAGGCGCTCGACGGAGAAGGGCATGGGTGCGGTGCCGGTGAAGCGTTCGCCGATGCGCACGAAGACGAGGACGAGCGGCAGCTGCAGCGGGGAGACGGCGTAGTTCGCGACCTGCAGCGCGGGATGGCTGAGGCGCAGGCCGGCGCCCACCGCCACGCACAGGACCGTCGTCGCCCCGAGCACGGGGAAGAGGCCGAGCGTCGCTCCGAGGGCCAGGCTCAACGCCACCGTCTCCGGCGCGAGCCCCTGCCTCAGCAGGGCGGTCACGGGATCCACGAGACGCCGCCGCAGGAAGGCTCTCATGCCGCCCGCCGCGCCGCCGCCGGGATGCCGGGAAGGGCCCGGTTCAGGTCGCGGCTCAGCACGATCTGCAGGTTGCCCAGGGTGCGCGTCGCAGAGGCGGCTTCGCAGGTGGAGAGGTAGTAGTCCCACATGCGGACGAATCGCGCGTCGAAGCCGAGGGCGCGCACGCGGTCGAGGTTGGCGAGGAACCCCTCGCGCCAGCGCCGCAGGGTGAGCGCGTAGTGGATGCCGATGTCCTCGAGGTGGTGGATTCCCAACGTGCCGCTCGCGGCCAGGGCGCGCGAGACGCCCAGGGTGGACGCGAGGAGGCTGCCCGGGAAGATCCACTTCTGGATCCAGTCGCAGTGCTTCGTGTATTCGTCGAAGCGGTAATCGGGGACGGAGATCGCCTGGAGCGCCATCAGGCCCTCGGGAGCGAGGACGTCTTCACACTTCCGGAAGAACGGCGCCCAGTTCTCCTGGCCCAGCGCTTCGAACATCTCGATGGAGACGATCTTGTCGAAAGGCCCCCTGAGGTCGCGATAGTCCTGGAGTCGGATCTCGACGCGATGCTCGAGGCCGGCGGCCCGCACCCGCTCGCGGGCGACCCGGTACTGCTCCTCCGAGATCGTGATCCCGGTGACCCGGCAGCCGTAGGTGCGCGCGGCGAAGATGGCGAAGCCGCCCCAGCCGCAGCCGATCTCCAGCAGGTGATCGG
>JANMPI010000582.1:0-2132 GCA_031369785.1 Acidobacteriota bacterium
CCGAAGATCCGCTTGCGCGAGAAGCAGGTGATCACCTCGCTGATCACGCCCATCGCGGGCAGGATCATGATGTACACCGCGGGGTGCGAGTAGAACCAGAACAGGTGCTGGAACAGCACCGGGTCCCCGCCGAGCGCGGGGTCGAAGATCCCGAGGTGCAGCGTCCGCTCCAGCGCGACCATCAGGATCGTCACCGCGATCACCGGCGTGCCCAGCACCATGATCAGGCTCGTCGCGTAGTGCGCCCACACGAACAGCGGCAGGCGGAACCACGTGAGGCCGGGCGCGCGCATCTTGTGGATGGTCACGATGAAGTTGAGGCCGGTGAGGATCGACGAGAAGCCGGTGATGAAGATGCCGATTCCGGCGGCCAGGACCTGGGTGTTCGAGTACGTCGTGCTGTAGGGCGGGTAGAAGGTCCAGCCGGTGTCGACGCCGCCGTTGACGATCGCGTAGAGCGTGAACAGCGCGCCGAACACGAAGATGTACCAGCTGGCCAGGTTCAGCTTCGGGAAGGCGAGGTCGCGGGCGCCGATCATGAGCGGAATGAGGAAGTTTCCGAGCACCGCGGGAATGGACGGGATCAGGAAGAAGAAGACCATCACGATGCCGTGCATCGTGAAGAGCTTGTTGTAGGTCTCGGACTGGAAGAGGTCCCCCGCCGGCGTCACGAGCTCGAGGCGGATGGCGACCGCGAAGGAGCCGCCGAGGAAGAACATCGCGGAGATCGTCACGAGGTACAGGATCGCGATCCGCTTGTGGTCGACGGTGAGCAGCCACGACAGCACGCCGTAGTTCGCGTTCAGGTAGTGCGTGCGCTCCCGCGGGACGGCGTCGGGGATGGGGATCGTGGTCGGCGTGGTGGTGGTCATGGGTGGCGTCCCTCGGGCGCCGGGGAGGCGACGGGGGCGGCGGCGGGCCCGTTCCCACCCGTGGCCGCGGCGCTGCCGCCCAGCGACTGCACATAGGCGACGAGGTGCATCAGCGATTCCTCCGTCACCAGTCCCTGATACGCGGGCATGATGGGCTGGTACCCGGCCACGACCTTGGCCGAGGGATTCACGATCGACTCGCGGATGTATCCCTCGTCGGCGGGGACGGTCCCGCCCGCGGCGAGCTGCACCGGACGCCCGAAGAGCCCCTGCAGGTTCGGGCCGCGTCCCGCGGTGTCGGAACGGTGGCAGGTCACGCAGCCGAGCTCCTGGAACTTCCGCTCACCCGCCGCCGCCATCGAGACCTCCCCGGTTCCGCCCCCCGCGAGCCAGGCCTGGAACGCCGACGGCTCCATGGCCACGATCCAACCGATCATCTCGGAGTGCTTGGTGCCGCAGTACTCGGCGCAGAAGAGATGGTACCGCCCCGGCTTCGTGGCCTCGAACCACATCGTCTGATAGCGGCCGGGGATCGCGTCGCGCTTCACGCGGAAGGCGGGGATGAAGAAGCTGTGGATCACGTCCTCGGAGGCGAGCGTGATCTTCACCGGCACGCCCACGGGCACGTGAAGCTCGTTGATCTCGCGCTGCCCGGTCATGTGCTGCGCCTTCCACATCCAGCGCTTCCCCACCACGTACACGTCCATCGCGCCCGGGGGCACCCGCACCATGGAGAAGAAGATCTCCGCGCTCCACAGGAAGATGAGCATCACGATGCCGAGCGGGATGAGCGTCCAGGTGAGCTCGAGCGCGACGGAGCCGAGGATGGCCTGGGGCCTCTCGGTCGGCGAGCGGCGGCGGTAGCGCACCGCGAACACGATGACGAGGGTCGCGATCAGGGTCCCGAAGAAAAGGCTGATGGCGATCAGGAAGAGGTAGAGGGCATCCACGCGCCCGGCGATGGTGGAGGCCTGCTCGGGGAAGAGCGGGAAGCTGTCCATCAGAGCGACCTCGCGCGGAGGGTCGCGCGCTCCTGGCGGCGAAGGGAGACGATGAGGCCGCCGAGGGCGAGCACGGTCAGCACCGCGCCGACGCGGACGAGGCGCAGCGTGAGCAGGCCATAGCGTCCGGTGGCGGGGTTGTACTGGTAGCAGAAGAGCATGGCCTGGTCGACCGGGGTGCCGATCTTGCGCTCCGATGCCTCCACCAGGCTGAGGCGCAGGTCCTTGGGCGCGTACTCGATCCCGTACAGGTAGCGCG
>JANMPI010000596.1:0-5000 GCA_031369785.1 Acidobacteriota bacterium
GCCTAGGAGGTTCTCGCGTGACTACGGGTGCGAAGATCGCAATCGGCTGCGGCGTCGTCTTGATACTGGGGATCATCGTCGTCGCGGTAGGGATCGGCGGCGCGGCGTACTGGGCGAAGGGCAAGGTGGAGGAAGTCACCGGCAACGAGGACCGGATCGACGAGCTCCACAAGAAGGCCAACGCGTCCGGCCCCTTCGAAGCCCCGGCGGACGGGGTCATCCGCGAGGACCGGCTGGTGAAGTTCATCGACATCCGGAAGCGCGTCTACTCCGTCTATGCGAAGCACCAGGCCGCGCTCGAGGCCATGGGGAAGAAGAAGGAGGGCGACTTCAGCGACGTCACCAAGGGTTTCTCGGTGATCAACGAGATCCGGGTGGCGCAGGCGGAGGCCCTGGCCGATGTCGGCATGAGCGAAGACGAGTACCGCTTCATGGTCGAGCAGGTCTACAAGACGGCCTGGGCCGCGGAGGTAGCGAAGAGCACGGGCGGGAAGAGCGTCTCCGATGCCGCCGCCGACGCGTACACGAAGGCCGCGGCGGAGATGGAGAAGGCGCGCGCGGAGTCGAAGGAGATGCGCAACGCGGATACGCCCAACGCCGACGCGAGCGTGCAGAAGGGCATCGACGACCTGCGCAAGCAGGCGGAGGAGACGCGCGAGAGCGCCCGCGGCCTCGACGTCCCGCCCCAGAACATCGCGCTGTTCCGGAAGTACGAGGCCGACATCAAGAAGTACGCGATGGCGGGTTTGGAGTGGATCGGCTTGTGACGGAGGAGCTGGGCCGGGCGCTCGTCGACGAGGCGCGCGAGCGTCTCGTGAAGGGCTTCCCGGCCCAGGTCGTGGCCTGCCTCGAGGCACTCACCGAAGACCAGATCTGGTGGCGCGCCAACGATCGCAGCAACAGCATCGGCAACCTCGTCCTTCACGTCTGCGGGTCGAGCCGCCACTTCCTCGGACGCGGCCTCGGCGGATCGGATTACCGCCGCGACCGCCCCGCGGAGTTCGCGGCCCGCGGGCCCATGCCGAAGGGCGAGCTCGTGGCCCTCGTGCGCGAGACGGCCGACGAGACGGGCCGCGTCCTCGACTCGCTCGATCCCGCGCGGCTTCTCGAGGTGAGCGATCGCGCCGGCGAGCCCTTCACCGCGCTGGCCCTCGTGCAGCGCACGTCGCACCATTGGGCGGTGCACGTCGGCCAGATCGTGTTCGCGGTGAAGATGCTGCAGGCGGGGGCGGTGGACGAGCTCTGGTACCGGTCGATGGGCCCGACCGTGGGCGGCCAGAAGAAGTAGTGGACGGGACACCCGGGCGCGCGATGCAGCAAACGACGCCAGAACCATGGCGCGTTGCCGCTGATCGCGCCTGAGACCTGTCACATAGCGGCGAGGATGCGGTCCGCCGCGCGCTCCGCGCCGTCCATCGGCGGCGGCGCCGGCATCGGTCGCGCGAGGACGGCGTCGATCTCGGAGGCGAAATCGCCGTCGAGCAGCTGCGTGTTGGTCACGTAGGCGCAGGCCAGCCATTCCGCCATCTCGCGGACGAGGATCGGGTACTCCGGGAAGTCCCCGCGATCCGTGTAGATCATCCGCGTACCGGCGGCGATCGCGTCGGAGACGATCCCGTACCCGGGCTTCGTGACCACGACGTCGGCCGCGGCCACGAGGTCGACGTACTCGAGGCACGCGGCTTCCATCGTGGTGTTGGTGACGCAGCGGACGTTCGCCGGCCCGCGATCTCCATCGGACACGATGAAGGTGAAGCCGGGCATCCGGGCGAGGACCGCGGGGTCGAACCCCGGAAGGCCCAGGCCGCCGAACGAAACCAGCACGACGGCGCCGTCGAGGTGAAGCTTCCGTCGCGTATCGCCGCGATCGGCGCGCGGATGACGCGCGACGAGCGGAATGCGCTCCCGGCGCGGGAAGGCCGACAGGTCGCCGGCGAACGGCAGCTCCAGCAGGAGGCCGCAGCGCCCGTACGCCGCCGCGGCGCGGTCGGCGGCCTCGTGCAGCGCCGGCTGGCGCGCGGCGAAGTGGCGATAGATCCAGTCCCACGAGAAGTTCCCAAGCGCGATTGCGGGAACGCCGGCATCGGCGGCGGCGGCGAAGGCCAGCGGCGGGATGTCGCCCAGCACGACGCTTGCTCCCGCATCGCGGAGCCATCGCGCTTCGCGCTCGACACGCGCCGCGTAGCCGGCGTCGAAGCGTCGCCAGGCGTCGACCGTCCCCTCTTCGTCGATCACCAGCGCGCTCTTCTGCGCCAGGCCCGTGTCGCACGCCTCGGCCCGGAACTCGAACGGGCCGCGCACAGCGCGCCTGTACAGCGCCTCCGGTCCCGACGTCACGATCGCCACCGGGATCGAGGCGTCGCGTCGGCGCACGGCGCGCAGCACTTCGCCCACCCGCGTCGCATGCCCGTAACCATGCCCGGAGACGTAGACGGCGAGCATCAGGCCGTCAGGCGAGCGCGAGCGCGACACCGAGAGCGTGATCGAGTGCGCGAAGGCGTGGCACCCGCAGACTGGCCACGTAGTCGGCCAACATGGCCTTGGACAGGCTGACCAGCGCGTCGCAATGGATGCTGGAGTCGTGCTTCAGACCGTCGTCGGCGCCCACGTCGACCTGCGTCGCGAGGCCGTCACGGCGGGAGTAGACCGGCGCGCAGACCACCGTCGAGAACGCCGAATCGATCACGGCCTGGCGGCTGACCACGACGAACACCCGGGAAGCCTTGGGATCACCGCGTCCCGGGCGGCGGACTCGGAAGAGATCGCCGCGCTTCAGACGTCGCCCTGATAGGCGAGAACGTCGTCCATCTCCTCGTTGAGGGCGTCCGCGGCCGCGTTCAGGATCTGGAGGTCGCGATTCTCCCTGACCGCCCGCGCCCGTCTCGCGAGGTATTGCCGGGTGGCGTCCTCGATGATGCGGGAACGGCTCCTGCCCGCGGTGGCGGCCTTGTCGATGGCCTTCAACAGGTCCTCGTCGATGGTGACCGACGTCTTGACTCTCATACCCACGAATATACCACCGACCGGGGTATCACGGCCCGTCGAGCACCTCGCGCACCTTGCGCAGAAGGGCGTCGATCGTGAAGGGCTTGCCGATGAACGGCGCGCCCGGCTCGAGCAGGGTGTCCCCGTCGAGCAGCCTGTCCGTGTAGCCCGACATCAGCAGCACACGCGCGCCGGGCTGGATCGCCCGGATCTGGGCCGCCGTTTCCGGCCCACTCTGCCCGGGCAGGACGACGTCGGTGATCACCAGTCGGATCGGCCGCCGGCTCTCCGTCGCGATGATCAATGCCTGGCGGGGATCTTCGGCTTCGAGCACCGGGTAGCCCGCCATCTGGAGCGTCTCGGAAATGATGGCTCGCAAGGCCTGCTCGTCCTCGACCAGGAGTATGACCTCCGATCCGCCCGGGGCCGCATCCGAGGGGGCCACCGCATCTTTCGACTCCGCTGCATCGGTCCGCGGGAGAAACACCTTGAACGTCGAGCCGCGGCCCGGCTCGCTGTGGACGGAGACGCTGCCGCCGCTCTGCTTGACGATGCCGTAGACGACCGCGAGGCCGAGGCCGGTCCCCTTCCCGGGCTCCTTGGTCGTGAAGAAGGGCTCGAAGAGGCGCGCCAGCGTCGCCGGCTTCATCCCCATACCGGTGTCCCCCACGGCGAGCATCACGTAGCGACCAGGGCGGGTTTCGGGATGGCTTCGGGCGTAGGCCTCGTCCAGGTCGACGTTGGAGGTCTCGATGCTCAGCCGCCCACCGGACGGCATCGCGTCGCGCGCATTCACGGCGAGGTTCAGGATCAACTGCCCGAGCTGGCCCGGGTCGGCGCGGACGTGGCCGAGCCCCTTCCCGAGGGCGACGGTGAGCTGCACGTCTTCTCCGATGAGGCGGAGGAGCATCTTCTTCGTTTCGTCGACGATGTGGTTCAGGTCGCAGACGCGGACCTCGACCGGTTGCTTGCGGCTGAAGGTCAGGATCTGACGGGTGAGCGCGGCAGCGCGCTCCGCGGCCTTGCGGATTTCCTCGATGCGGCGGTTCGTCTTGTGGGACGCTCCGAGCTCGCGCGACGCGAGCTCGCCGTAGCCGAGTATCACGCCCAGGATGTTGTTGAAGTCGTGGGCGATGCCGCCCGCCAGCTGACCGACTGCTTCCATCCTCTGGGCCTGAAGGAGCTGCTGGTCCGCGCGCCGGTGCTCGATGAACTGGCCGATCTGGCTGCCGATCGCGGAGAGCGCGGCCACGAGCTCCCGCTCCGGCTCGAGCGTCTCGGGACCCAGGAAGTCGATCACGCCCGTGACGCCGTCGCGAAGGAGGATCGGAAATCCGAAGGCGCCGCGCAGCCCGGCGCGCTTCGCGGCGGCCGCGCGCGGGAAGCACCCGTCCTTCGCCACGTCGGGCACGACGAGCGTCTTGCCGCTCGCCCACACCCGGCCGGGCAGCCCGTTCCCGGGGGCGAACGCCATCTGCCGGGTCTGCGCCGCGAGCTCGTCCGCGGCCGGGTCCGGCACGTGCCAGAGCTCCGCGCAACGCAGGACGTTGGCTTGACGGTCGATCTCCCAGATCGCGCCGAACGTCGCGCCTACGGTCTCGCAGAGGGCCTGGATGATCCCGGGCGCGGCCGCGCCCAGCGAGGTCGAGTCCGCCAGCACCCGTGTCACCGCATGCTGCATCGCCTGCCAGCGCTCCGCCCGCCGGCGCTCCGTGATGTCCGCCCAGGAGCCGACGACTTCGGCTGGCGCGCCCTGCGCGTCGCGCACGAGGCGCTTCTCGTCCCGGACCCAGAACCAGCTCCCGTCCTTGCGCCGGAACCGATACTCCAGAAGGAGGCGGTCGAGCGCATACGGCTGGCGATGCTCGGCGAGCACGCGCTCCCTGTCCTCCGGATGGATGTTCTCGGGCCACCAGCTCTTGCCGAGGGCTTCCGGCACGTGATGACCGGTCAATCGCGTGACGTTGTCGCTGATCCATGACAGGTCGAGCTCGCCACCCTTTACCGCGATCGCG
>JANMPI010000602.1:0-2001 GCA_031369785.1 Acidobacteriota bacterium
TCGTGTCCACGCGGAACTCGGAGCCGAGGGGGACCTGCGCCCCCGCCTGAGCGGCAGTCGTCAGGACAAACGCCGCGGCCAGAGCGGATGCGCGACGACGGAGACTCACAAGACACCTCATCCATCCGGAAAGTGTTCAACGATCGTCCCACCCGCGTGACCGGCGCGTCAACCGATCGCCAAACTTGACTTGCGGGCAGCGCCGTCAGACATTCGCGCGAATGCCCCGATCCCGTCGCGCCCGGCTGATCCCGCTCCTCGGCGCCGCGGTCGCGATCCTGGTCGCGCTGGTCCTCATCTTCGGCCGCTCACGCAGCGCGTCGCCGCGCGTGATGATCCTCGGCTTCGACGGCATGGACCCGCAGACCGTCGACCTCCTGATGGCGGAAGGCAAGCTCCCGAACTTCGCGCGGCTGCGCCAGGAAGGCGCCTATGGGCGGCTGCGCAGCTCGCCGCCGCTGCTGAGCCCGGTCATCTGGACGACGATCGCGACCGGCAAGACGCCCGACCTGCATGGTATCGGCCACTTCACCGATCAGCCCGACGGGCGAGAACCTGCCCGTCACCAGCCACATGCGGAAGGTGAAGGCGCTCTGGAACATCCTCTCCGAGCGCGGGAAGACGGTGGCGTCGGTCGGATGGTGGGCGACGTGGCCCGCGGAGACGGTGAAGGGCGCGATCGTCAGCGACCACACCTGCTACCACTTCCTCTTCCCGCAGGGGCACGAAGCGGCGGCGGACACCAAGGGCGTGACCTATCCGCCGGAGCTTTTCGCGCGCATCCAGCCGCTGGTCCGGCGCCCGACCGACATCACGCCCGCGGAGGCGGCCGCCTACATCGACGTGACGCCGGAGGAGCTCAACCGCCCGTTCTCCTTCGACGACGACGTGAGCCACTTCCGGTGGGCGCTCGCCACCGCGGACAGCTATCGGCGCATCGGCCTCAAGCTCTGGGCGGACGAAAAGCCCGACCTGCTCACCACCTACATCGAGGCCACCGACTCCGTGGCGCACCTTTTCGGCCACCTGTTCCGGGCCGAGGGTCTGTCCGGCGAGCTCCTCGCGCAGCAGCGGAAGTTCGGGGGCGCGGTGGAGGCGATGTACCTCCATGCGGATCTCATCCTCGGCGAGTACATGGCGGCCATGGATCGCAACACCACGCTCATCGTGCTCTCCGACCACGGCTTCCAGCTCGGCGCCCTGCAGGACGATCCGACCAAGACCCGCGACATGCGGCGGGTCAGCGAGCGGTTCCACCGCGAGGACGGCATCCTTTATATGTATGGGCGGGCGGTGAAGCCCGCGGGCCGGATCGACCAGGCCGTGCTGGTCGACATCGCGCCCACCGTCCTCGCGCTCAGCGGACTGCCCCGGGCGGCCGACATGCCCGGACGCGCGCTCACGGAAGTCCTCGACGTTCCCGCGTCCGGCTCCGTCGTCGCGAGCTACGAAGGCGGAGGGACCGCCGCGCCGTCCACCACCCAGGACGCCGCGGTCGACCCGCAGATCCTCGAGCGGCTGAAGAGCCTCGGATACGTCGGCGACACCGGCAAGCCGGCGAGCCCGTCCGCGCGGACGGAAGACACCACGAGCTCACCGCAGGGCGAGCGCAACCTGGCCGGTCTCCTCTTCGAGCAGGGCCGACCGGCGGAGGCGCTGGCTGCGTACGAGAAGCTGGTCAAGAGCGAGCCCGACGACGCGACCCTCCGCACGAGCATGGCCGGCGCGCTGGGCGCGCTGGGCCGCTACGACGAAGCGATGAAGCAGCTCGACGCCGCCATCCGCCTCGATCCGCTGAACGTCGAGGCGTACCACAACCGGGGCGCGGTGTTCGAGCGGCGGAACGATCGCAAGGCGGCCATCGAGGAATATCGCCGCGCCGTGCGCTACAGCCCGCAATACGAGCCGTCGCGGCGCGCCCTCGAACGGCTGACCGGCAGCGCGGACGTCAACCCGCCGCGCGACGAAGCGGAGAAGAAGGCGACCGCCCTCGCCCAGGAG
>JANMPI010000029.1:0-2355 GCA_031369785.1 Acidobacteriota bacterium
CGCAACGAGAACGTGGACGCGCCGGCGGGATCGGCGAACCGCGGGGCCTCGGAGGCGCTGGTGCGGGTGAGCGCGCGCGCCCACGGCGCGGACGAAATCGGGGGGATCCCGGTGAAGCGGATGGGCGCGACGAGCGTCTACGTGCGGGACGTAGCCGACGTGGTGGATGGGGTCGAGGAAGCGAAGAACGCGGCCTTCCTGGACGAGCAGCCGGCCCTCGCGCTGGACGTGCAGAAGCAGTCCGGCGCCAACACGGTGGCGGTGGCGGATGGCATCCGGCGCACCGTCGAGCGCCTCCAGGGCGAGCTGCCCGCGGGCGTCACCCTGCAGATCGTCCGCGACGATTCCGTCTTCATCCGGGACTCCATCCACGACGTCAACACCACGATGATCATCGGCGGCATCCTGACCGTCCTCATCGTGTTCCTGTTCCTGAACTCGTGGCGCTCGACGGTGATCACCGGGCTCACGCTGCCCATCTCCGTAGTGGCGGCGTTCATCGCCATGCGCGTCTTCGGCTTCACCCTGAACGTGCTGACCCTGATGGGGCTCTCGCTGGCCATCGGCATGCTCATCGACGACGCCATCGTCGTGCGCGAGAACATCGTCCGTCACCTGCAGCGTGGCAAGGACCACTTCACGGCGGCGCGGGACGGCACGGCGGAGATCGGCCTCGCGGTCATGGCCACCACGTTCACCATCGTCGCCGTCTTCGTCCCCGTCGCCTTCATGGGCGGGATGGTGGGCCAGTTCTTCTACGAGTTCGGAATCACCGTCGCGGCCGCGGTTCTCGTCTCGCTCTTCGTGAGCTTCACCCTCGACCCCATGCTCTCGTCCCGGTGGGTCGATCCCGACATCGAGGGGCACGGCCACGGCGGGCAGAACTGGCTCGGCCGCAAGCTGGCCGGATTCAACAAGGCCTTCGACGACCTGCACGTCCGCTACGAGCGGCTGCTCGCGTGGTCGCTGCGGCACCGGCGGGCCGTGGTGGGGATGGCCGTGGTCGCGTTCCTGTCCAGCTTTCCCATCCTCGCCATCCTCGGCGGCGACTTCATGCCCGACTTCAACCGCGGCGAGTACCAGGTCGCGTTCCGCGCCACGCCGGGCGCGACGCTGCGCGAGACCTCGGATCGCGCGCGCGAGGTGGTCCGGCGCCTGAAGTCCATCCCCGACGTCGAGTACACGTACACGACCATCGGCGCGGCGGGGACCCAGTACCGGCCGGTGACGGAGGGCGTGACGTACGTGAAGCTTCGGAGCGCCAAGGGGAAGACGTTCAGCGAGGTGCTGGGCGAGGCGCGCCACAGCGTCGAGGTCATCCCCGGGCTCACCTTCGGGTTCTTCGAGGCTGGACCGTTCGGGCAGAAGCCGATCCAGATCAGCGTGCGCGGGCCGGAGGTCGACGAGCTCGATCGCATCTCGCGTGACCTGATCCGCGCGATGAACGGCATCCAGGGCGTCGCGGACGTGGAAACGAGCCTCGAGAAGTCGAAGCCGGAGATGCAGGTGCTGGTCGACCGGCAGCGCGCGTCAGACCTCGGGATCAACGTGGCGGGGATCGCGACCACGCTGCGTGCGGCGGTGGGCGGCGAGGTGGCCTCGGTGATCGAGGACGCGGCGGGCGACACCCACGACGTGCGCGTGCGGCTGCGCGCGGACCAGCGCCGCTTCTCCGGCGAGCTGCTGGAGCTGACGGTGGCCACCGACAAGGACGACGCCAACGGCGACAAGATCCTGGTCGCCCTGCGCCAGGCCGCGTCCGCTCAGTCGGCGACCGGGCCGTCGACCATCCGGCGGAAGGACCTCCAGCGCGAGGTGCGCGTCTCCGCCAACCCGGACGGCCGCAGCCTGGGCGAGATCACCGGCGACATCGAAGCCGCGGCGGGCAAGATCGCGCTGCCTCCCGGCTACGACATCGTGCACGGCGGCGACGCGGAAGAGCTGAAGGACATGTTCAACAACATGTTCCAGGCCCTCTTCCTGGCCGTGGTGTTCATCTACCTGATCCTGGCCTCACAGTTCGGATCGTTCCTGCACCCGCTGGCGATCATGCTTTCGCTGCCGCTCTCGCTCGTGGGCGTCGCGGTGGCGCTTCTCGCCACCGGCGACACCCTCAACATCATGAGCATGATCGGCCTGATCATGCTGATGGGCCTCGTCACCAAGAACGCGATCCTGCTCGTCGACTTCGCCAACCAGGCGCGGCGTGAGGGCACGCCGCGCAACGAGGCGCTCATCCGCGCCGGCAGCACGCGCCTCCGTCCCATCGTCATGACCACGCTGGCCATGATCTTCGGCATGCTGCCCCTCGCGCTGGCCATCGGCGCCGGCGCGGAGATGCGCGCGCCCATGGCG
>JANMPI010000082.1:0-2347 GCA_031369785.1 Acidobacteriota bacterium
GAAGGCGCCCACGGGATACGGCCCGGCGCCATCCACGCCCACGACGGCGGTGGTGATCCCCTGCGCGGTCTGCGAAGCCGCGGGCAGCGTGAAGATCTGACGGTCGACGTGGCTGTGGATGTCGATGAAGCCGGGTGCTATGACGAGGCCGGTGACGTCGACGATCCGCTCCCCGGGCGACACGGAGAGGGCGGGAGCGACGTCGAGGATTCGATCGCCCTGGATCCGCACGTCCGCGGTCCATCCCGCGGCGCCGCTGCCGTCGACGACCCGTCCCCCGCGCAGCACCAGGGATGGCTCCGGGAGGGGGCCGGCGAGAACGACCGCTCCGAGCAGCGCGGCCCGGAGGCGTTCGCTCAACGGCGGCGCGTGCGCCGGGGTGCGGGACGGCGTGCTCGCGGAGAGCGCGCCTGGGCCAGCGCCCGGAGGAAGGTGGCCATGTCGATGGCGCCATCGCGCAGGAATTCGGTGACCTCGCGCGCGTACTGGGCGACGAACTCGGGGTGGTTGGAGGGATGGCGGTGCACGACCGTGCGGGAGTGGAGCCGCCCCTGCGCAATCACCTTCTTCACGAGGTTCACCCGGGACTCGCTCCAGAGCCGGTAGCCCTTCAGGTTCCGCGGTGGCTCGGGGATCTTGCCGGCGTACAGCCAATTGAGCAGCGTCTGCTTGCTGACGTTCAGGTCGTGGGCCGCCTCGAGGGTCGTGAGGTACTTCATGCTCGTCTATCTTCGATTCTGCGATGGGACCGGGGGCCGGTCAACGATCGCGGCGTGACAGAATCGCGGGGCGGCGAACGGGCCGAGGAATAGGAGTCGAAAGGGCGGCGTTTCCCCATGCAGAGGAATACCGCCCGGATGCGTGACACGCGACGAAAGATTCGAAACCGAGGCGCTTCCGCACCTCCGTGCCCTGTACGGCACGGCGTATCGGATGACCCGCAACGCCCATGATGCCGAGGACCTGGTGCAGGAGACGTTCCTCCGCGCGTACCGCGGCTTCGATCGCTTCCAGCCGGGCACGAACATCCGGGCCTGGCTGTTCACCATCCTCCACCGCGCGCGCGCCGACGCGTTTCGCCGGGCCGGGCGGTCGCCGCGGACGGTGGAGATGATCGCCGACGGCCCCGCGGTGCCGGCGCCCCAGGAAGCGCTGGCGTCGGGCGCGGAAGACATCGAGCGCGCGCTGGCCGCGCTCCCCGAGGTGTTCCGGGTCGCCGTCGTGCTGCGCGACGTCGAGGAGCTTTCGTACGATGAGATCGCGGCCGCCCTCGCCATCCCCGTGGGGACCGTGATGTCGCGGATCCACCGCGGCCGCGGCTTGCTGCGCACCGCCCTCGCGAAGAAGGCCCCGTGAGCGACGACGCGTCTTCGATCTCGGCTGGTTGCGATCCGCTCCGCGTCACCGGGTATGTGGACCGCGCGCTCTCGATGGCGCAGCGGGAGATCGTGGAGTCGCACCTCGCGTCCTGCGAGCGCTGCCGCGAGCAAGTGGCGGTGGAGCGGATGCTGGCGAGCGCCGTGCGTGCGCTCCCGCCGCCTCCCCTGCCCTACGGTCTTGCCGCGCGCGTGCGCCGGCGGTCGCGGAAGCCGGCCACCTTGCGGAGGCGCGTATGGCTGCCGGCGCTGGCCGCGATGCTGCTCCTCGCGGTATGGGTGCACGGGTCGTCACCGTTCGTCGCCTGGCAGGTAGCGGTCGATCACGCTCATTGCTTCGGCAAGGCGCGGCTGCCCGCGGAGGTGCTGACCGGCGATCCCGCGCGTCTAGCCGCCTGGTTCTCGGCCCGGGGGACGGAGCTGCCCTTCGTCCCCGCGTCGGTCGGCGGGCTCGACCTCGTCGGCGGCCGCTATTGCCGCCTGCTGGACCGCACGGTCGCCCATGTCTACTACGGGGGCGACCATCAGCTGTCTCTCTACGTCATCCCCGGAGCGGTCCGCTTCGATCGCTCGTTTGCGTGGGCGGGCGGGGGCGCGACGGTGAATCTCATCCGCGTGGGGGGGTCCAACGTCGGCCTGGTGAGCGACGATGCCGAGAGCGTGCGCGCCATGCGCCGCTCGCTGAAGCGCACGGTTGCCGCCAACGCGCCATCCGTGACAACGCCGCCGGCGCTCTGGTAGAATCGGTTTTCTCCTTCCCCAGTGGGGCTGTAGCGCAGATGGGAGCGCGCGTGAATGGCATTCACGAGGTCATGGGTTCGATCCCCATCAGCTCCACCAACTCCGACAACGACTTACGGAACCGGCCCTAGCCGCGGAAGGCGCGGCGGGTCAGCGGCGGGTCAGTTTTCAGCGGCTCGTAGGACGGACTGATCGCAGGCCTTCTCGCGATCGACCCATGCCCGGTCCTG
>JANMPI010000145.1:0-3483 GCA_031369785.1 Acidobacteriota bacterium
AGGACCTGGCCGCGGCCCACGACATGTACAAGATCAAGACCATTGGCGACTCCTTCATGAGCACGGCCGGCCTCCTGACCCCGCTCGCGAACCCGGTGGCGAGCGCGGTGCGCTGCGGGTTGGAGATGGTGAAGACGGCCAAGCGGCTGCCCGCGGGCTGGGACGTGCGGGTCGGGATCCACGCCGGCCCCGTGGTCGCGGGGGTCGTCGGCCGCAAGCAATACCTCTACGACCTCTGGGGCGACACCGTGAACACCGCCGCCCGCGTGGAGAGCCACGGGGCAAAGGCAGGAGTGAGCGTCAGCGCCACGGCCTGGGAGCGCGTCCGGGACATCGCGCGCGGCGAGTCCCTCGGCCTCATGCCCGTGAAGGGCAAGGGGGAGATGGAGATCTTCCGGGTGGACGCAATCCGTTCCTGACCGCCGCGGCCTCTATAGTGGAAGCAGGAGGCTGCAATCGATGAAGAGCATCGCCCTGCTGTGGGCGGGCGCCTTGTGCCTCGCGCTGGCCGCGTCGGCGTCGGCCGCGAAGGATACGGTGACCCTTCCCAAGGGGACCTCGATCGAGGTCCGCGTCGTGACGCCCGTCGACTCGGAGCGCGCAGTGAAGGGCGGCGTCTTCCAGGCCGCGGTCCTGCGCCCGCTGTTCGCCGGCGGCCGCCTCGTCATTCCGCAGGACGCGGTGTTGATGGGCGAGATCAAGCACGTGCGCTCCGCGAAGAACGGCGCCAGGTCGGCCGCGGTCGCGATCAAGTTCGAAACGCTCGACGCGGGCGGCCAACTGCATGACATCGAGGGCGTGCTCACGAGCTTCAAGACCGACGAGCGCAGGAAAATCCTCGAGCAGGAGGCGAAGCTCACCACCGGCCGCAAGGTGGACGTGGTGCTCATCGGATCCGGCACCGAGCCCGACCTCAAGGCCTCGACGCTGGTGGGGACGAGCGGCGAGAACCGCGAGGACCTCGCCGACGAGTGGGCGGCGTCGGGGCTCGGGCCGGCCACGGTGAACATCACCCGCGGGACGGTGCTCGCGATGCGGCTGGACAAGCCGGTGACGATCACCGCCGGGGCGGGGGCGCAGGGCCCCGGCGATCGCAACATCCTCGTCGCCGCCGAAGACATCAAGCGCGCGCAGCAGGCGCTGAAGGCGCGCGGCGCCTATGCGGGCGCGGTGTCGGGAATCCTCGACGAGCCCACGCGCCGGGCCATCGCGACCTTCCAGATCGACAAGGGGCAGCCGGCGACCGGCGATCTCGACGACGTTACCGCGAAGGAGCTGACCGCGGCGCCCGCGAACTAGCCGGCCGCGCGCTCGAGCATTCGCGCCGCCATGGGGTCGACGGAGGTGAAGCGGACGACGAAGGCCCCTTCGCCGGCGGGCGAGGTCACCTTGGCGTAGATCTCGCCCGGCACTCCGGGCGCGTCGAGGCGCAGGCGGACGTTGGCGAACGCGGCGAGGTCGAGCGGCACGCGCAGCTCCGCGGATTCCGCCGACGCCTTGACCAGCGTGCCCGCCACCGCCGCGTCCTGCACCTGCTTGCCGGCGAGGAGGGTGACGGAGACGGCGAGCGGCCGCGCCAGCGCGCGGAGCGTTTCCTCCCGGACGGGAAGGAAGAGCGCGTGCTTGCCGCCCACCCCGCGGAGGTCGTGGACGACCACCGGCTGCTGGAACCCCTTGGCCTCGAAGCTGACGCGCTCCCCCACGGCGAGCGATCCCCCGGCGCGCGTGAGGGTCGCGTCGGAGACGAGGATCTGCCCGCCCACCGTGAAGCCCTCGATGCGGCCGGCGAGGTTCACGTGCGTCCCCACCACGCCGTACTTGGCGCGGGTCTGCGACCCGATGTTGCCGACCACCACGTCCCCGGTGTTGACCGCGATCCCCATCTTCACTTCCGGCAGCCCCGCGCCGCGGTTCCACTCGTTCACCTCCCGCATGGCGAGCTGCATCGCCACCGCGCAGGCGGCGGCGCGCTCGGCGTCGTCGGGCCGGGCCACGGGTGCGCCGAAGAGGGCGAGGATGGCGTCGCCGATGAACTCGTCGATCGTCCCCTGGTACTTCGTGATGATGTCGGCCATCGTGCCGAGGTAGTTGTTGAGCAGGCCCACCACCTGCTCGGGCGTGAAGCGGTCCGCCATGGCGGTGAAGCCGCGGAGGTCGGCGAAGAGCAGGGTCACCTCGCGCTTCTCGCCGCCCAGCGCCAGCCCTTCCGGCGTCTCCAGGAGGCTCGCCACCACCTCGTCGCTCAGGTAGCGGCCGAACGTGCGCTGGATGAAGCGATTGCGGATCTCGAGCTCGCCGGCCAGCCGACGGATCTCTTCCATGGCGCGCTTCAGCGAGAGCTGGCTCTCGACCCGCGCGATCACCACCGGGAAGTCGAGGGGCTTGGTGACGTAGTCGTTGGCCCCCAGGGAGAGCGCCTCCACGATGTCCTGCCCCTGGTCCCGCGCGGTGGCCATGATCACGGGAAGGTCGGCACGGGTCGTGGTCCGGCGCAGGATCTCCAGCGCCTCGAGCCCGGTCATCCCCGGCATCTCGATGTCGAGGAGGATCAGGTCGACCGGCTGCCCGCGGACGATTTCCAGGGCGGCCACGCCGCCGTCGGCGGTGAGAACGGAATAGCCGCGCTTGATCAGCCGCCGCGACAGCATGTCGCGGTTCTGCTCGTTGTCGTCGACGACGAGGAGGGTCGCCGTCACCTCAGCCGAGCGGATACCCTCCCGCCTCGATCGCCGCCTCCGCCACCTGCCGGCGGAGCGCCACGGTGTCGGCGATCTCGCGCTTCGTGAACCGGCGCAGCGCGGCGAGGTACGTGCGCAGCATGTCGCCCTCGT
This sequence comes from Acidobacteriota bacterium, assembly GCA_031369785.1. GTDB lineage: Bacteria > Acidobacteriota > Vicinamibacteria > Fen-336 > Fen-336 > JANMPI01. The sequence continues at coordinate 2,832 of JANMPI010000145.1, forward strand.
CCACCGCGGCCAGGAGCCGGCGCGCCGAGACGTCGACGCGGTCCATCGCGTCCTGGGCGAAGCAGCGGACGGCCGCCGCCACCAGCGCCGTCCCCCCTTCGCCCTGCGCCGCCGCGCGCTTCCGCGCCCGCAGCACGGCGGACTCGAGGGCGTACGTCTCCATCGCGATGTCCGCGAAATGGCCCAGAACTTCCTGCTGCTCGGTGATGCCCTCGGCGAACTTCTGCACCGCGAGGCCGATGGTCATGAGGGCGGCCTTCTTCGCCCCCGCCACCATCGCCGTCTCCGCGGCCAGGAAGGAATCGTCGTCCGAGGGCGCGGCGGGCCCGGCCGTGATCTCGTCCATGAGCGCGTATGCCTTGTCGAACACCGGCAGCTCCCCCTTCATCGCGCGGCGGATGAGGCGGCCGGGGATGAGCAGACGGTTGATCTCGTTGGTCCCCTCGAAGATGCGGTTGACGCGCGCGTCGCGCCAGTAGCGCTCGGCCGCGTAGTCCTCGACGTAGCCGGCGCCGCCGAAGACCTGCACCGCCTCGTCCACGCAGTAGTCCAGGATCTCCGAGGCGTAGACCTTCACCATAGAGCACTCGACGTCGTACTCCTCGATGCGGCGCAGCGCCTCCGCGGCGTCCTTTGCCCCCGCGAGGTTGCG